>JAXDOV010000209.1:0-50917 GCA_034668705.1 Sphingomonadales bacterium
TCGAGCAGCTGCGCGAGCGCGACTATCGCCGCGTCGTCGCCGCCTCGATCGTCGAGGCGCTGGCCGTGCTGGAGGCCGCCGGCATCGAGCCGGCCAAGATCGGCCCGGTGCCGCCGCGCCTGCTGCCGCACGTCATCGGTGCGCCGAACGCGATCTTCTCGCTCTTCCTCAAGGCGCAGAAGATCGACGCCCGGGCACGCTCGTCCATGTTCGACGATCTCGCTGCCGGGCGGCCGACCGAGATCGATTACCTGAACGGCGAGGTGGTGAAGCTCGGCAAGAAGGTCGGGCGGGCGACGCCGGTCAACGAGGCGATCGTCTCGCTCATCCGCCAGCGCGAGGCCGGGGTCGAGCATCTGTGGAGCCCGTCAGATCTTCGCGCCCACGTGCTCCAGGGAGCGGAGATCTCGGCGCTCTTCGGCTATTGAATCGTGTCAACAAAGATGTTTGAATTTCGCGTGGGCCACTTGCTTCTCTCCAACGATTAGCAATGCCTCGGGCGGCGAAAGCACAGACGTCTTGCTCACGTAGATGAAGGGAGTCGGCGCTTCTGCCTTTGCACGCGGGTTCAATCGAAAGGTGCCGCAGATCACGCCTCGATATCGCCAATTGTTGACCACTAGCTCCGGCGCCTCGTTAGGGAAGCGCTCCTTCAAAGCCGCCTTCACCTCTCGTTCCGACGAAAATATTTTGGTTATCAGTATGGCGAGGGCCAAGGCGCATCCGAAGGAAATAAACCAGCGCGACCATTTGATTGGCGCCGGGACCATTTTCACCACGGCCATATCCTCCCAGCCACAACGCCGTCTGGGGCGAAGAGGCGAATGAGCACACTTGCGGAAGGCGATCAGACCGCGGCGCGAACATTCGTCATCACAAGACAGGTGGTGCGTCGTTAGGGCTGATTTGACAAGCCCAAGGCCGCGCGCAAGGAGCCGGAACCCCGCACCGCCGGAGATTCCCGAATGCGCTTTCGTACCGCCTGCTCGCTCCTTGCCCTCGCCATCCTCCCCGTCGTCGCCGGCCAGGCCGCGCCCGCGCGCCGCGCCGGGGCCACGGCGCCGACGTTGCCGCCGCTCGAGCAGCGCGACATCCCGACCCAGCTGCCGAAGAGCGTGCGGCCGGCGCAATATACGTTGAACATCCTTCCCGACGCCGAGAAGCTGGCTTTCTCCGGCAGCGCGACGATCGACATCGACGTTCTCCAGCCGGTCCGCGAGATCACCTTGAACGCCGTGGACATGCAGTTCCGCAAGGTGATTCTGGCGGCCCTTCCCGGCGGCGCGCGGCCGGTCGAGGCGACGAACGTCCGCATGGACGAGGATGCGCAGACCGCGACCATGGCCTTCCCGTCCATCATCGCGCCGGGCCGCTACCGGCTCGTCATCGACTATCGCGGCAAGATCTATCAGCAGGCCGCCGGCTTCTTCGCGCTCGATTACGACAGCGCCGCCGGGCGCAAGCGCGCGCTCTTCACCCAGTTCGAGGCGCCGGACGCCCGCCGCTTCTTCCCGAGCTGGGACGAACCGCGCTTCCGCACGCCCTATACTTTGACCGTCACCGTGCCGGCCGGCAACGACGTCGTCGGCAACATGCCGGCGGCCAGCACCCACCCGCAGCCCAACGGCATGAAGACCGTCACCTTCATGACCACCCCGCCAATGTCGAGCTATCTCCTGTTCCTCGGCATCGGCGAGTTCGACCGGATCACCACCCGCGCCGCCGGCACCGAGATCGGCGTCGTCACCAAGCGCGGCAGCGGCGAGAACGGCCGCTGGGCGCTGACCGGCGCGGCCCAGATCCTGCCCTGGTACAATCATTATTTCGGCACCCCATACCCGCTCCCCAAGCTCGACAATGTCGCCGGCCCGGGCAGCAGCCAGTTCTTCGGCGCGATGGAGAATTGGGGCGCGATCTTCACCTTCGAAAGCGTGCTGCTGCTCGATCCCGCCATCACCAGCGAGGCCAGCCGGCAGCGCATCTTCGGCGTCGCCGCCCATGAGATGGCGCATCAATGGTTCGGCGACCTCGTCACCATGGCCTGGTGGGACGATCTCTGGCTGAACGAGGGCTTCGCCTCGTGGATGGCGACCAAGGCGACCGCGGCGCTGCATCCCGAATGGCAGCCGGAGCTCGACATCGTCGACGGCCGCGAGGCGGCGATGGGGCTCGATTCGGTGGCGACCACCCACCCGATCGTCCAGCATCTGACCACGGTCGACCAGATCAGCCAGGCCTTCGATTCGATCACCTACCGCAAGGGCGAGGCGGTGATCACGATGCTCGAAGATTATGTCGGCTCCGACGCCTGGCGGCGCGGCGTCCAGGCCTATATCCGCGCCCACCGCCTCTCCAACACCCAGACCGACGATCTGTGGGCGGCGGTCGAGCGGGCGGCGGGGAAACCGGTCGCCGCCATCGCCCATGATTTCACCCTGCAGCCGGGCGTGCCCCTGATCCGGGTCGAGAGCGCCGCCTGCCGCGGCGGCAAGACCATGCTGGCGCTGCGCCAGAGCGAGTTCAGCCGCGACCGGCGGGACAAGCCGCCGCTCGCCTGGCGCGTTCCGGTCATCGCCGCCTCCCTCGGCGCGGCGCCGGCCCGCGCCGTCGTCGCCGGCGGCGCCGGCAGCCTCGCCGTCGCCGGCTGCGGCCCGATCCTCCTCAACAGCGGCCAGACCGGCTATTACCGGACGCTCTACACGCCCGACATGCTGCGCGCGCTGACCCGCGCTTATGCGCGGCTGAAGCCGGTCGACCAGATCGGCCTGCTCGCCGACAATTGGGGCCTCGGCCTCGCCGGCTACGAATCGCCGGCGCCGGCACTCGACATGGTCGACGCGGTGCCGGCCGACGCCAATCCGGTGCTTTACGACCGCGCCGCCGCGATCCTGCTCCAAGTCTACAACATGTATGCGGCCGACCCGGCGCGCCAGGCGATGGTCGCGCGTTACGCTTCGGCGAAGCTCGGGCCGGTGCTGCAGCATATCGGCTGGCGGCCGCGGCCGAACGAGCCGGCGATCAGCGCCGTCCTTCGCGCCACCTTGATCGGCGCGCTGGGCGACTGGGGCGATCCGCAGGTCGTCGCCGAGGCGACGCGGCTCCATGCCGCCGGCGATCCGCTCGCCACGGCGGGGCCGCTGCGCACCACCATCCTTGGGGTCGTCGCGCGCAACATCGATCCGGCGGGTTGGGACCGGCTCCACGCCGAGGCCAGGGCCGAGCGCAATCCCTTGGTGCGGGCGCAGCTCTACCGGATGCTCGGCGCCGCCCACGATCCGGCGCTGGCCCAGCGCGCGCTCGACCTCGCTCTGACCGACGAGCCGGGGCCGACGACCAGTCCGAACATCGTCGCCGCGGTCGCCGCCGAGCATCCCGACCTCGCCTTCGATTACGCGCTGCGCAACCGCGAGCGGGTCGAGGCGCTGGTTGATTCCTCGTCGCGCTCGCGCTACCTGCCCGGCCTCGCCGCCGGCTCGTCGGACCCGGCGATGATCGGCAAGCTCGAAGCCTTTGCGGCCCGCAACATGACGCCGCAGTCGCGGCGGCCGGCGGACGTCGCCATCGCCTCGATCCGCGACCGCATCCGCATCCGCGAGACGCGGCTGCCCGAAATCACCCGCTGGTTCGAAGCAAAGGCGCGGTAGCCAGGGTCACGGATCATTTCGAATCCTGTTGCCGGCTTTCGCCGGGGAGCAGGGAGCGTGTGACTCAATCCAAACCGTGACCGACTCTTCGCCTCAGACGACGAGGCGGGTCGTCCGGCGGTAGAGGAACCAGGTCAGCGCGACGAACAGGATGGTGCCGCCGATCAGCGCCACCGGCGCGAAGGATTCGCCCACCAGGGCGAGCGGCGCGTCGCTGCCCGAGGCGGCGACGATGCCGGCGAAGGCGACGCCCCACAGGCTCTCGCCGACGATCATGCCGGTCGCGGTGAGCACGCCCATCCGCCTTGCGAACTCGGCCTTGGCCTGGCGGTCCGCCCAACGGTCGTAGAACCAGCCGAGCACCGAGCCGACCACCGTCGGCAGGATGACGCTCATCGGCAGATAGATGCCGATGCCGATGCCGAGCGGCGGCAGGCGCAGCAATTTGAAGCGGCCGAGCAGCTCATCGAGGATGATGAAGGCGACGCCCGCGGCGGCGCCGAGGCCGATCATCGTCCAGTTGAGGTTGCCGCCGAGCACGCCCTTGGCGAGGGCGGAGATCAGTGCCGCCTGCGGCGCCGGCAGCGCGTTGGGGCCGGCATTGGCGGCGCCGCTGAAGCCGAAGGCGGTGTTCAGCAGGTCGAGCACCGGCGGCACCACCAGCGAGCCGAAGACGACGCCGATGATCAGGGCGACCTGCTGCCGCCACGGCGTCGCCCCGACCAATTGCCCGGTCTTCAGATCCTGGAGATTGTCGTTGGAGATGGTGGCGACGCCGAACACGATGCCGGTGACGATCAGGGCATAGGCGATCAGCGCCTGGGTCGTGCCGGCCGGCGCATGGCGGCCGAACAGGCCGACCAGCATCAGCGAGGCGGCGACCACCGCCAGGATGCCGATGCCGGAGACGGGGCTGTTCGACGCACCGATCAGCCCCGCCATATAGCCGCAGACGGCGGCGATCATCAGGCCGATGACGAGCACGAAGACCAGAGCCCCGCCGATCAGCAAGGGCGCCGAACCGGCCAGCGGGCCG
Organism: Sphingomonadales bacterium; assembly: GCA_034668705.1. Classification (GTDB taxonomy): domain Bacteria; phylum Pseudomonadota; class Alphaproteobacteria; order Sphingomonadales; family Sphingomonadaceae; genus Allosphingosinicella. Next base: position 4,681 of record JAXDOV010000209.1, read on the forward strand.
CCGGCGATGACGGTCCACAGCAGCCAGGCGATCGGCACCAGCATCGCCAGCGAGCCCAAAGCGACGATGCCGATCGGGATGTCCCTTTCCTCGAGCGTCATCGTCGCGCCGCCGCGGCGGGCGCGGCTCGCCGCCATCGCCGAGCCGATGCCGCCGAGCACCGGCCCGGCGATCTTCAGCAGGGTCCAGACCGCGGCGACGCCGATCACGCCGGCGCCGAAGAAGCGCACATCCCTGGTGAAGACCGCGCCCGCCCAGGCTTCGGGACCGCCGGGAAGCGGATGCTGGGCGGTGAGGACCGGCAGCAGCACCCACCAGCCGATGACCAGGCCGAGCCCCATCGCCGCGCCGACCGAGATGCCGACGAGGTGGCCGACGCCGACCAGAGCGAAGGAGAGGCCGCCGTTGATCCCGGTCGCGCCCGGTCCGACCCGGAACCAGGTCGCGGCTTCGGCGACGACGAGCCGGGTCTGGGTGAGGATGGCGAAGCCGGCCGAGGCGAGGCTGTTCCACACCAGCACCGAAAGGCCCCTGGCGCTCTCCTCGGCGCCTTCGCGCAATTCGGAGCCGACCCGCAGCACCTCGGCCGCCGCCCGCCCTTCCGGATAGGGAAGCGGCGTGTCGACGACGAGCGCACGGCGCAGCGGCACCGAGAAGAGGACGCCGAGGATGCCCCCCGTCCCGGTGATCGCCGCCGTCGTCCAATAGGGAAAGCCGTGCCACCAGCCGATCATCACCAGGCCGGGCAGGACGAAGATGATCGCCGCCAGCGTCCCCGCCGCCGAGGCCACGGTCTGGACGATGTTGTTCTCGAGGATGCTCGACGAGCGGAACCAGCGCAGCACCGCCATCGAGATGACGGCGGCCGGGATCGAGGTCGCGAAGGTGAGGCCGACCTTGAGGCCGAGATAGACGTTGGCGGCGGTGAAGACGAGGGTGATGAGGCCGCCGAGGATCACCGCCCTCAGCGTCAGCTCTCTTCTGGCGCCGCTTTCGTCCATGCAATGCCTTTCCTGCCGAACCTTGCCGCTCCTATCCAGCCGGGACAGGAGCGGCAAGCGATCAGCGGGCGGCCGCGGGCGGATTCAGCTCGACGCCGAGATAGCCGGCCGGCGTATTGCCGCGCCGGACGAGGAGCAGCACCGATTTCCGTCCCGCCGCCCGCGCCGCGGTGACCGCGGCCGCGGCTTCCTCCGGCGTGCGGGTCGCGCGCTGGTTGATCGACAGGATGATGTCGCCGACCTGGATGCCCTTGCCGGCGGCATCGCTGCTCGGATTGACCGCCGACACAACGACGCCCTTCAAATTGGGGTCGTTGAGCCGCAGCGAGCGGACGATGTCCGGAGTCAGCGCCTGCACGGTGAGGCCGAGGCCCTCGCGGGTCGAGCGCTGGCCGACCGACTGCTGCGACTGCTCCGGCTCCTTCACCGGATTGGTGTCGTCGCCGACGCCGTTGATCCGCGCGAGCTCGTCTTCCGACGGCCGTTCGCCGACCGTCACGGTGACCGTCTGGCGCTGGCCGCCACGAACCAGGGTGATCGGGATCCGCGAGCCGACCGGCTGCTGCGAGACGAGATAGGCCAGCGACTGGTCGGGCGTGACCGGCTTGCCGTTGACCTCCACCACCACGTCGCCCTGCTGAATGCCGGCGCGGGCGGCGGGGCCGCCCGGCGTGACGCCGCGGATCAGCTCGCCCTGATTCTTGGGCAGGCCCAGGGAATCGGCGATGTCCTCGTCCAGCGTCTGCAGGCTGACGCCGATATAGCCGCGGCGGACGCGCTCGCCGCGCATCAGCGAGTCGATGACGGGGCGGACCTGCTCGGCCGGAATGGCGAAGCCGATGCCGATATTGCCGCCGGTCGGGGAGTAGAGGGCGGTGTTGATGCCGATGACGTTGCCGTCGAGATCGAACATCGGCCCGCCCGAATTGCCCATGTTGATCGAGGCGTCGGTCTGGATGTAGCGGTCGTAGACGCCGCCGCCCGGCAGGTTGCGGTGCAGCGCCGAGACGATGCCGGCGGTGACCGTGCCGCCGAGGCCGAACGGATTGCCGATCGCCAGCACCCAGTCGCCGACCCGGATCCGGGTCGAATCGCCGAAGCGGACATAGGGCAGGCCGGAGGCGTTGATCTTGAGCAAGGCGAGGTCGGAGGTCTGGTCGCGGCCGACGATGCGCGCCTTGTATTCGCGCCGGTCGGCGAGGATGACCGTGATCTCCTCGACCGTGGCGCCGGTCCGCGCCGGCGAGATGACGTGGTTGTTGGTGACGACATAGCCGTCGGCCGAGATCAGGAAGCCCGAGCCGAGCGAGCCGCCGCGCTGCGTCACCGGCCCGTTATTGCCGCCGCTGCCGCCGCCGCCATTATCGTCCTGCTCGGGGACCGGCGCGCCGAACTGGCGGAAGAATTCCTCGAAGCCCGGCGGCAGCTGGCTGTTCTGGGTGACGCGCAGGGTCTGCTTGGTCGAGATGTTGACCACCGCCGGCGCGAGCCGGGCGGTAAGGTCGGCGAAGCTCATCGGCGCGCCGGCGCGCGGCGCGGCGGTGGCGATGGCGCCAGGTTCGTTCTGGGCGGTCTGGGCGCCGACCGGGCCCACGGTCAGCGTGGCGGCGGCGCCGCCGGCGAGAATTGCGGCGGTGAGGCCATAGACGTAACGCACGTTGGAGATCTCCTCATATTGCTGCGCCCGGGCGGGCAGACCCGGGCGCTCGATCCGATGCTCGCAAAGCTATGTGGTGCGGCTGAACCTGATTTGAATAGGCCCGATCGCCGGGGACGCCGCCGCGATCATTTGCGTCCCCTGAACTCGCGCAGATATTCGTTGTCCGGCGAAAGGATGATGTTGGACCGCCCCTGATCGGCATTCTGCTGCGCATTGGCGTTGGTGCCGAAGGTCGTCTCGTAGGACTGCATCGCCCGGTAGAAAGCGTAGAAGTCCGGATCCTTGTTGAACGCCTCGGCATAGGTGCTCGCCGCCTCGGCATCGGCCTCGGCGCGGATGATCTGCGCCTGCTTGTAGCCCTGCGCCTTGATCGAATTGGCTTCCTGCTCGCGCGCCGTCCGCATCCGCTGGAAGGCGGATTCGAGCGTCCCCTCGGGCAGATCGGCCTTCTTGATGCGGACGTCGATGATCTCGGCGCCATATTGGCCGGCGACCCGGTTCAGCGCCGCGCGGATGTTCGCCATGATCTGGCCGCGTTCGGGGCTCAGCAGGGAGGCGAACGGCCGCCTGCCGAGCTCGTTGCGGGCCGCCGAGCCGAGGATCGGCTGCAGCTGGGCGCTGACATTCTGTTCGGTCCGCGCCGACATGTACATCTTCAGCGGATCGACGATCCGGTAGCGGGCGAAGGCGTCGACCTCCATGCGCTGCTGGTCGGTCGAGAGCACCTGCTGATTGTCCATCTCGACGCTCTGGATGCGCTTGTCGATCCAGACGATCTGCTCGACGAACGGCGTACGGACGATGAGACCGGCCCCGGTCTGTCCGAATTCGACGCCGGCGCGATAGGGGTTGATCACGCGGATCGGCTTGCCCCAGCGGACGATCACCGCCTGCTTGGTTTCCGGCACGGTCGCGAAGGTGGCGCCCGCCACGATCAGCAGCATGAGCGCAGCGAAAGCGAGGGCGATCGGGTGGCGCAATGTCCGGCTCACCTCTGCTCCCCTTGCGGCGGCTTGGTCCGCGCCTCCGGCAGCGGCAGATAGGGCACCACGCCGGGCGCTTCGATGATCGTCTTGTCGACCTTCGCCAGCACCCGCTCCATCGTCTCGTAATACATGCGCCGCCGGGTCACTTCCGGCGCCAGCTTGTACTGGACATAGACTTTGTCGAACGCCGCCGCCTCGCCCTGGGCGCGCGCCGTCACCTGCTGCGCGTAGCCGCGCGCCTGGTTGGTATAGGATTGCGCATCCTGCTGCGCGGCGGTGACCGCCTTGAAGGCGTCGTTGACCTTCGCCGGCGGGTCGGACTGGCGGATCGCGACGCCTTCGATGCGGACGCCGGCGCCGTAGCGATCGAGCACCTGCTGCATCAGCAATTGCACCCGATTCTCGATCTCGCTGCGTCCGGCGCCGATCGCCTCCTCGAGCGTGACCGTCGCCACCGCCGCCCGCATGGCGCTTTCGGCGACCTGCTGGATCGTCGCCTGGGGATCCTGGACGCTGAACAGATAGAGCTGCGGATCGCGGATCTTCCAGCGGACGGTATAGGCAAGATCGATGATATTCTCGTCGCCGGTCAGGATGAGGTTTTCCTGGCTGCCCCCGGTCGCGCCGATGTCGATCGACCGGATCTGGCTGTCGACCTTCTCCATCCTCTCGATCGGCAGCGGCAGGGTGAAGTTGACGCCGGAACTGACGGTCCGGCTGTATTTGCCGAACAGGGTGACGACGCCCTGCTCCTGCGGGCCGACCCGGTGGAAGCTGGTGAAGAGAATCCAGAGCAGGAGGATGACGCCGAGCCCGTAGAGCCAATAGGGCTTGCCGTCCTGATAGGGGAAGCGGCCGCCGAAGCGCTCGCGGCTCTTCTTCAGGAATTCGTCGATCGAGCCGATGCTGGGCGTGACCACGGGCCGGCGCCGGCGCGGCGGCTGGCTCCAGGGGCTGCGCGGGCCGCCGCTGCCGCCGTCGCCGCCGCCATCTCCGCCTCCCTCGCCACCGCCGCCGGACGGTCCCCAGGGGCCGCCCTTATTCTCGTTCATCGTCGCGGCGAAGCGCCTGCCCCACCCCAGAAAGCTTGTCATGTTGCCATTATAGGGACCGCCCCTGCGGAAAAACAGTGGCAAGCGGGCCGGCGCGTCCTATCTGGCGGCCGATGAGCGACGATCATGGGACACTGACCGAAATTCTCGCCTCGGTTCCGGACGCCGCGGCGCGGGCCTCGGCGCTGCGCCTGCAGGCGGGGATCGCCAGCCTCGTGCTCGATGCGACCGGGCTCGACGCCCGCCGCCGCCAGGCGCTGGAGGCGCAGGTCCGCAATGCCTTGCTCGCCGCGCCCGGCATCGCCGAGGTCCGCATCGCGCTGACCGCGGAGAAGGTCGAGCGGACGATCGTCGCCATCGGCAGCGGCAAGGGCGGCGTCGGCAAGTCGACCGTCGCCGCCAATCTCGCCGTCGCCCTCGCCCGCGCCGGCCGCAGGGTCGGGCTGGTCGACGCCGACATTTATGGGCCGTCCCAGCCGCGGATCATGGGCAATCATGACCGACCGGAAATGGCCGACAAGCAGATCGTGCCGGTCGAGGCCTGGGGCGTGCGCATGCTGTCGATCGGCCAGCTGGTCGAGGCGGGCAGCGCGCTCGCCTGGCGCGGCCCGATGGCGGCGAGCGCGCTCGGCCAGCTGGTCGAGGGCGACTGGGGCGATGCGGAGATGCTGATCGTCGACCTGCCGCCCGGCACCGGCGACATCCAGCTCTCGCTGATCCAGAAATGGAAGCCGGCCGGCGCCGTCATCGTCTCGACGCCGCAGGACCTCGCCTTGATCGACGCCACCCGCGCGATCGACCTGTTCCGCAAGATGGACGTGCCCCTGCTCGGCCTGATCGAGAACATGTCGGGCTATGCCTGCCCGCATTGCGGCGAGATTTCCGATCCGTTCGGCGCCGGCGGCGCCGAGGCGGCGGCGAAGGTGATGGCGATCCCCTTCCTCGGCCGCATTCCCCTCACCCTCTCGATCCGCCGCGCCTCGGACGCCGGCACTCCGCCCGCCGCCGGCGAGGGCGAGGAAGCGGCGGTGTTCGCGGCCCTGGCGGCGCGGCTGCTCGAGCAGTTGAACCCGGGCCCAGTGCTGACGGTTTCGTAACCGACGAAGGAGGACGGACATGCCGCTCACCCGCGACGAGGACATCGCCGAACTGCTCGCGAGCACCCGCACGATCGCCATGATCGGCGCGTCCGACCGCCCGGACCGGCCGAGCTACGGCGTCATGCGCTACCTGCAGGAGCGCGGCTACCGGGTCCTGCCGGTCAATCCGCAGATCACCGGCGAGCACGTCCATGGCGAATATGTCTGGCGCGAGCTGTCCCAGATCGGCGAGCCGATCGACATGGTCGACATTTTCCGCCGTCCCCAGGCCGCCGGCGAAGCGGTCGACGAGGCGATCGCGGCGGGCGCAAAATCGGTCTGGATGCAGCTCGGCGTGATCAACGAGGAGGCCGCCGCCCGTGCCGAGGCGGCCGGCCTCAAGGTGGTGATGAACCGCTGCCCCGCGATCGAGATCCCGCGGCTCGGCCTGCCGAAATTGGGCTGAAGCTCAGCCGTCCGCCGGCCATTGTCCGCGCAGGAACGTCTCCAGCGCGGCGAAGAAGATGCCTGGCTGCTCGACATGGGCGAGATGGCCGGCATGGCGGACGACCAGCAGCCGCGCATTCGGATAGGCGCCGGCCCAGGCCTCGGCGCCGGCGCGGGGCACCGGATCCGCCTCGCCGTAAAGGATCAGCACCGGCGCCTTCACCCGGCCGAGCATGGGCCGCAGATCGTAGCCGGGCAGCCCGGCCCAGATCAGCCGGTTGACGACGAGCTGGCGCCGCACCGCCTCGGGCCCGCCGGCGCAGGCGTCGCCGCGGGCGTGGCCGGGCGAGTCCGGATCGTAGGCGTAGAGGCGGAACAGGATGGTCATGAAGGTCCGGCAGACGGCGAGCGGATCGCGGGCGCGGTACCAGGCCTGGGGAGACGCGGCGGCGGCGAAGGCGCGCCGGTCCGCTTCGAGGAGCAGCCGGCTGCGGCGGCCAAGCTCGTCGTTCAGCGCGTCGAGCCACGGCCGCGCCGGCGGCGCCGGATCGTGCAGCACCAGCCGCTTTACCCGGTCCGGATGGGCGACCGCGTAATAGGAGACGAGCAGGCCGCCCCAGCTGTTGCCGAGCAGGTTCATCCTGGCGAGCCCGAAATGGACGCGGATCGCCTCGAGATCGGCGACATGCCGGCCGATGGCGAGCCGCGCCGGATCCATCTCCAGGCTGGAGCCGCCATTGCCCCTCTGGTCGTAATAGATCACCCGCCGCCGGCGCGCCGCCGGTGCGAAATCGGGCCGGATCGATTCCATCGAATTGCCCGGGCCGCCATGGACGACGACCAGCGTCTCCGGCCCCTCTCCTTCGATGCGGTAATGAAGGCGGACGCCGTCGTCGGTGACGACGAAGCCATCCCGCCCGGCGCCGGGCGCCGCGGGCGCGGCAAGCAGGAAGGCGACGAGGAGCAGGACCAGCCGCATGCCGTCACCTTAATCTTGCGGCCGCGCGAACGCCACGTGCGTCGACTCTTGCCAGGACGGCGAAGTTGTAGGAGAAGGAACGAACCGGAACGGTTAAGGGGAGCCGCCATGATCACCCGCATCCGCGACGTCCGCCGGGCGAAGAAGCTGACCCTGCAGGACGTCGCCGACCGTTGCCGGCCGCCGACGACGCCGCAGACGATCGGCCGGCTCGAGACGGGGACGCGCACCGTCTCGGTCGGCTGGCTGAACCGCATCGCCGGCGCGCTCGGCGTCGACGCCGGCGACCTCGTCCACCTGCCGGACCGCGAGGAGCTGCCGATCGCCGCCATCCTCGACCATGACGGCGCCCATGCGCCGCGCCGCGCGGGGGTCGCCGTGCCGCCGCAGCCCGGCGCCGGCGCGATCGCATTGGCCGTCGCCGCCGGTCTCGGCGATTATCGCAGCGGCGACGAGATCTGGTGCCGGCGGCTCGAGCCGGAGGATTATGGGCAGGCGATGAATCGCGACGTGCTCATCCCGCGCCCGTCGGACCGCTTCCTTTTCGGCCGCCTGATCGGCCGCGAGGAGGCCAAGCTCCACGTGCTTCCGCTGGGGCCGGGCCAGCGCCAGATCGTCGTCGCCGCGCCGCCATGGCTGGCGGTCGCCACCCGGCTGATCAGGAGCCTTTGAAGTCGGTGTCGATCAGATTGATCAACCACCCGTTCGGGCTGAGCTTGTCGAAGCCCTCCCTTTCCCCTTTTCCGCAGAAGAGAAGGAAAGGGCTTCGACAAGCTCAGCCCGAACGGTGTTTCAATATCAGTCGAACAGATTCCGGATTCCGACTTCCGTCGGGCTGGTGGGCGCTGACGGGCTCGAACCGCCGACCCTCTCGGTGTAAACGAGATGCTCTACCAACTGAGCTAAGCGCCCTTTCCTCCCCCTGCCATCCGGGCGGCGGGGCCGCAATCCCCAGCCGTTCGCGCGGCAATTGCTTGTCGGGGCGTCTGCGGCCTTGGAGAAAACCGCCATTGGGCGCTGGCGGCTGCGGCATGTTCGTGGCAGCTTGTTGCCGGGTTCCTCGGCCGAACCCGATTCGACGACGTGAGCGGGCCCTTTTGGGGGAAGCGAAATGGCGGAGCGGCGCGGGCGTTCGATCGTTTTGACCGGCGGTATTTTCGCCGCATCCATGCTGCTGGGCGCCGGCATCGTGGCGCATGCGCAGGAGAAAGCGGAGCCCAACGCTTCGCGCGCCGCCGACCGCGCCGCGCCGGAGGCGCTCGCGCAAGTCGATCAGGTCGAGATCGTCGATCTCTCCGATATCTGCGTGATACCGGACGGCAAACGCTGCCGCGTCCGGAAGATGGCTGAGCCGGGAACCCGCTGCCAATGCGGAGCGACGGCGGGCACGATCCGTTGAGGCTCGCCTGGTTGCTGGGCCTGCTGGGCCTGCTGGTCTTCCTGGGAGCAGCCGCGCCCCCGGGCAAGACCTCGATCGAAGAGTGCATGGCGCGGCAGACGGTGCAGCTGCAGGGCCGCAGCCCGGAGCAGGCGGGGATCGGAAACCTCGAGGGGGTCTGCTTCACCATCCTCTCCGACGAGCAGAAGATCGCCCACGGCCAGATCACCAACCGCATCTATGCGACCCAGATCACCCACAGCCATGTCCTGCTGGTGACCGTGGTCGTCATCACGTTGTCCGGCCTGGTGCTGGCGACGCTCCAGCTATGGGCGAGCTACAAGCTCGCCGTGGCGAGCCATGGCACCCTCGCCGACGGCGGAGACGTGACTATCGAACCGGGTAAGATCGCGGTCAAATCCTCGGTGGTTGGCGTGATCATCCTCGCCATCTCCCTCGCCTTTTTCGGGCTGTTCGTCACCAAGGTCTATCCGATCCAGCAGGTGATCGCCGGCAAGTCGACCGATACGGCCGCCGGGACGCGCACGCCTGCGCCGGGCCGGGACGCCGCTCCGGGAAACGCCGCCGCCGATGCGGGCCTGGTGGGGCCGGAGGCGAAATAGCCCCCGGGCCGTTCCGGCGCAGCCCTGCGCGCCGGCCGATTCAGGCGAAGGTTTCGGCGATCTCGTCCGGGTCGAAGGTCAGCTGCCGGGCGGCGGTGGCGACGGCGCCGCCCCAGATCGCGATGGAGAGGCCGCCGACCGCTCCGCCGAGGATCCAGCCGATCACCTGGATCGCACTGATCCCGCCGAATTGGCGGGCCATTTGCTGCTGCTGCGCCTGCTGCATCGCCACCGGGTCGAGCCCGCTTTTGGCGAGCTGGGCGAAATAGGCGCCGCTGGTGACCAGCGACACTGCGGCCCAGAGCAGCAGCAGCATCAGGAAAAGGACGAGGAAGGCGGTGAAAAGCGTCCAGAAGCGGCCGCGGGTGATCCGCCAGGATTCGCCGATGATGATCTTTCCGCGCAGCATCGTCAGCGGAAAAGCCAGCGAGAAGCGCGTGAAGAAGCCGACGGCAAAGACCAGGATTACGAGGAATTCGACCAATGCGAGGCCGGCCGCCACGCCGAAGGAGCCGGTCGCGGCGGCGAGCAGGCCGATGAGCAGGCTCATGATCACCGTCAGCACCAGCACCGCGGCATAGAAGCCAATGACGAAGATGATGGCCAGCGCCAGCAGGCGCAGCTCGTCCATGCCCAGCCGGAGATAGAAGAAATTCTGGCGCTCCGGCTGCAGGACCGCACGCTGGGAGGCGGCGTAGAGGATCACGTAAAGGATGAAGAACAGCAGGACGAACAGGACCATCCTGCCGATCATCGCGCCGATATCGGCGAACGCGGCGTGCAGATTGCCGCCCCCGGCCTGCATCTGCGCCTGCATGAGCGGGCGCATGAGGAAGGTCATGGCGATCACCGCCAGCATGTAGAGCAGCCCCCAGACGGCCACCGCCGCCGGCTTCTCCCGGACCAGGCGGAACCCGCCGCCGATGACCGCTCCGATGTTCATGCGCCCCTCCCCTTCGTCGTTCAGCCCAACGCCTCGTCGAACCGCGAAGCGCCCGAACCCCCGCTCAGCCCAGGGCCTTGACGAGATTGTGAAGCGGTTAGCCCCCCGGGCTAACCCAGAGCCTTCACAATCTCTTCGACCATCTTCTTGGCGTCCGAGAGCAGCATCATCGTGTTGTCGCGGTAGAAGAGCTCGTTGTCGACGCCGGCATAGCCGACCCCGCCCATCGAACGCTTCACGAACAGCACCGTCTTGGCCTTCTCGACGTCGAGCACCGGCATGCCGTAGATCGGCGACGTCTTGTCGGTCTTCGCCGCGGGATTGGTGACGTCGTTGGCGCCGATGACGAAGGCGACGTCGGTGCGGGCGAATTCGGAATTGATGTCTTCGAGCTCGTACACGTCGTCATAGGGAACGTTCGCCTCGGCCAGCAGCACGTTCATATGGCCGGGCATGCGGCCGGCGACCGGGTGGATCGCATATTTGACGCTCACCCCCTCCTTCTTGAGGAGCTCGCCCATCTCGCGCAACGCATGCTGGGCCTGGGCGACGGCCATGCCGTAGCCGGGGACGATGATCACCTGCTCGGCCTGCTTCATCAGGAAGGCGGCGTCCTCGGCCGAGCCGCGCTTCCACGGCCGGTCGATCGCCGCGCCGCCGCCGGCCGCCGCGTCGCCGCCGCCGAAGCCGCCGGCGATCACCGAGATGAAGCTGCGGTTCATCGCCCGGCACATGATGTAGGAAAGGATCGCGCCCGAGCTTCCGACCAGGGCGCCGGTGATGATCATCGCGCTGTTCTGCAGCGTGAAGCCCATCGCCGCCGCCGCCCAGCCCGAATAGGAATTGAGCATCGACACCACGACCGGCATGTCGGCGCCGCCGATCGGGATGATCAGCAGGAAGCCGATCGCGAAGGCGAGAGCCATGGCGGTGAAGAACACCCAGGCGCTCTGGTCGGTGATGAAATAGGCGATCAGGCCGAGGATCAGCGCCAGGGTGCCGAGATTGATGACGTGCCGGCCGGGCAGCAGGATCGGCTTGCCCGACATGTTGCCGTTCAACTTGAGGAAGGCGATGATCGAGCCCGAGAAGGTGACCGCGCCGATCGCCGCGCCGAGCCCCATCTCGACCCGGCTCACCTGGTGGATTTGGCCGGCGACGGCGATGCCGAAGGCGTCCGGATTGAGATAGGCGGCGGCCGCGACGAGCACCGCCGCCAGACCGACCAGCGAGTGGAAGGCGGCAACCAGCTGCGGCATCGCCGTCATCGCGATACGGCGGGCGGTGACGAGGCCGATCGCGCCGCCGATGGCGATGGCGCCGACGATCTCCGCCAGCGTCTCCAGGGAGACCAGGGGAAACGGGTCCTCGCTGTTGGAGAAGGGCGCATAATGGACGAGGGTGGTCAGCACGGCGATGGTCATGCCGGCCATGCCGATGCGGTTGCCGCGCCGGCTCGTCTCCGGGTTCGACAGGCCCCTCAGGGCGAGGATGAAGCAGATGCCCGCGACGAGATAAGCGAGCGCGACCCAGCTCGGCAAAGCGGCGCCTTGGTGCATCAGCGCCGCTCCCTCTTCTTGTACATGGCGAGCATCCGCGCCGTCACCGCGAAGCCGCCGAAGATGTTGACGCTGGCGAGCACCACCGCGAGCAGCCCCAGCCACTTCGCCCCCTGCGCGCCCGCCGCCGCCGCCGCGATCAGCGCGCCGACCACGATCACCGAGGAGACGGCGTTGGTCACCGACATGAGCGGCGTGTGCAGGGCCGGAGTCACCGACCAGACGACATAATAGCCGACGAAGCAGGCCAATACGAAGATCGACAGGATCGAGATGAAGTCCATGGCCTACTCCGCCGGCGTTGAGATGATTGGCACCGGAGCCGCGAGCGCGGCTGCGGCCTCCTTGCGGAAATCGGTGAGGTTCACGCGGTACACAACCACCGCCGTTTCGCAGTCTCCCGGACCGCCGGGTGGGGGCCTGGGCGGGGAAAAAGGCTTCTTGCCGTATCGACGAATCAATTGTGTCCGGATCGTCTCGAGCTCGCTGTCCAAATTGCCGGCCGGGCAGTGGAGCTCCTTCGCGCGCTGCTGGAAGGCGAACATCCGGTAATAACCGAAAAGCAGGCCCGGCGGCGGCTCCGGCATGGCCGCCTGGCCGGCCAGCATCGCCGCGGCCAGCGCGAGGCTCATTGCCCGAGCCTCTCGTTCACCACCGCGCCGCCGCGCGTCAGCCGCACGCCCTTCACGATCTCGTCATCGTCCGGCAGCACCACTTTCCCCGCCTCCTTGTCCCAGAAAGCGGAGAGGAAATTGTAGATGTTGCGGGCGAAGAGCGCCGAGGTGTCGGCGGCGAGGCGGCTCGGCATGTTGCGGTGGCCGACGATCTTCACCCCGTGCCGCTCGACGATCTCGCCGGCGACGGCGCCCTCGACATTGCCGCCCTGCTCGACGGCGAGATCGACGATGACGCTGCCCGGGCGCATGCTCGCCACCTGCGCGTCGGAGACCAGCCGCGGCGCCGGCCGGCCCGGGATGAGCGCGGTGGTGATGACGATGTCCTGCTTCGCGATATGGGCCGAGACCAGTTCCGCCTGCGCCGCCTTATATTCATCGGACATTTCGGTGGCATAGCCGCCGGCGCCCTCACCCTCGATGCCCTTGACGGTCTCGACGAACACCGCCCTGGCGCCGAGGCTTTCGATCTGCTCCTTCGTCGCCGCGCGCACGTCGGTGGCGGAGACGATGGCGCCGAGGCGCCGGGCGGTGGCGATCGCCTGCAGGCCGGCGACGCCGACCCCCATCACGAAGATGCGCGCGGCGGAGATGGTGCCGGCGGCGGTCATCATCATCGGCAGCGCCCGGCCATATTCGGCGGTGGCGTCGAGCACCGCCTTGTAGCCGGCGAGGTTCGACTGGGAGGAGAGGATGTCCATCGACTGGGCGCGGGTGATGCGCGGCATGAACTCCAGCGCCAGCGCCTCCAGCCCCGCCGCCGCATAAGCGTCGACCCGGTCGCGCCGCCGGAACGGATCGAGCGAGGCGACGACCAGCGCGCCCGCCTTGGCGCCGGTCAGCGCCGCCGCATCCTGCCCCTGGATGCCGAGCACCGCATCCGCGTCGCGCAGCACCGCGTCGCGGGCGCCGACCGTCGCGCCGGCGGCCCGATAATCCTCGTCGGCGAAGGAGGCGGCAAGCCCCGCACCGGCTTCGACCGCCACCTCCGCGCCCAGCGCGATGAATTTCTTCGCCGTCTCCGGCGTCGCGGCGACCCGTCTCTCGCCTTCGGCCGTCTCCCTGATGACCGCGAGCTTCACCTTATTTGCGGATCAGGAGGATGACGATGAAGCCGATCACCAGGCAGATTGCGGCTCCTATGCGGAACATGGAGATGAAGCTCTCATAGCCCCTGCGATGAACGAGCAGTTCCTTGTCGTCGCCTTTGGCCGCCATGTCGTTCCTCTCGCTTGCCGGTTGCGCGCCGCTTCTAACAAGCCGCGCGCCCATGCTGAAGCCCCAATTAAGCCGAACTTTACCCCCGCCGGTCTAGAACCGGCCGGTGGAGCCAAAAGGGACAATGATGCGGCCGGATCCGACGCGCTGCCTGCTGCTGATCGACGACGAGCCCGCGCAACGGCGGCTGGTGACGGCGATCGGCGCCCGCGCCGGCTGGTGGGTGCGCGGCGCCTCCGACATCGACGCGGCGCAGGCGATGCTCGTCGACCCCGAGCAGCCCAAGGTCGACGCCATCCTGCTCGACCATTGGCTGCCCGGCGCCGAGGGCACCGAGCTGATCGGCCAGATCAGGGCGCTGGCGCCCGATCTGCCGCTGCTGGTGATGACCGCCCAGACCTCGGTCGCGGTGGCGGTGGAGGCGATGCGCGCCGGCGCCGCCGACTTCCTGGTCAAGCCGATCGCGCCCGATCGCCTGCTCGCCGCGCTCAACGCCGCCACCGACCGCCGCCAGCGCAACGGCGAGCTGCGGCCGCTGTCGGAGAAGATTTCCAAGCCGCTCGCCTTCGACGAGATCGTCGGCTCGGCGACGCGCTTCCGCGCCGCCATGGCGGTCGCCGCCAAGGCCGCCCGCGCCCGCGTCTCGGTGCTGATCGAGGGCGAGAGCGGCTCCGGCAAGGAAGTGATCGCCCAGGCGATCCACACCTCCTCGCCGCGCGGCAAGAAGGTGATGGTCACCGTCAATTGCGGCGCGATCCCCGCCAATCTCGTCGAATCGGTGCTGTTCGGTCACGAAAAGGGCGCCTTCACCGGCGCCTTCGACCGCCATATCGGCCGCTTCGAGGATGCCGACGGCTCGACCCTGTTCCTCGACGAGGTGGGCGAGCTGCCGCTCGACACCCAGGTGAAGCTGCTCAGGGCGCTGGAGACCGGCGAGATCCAGCGGATCGGCGGCCGTTCGATCCAGTTCGTCGACGTCCGCATCATCGCCGCCACCAACCGCCGCCTCACCGAGGAGGTCGCCGCCGGCCGCTTCCGCGAGGACCTCTATTACCGGCTCAACGTCGTCCATGTCGACATCCCGCCGCTCAGGGACCGCAGCAGCGACATCCCGCCGCTCGCCCGCCATCTGCTCGCCCGCATCGCCGAGCAGCCGGGGATGCGGCATCTGTCGATCACCGACGACGCGCTGGCGGTGCTGATGCGCTACGGCTGGCCGGGCAATGTCCGCCAGCTCCAGAACGCCTTGTTCCGCGCCGCGGTGCTCTGCGACGGCAATGCGTTGACCGCCGACGACTTCCCGCAGATCGCCCAGGAATCGACGCTCAGCCGCCGCTCCAGCGACTATCACGGCCGCGCCCTCAACGGCGCCTCGCAGACCGCGGCGCTGTCGAACGGCCCCGGCATCACCCTCTACGACCATGACGGCAACATGCGCTCGCTCGAGGAGATCGAGGCCGACGTCATCCGCCTCGCCATCGGCCATTATCGCGGCCGCATGACCGAGGTGGCGCGCCGGCTCGGCATCGGCCGCTCGACGCTCTACCGCAAGCTCGGCGAGCTCGGCATCGGCGAGGTCGCGTAACACCGCAGTGACGACGGCCGCCAAGGCCGCTACACCCCCGTCATGACCGACTTCACCAACGCCGTCGCGCTGATCACCGGCGCCGCCTCCGGCATCGGCGCCGCGACCGCCTCGCGTCTCGCCACCAGCGGCGCCCGCAAGCTGATCCTCGTCGATCTGGACGAGGAGCTGCTGCGCGACTTCGCCTTCACCCTTCCCTGCGAGCGCCAGCCGATCATCGGCGACGTCGCCGATCCGGATCTGTGGGCGCAGGCCGACCTCACCGGCCTCACCCACGCCGTCGTCAATGCCGGCATCGGCGCCGGAGCGCCGATCCTCGACGCGAGCTTCGAGGATTGGCGGAGCGTGCTCTCGGTCAATCTCGACGGCGCTTTCCTCACCCTGCAGGCGGCGATGCGGGCGATGCGCGACCGGGGGGGCGCCATCGTCCTCACCGCCTCGGTCGCCGGCATCAAGGCGGAGCCGGGCATCGCCGCTTACGGCGCGTCGAAGGCGGCGGTGATCCATCTCGGCCGCATCGCCGCCAAGGAGGGCGGACCGCTCGGCATCCGCGTCAATTCGGTCGCGCCGGGCGGGGTGGAGACGGCGATCTGGCGCAACGTCCCCTTCTTCGCCCAATTGGTCGAGACCCTCGGCAGCGAGGACGCGGCGTTCAAGGCGATGGGCTCGGCCGGAACGACGCCGATCGGCCGCTTCGCCAGGCCGGAGGAAGTGGCCGAGCAGATCGCCTTCCTCCTCTCCGACGCCTGCGGCTTCGTCACCGGCGCCTGCCTCGTCGCCGACGGCGGCTATTCGCTGTAGCGAGCCGATTCCGTAACCTGATCGGCCGGCCGTCGAGCAACGGCGCCCGCCTTGACGGACCGCCTCTCCTTGACGAGGCTCATACCGACTATGAGCAGGCGGACGCGCCGCATCACGAAGCAGCCGCCGCCGCCGAATAGGGTTTGCGCGTTCAGCGGAGGGCGCCGCGCTCGACCGCCTTGGGGAAGCCGACGAGGCCGGCCAATTATCGGGTCAATTCAGGCGAGCAGGTCCTGCTCTTCGGGATGGGTCTCTATATAGCGGCGCACGAACGGGCAGAGCGGCACGACCTTCAGCCCCTCGGCCCGCACCTGCGCCAGCGCGCCCTTGACCAGCGCCTTGCCGATCCCCCGTCCCTCCAGCTCGGCCGGCACTTCGGTATGGATGAAGGTGATGCGGTCGCCGTGGCGGTGATAGGCGGCGAAGGCGGTGAAGCCGTCCGCCTCCAGCTCGAACCTTTCCGCGGCGCGATCGTCGCGGACCGTCACGCCGCTTCCTTCATCGGCCGGATCACCTGTTCGGCGAAACGGTCCATCTCCTCGGCCTGCGGGCTCATCTGGAGAAGGAGAAGATCGAGCCCGGCTTCCTCATAATCCGCGATCCGCGCCCGGACCTGCTCGGGCGTGCCGACGAGATTCGGCCTCAGCCCCCGGTTCGACACCGAATATTCCTGCAGCTTCAGCTCGCGCTCCAGCTCGGTCCCCGACAGCCATTGCTCGAAATTGTCGAAGCCCCGGGGCGGCTCGGGCGGCAGCGCCGTGATCCGCGCCAGCTCCTGTTGCGCCTCCGCCTCGCTGTCGCGGACGATGGCATAGGCGGCCATGCCGTAGAGCATCGGCCCCTTCCCCGCCTGCTCGCGCCGCCGCGCCATGTCGGCGATCTTCGGCCGGATCGCCGCGACCGGATCGCCGTGCATCACATAAGCGTCGCACTGCTCGGCGATCAGGGTCTTGGCGGTGTCGCTTTCGCCGCCGGCATAGATGGTCGGCCGCGGCTTCGACACCGGCTTGGGCTCGCAGATCGCGTCCTTCAGCCGGTAACGCTCGCCCTCGAAGCTGAAGCGTTTCTCCCGCCAGAGGCCGTCGACCACCTTCAGCCATTCGCTGGTGCGGGCGTAGCGGTCGTCATGCTGGTCGAACTCCAGCCCGTATTGGGTCGCCTCGTCCGCCCACCAGGAGGAGACGACGTTGAGCGAGAGGCGGCCGTTGCTGATATTGTCGATGTTCGCCGCCGCCTTGGCGAACAAGGCCGGCTGGTGGAAATTGGGCCGGACCGCCACCATCAGCTCGATGTTGCGCGTCACCGCCGCCAGCGCCGCCGCCGTCGACCAGGCGTCGAGCGCCGGCTCCTCCACGCCCTTGATGTCGTTGAGGTTGAGCTCGGCGATCAGGCTCAGGTCCCAGCCGGTCTCCTCGCTCCGCCGGGTCAGCCGCAGGACATAGTCCCAGCTCGCCTCCATCCCCTCGTCCGCGATATTGCGGAGCCACCCGCCGAAGACCGGCATCCAGTAACCGAATCTCATCCGGTCCTCCCGATTTGCGCGCCGAGCCCGATTTGCGCTTCCAGATAGTCGACCAGCCGCTCATGCGGGTCCCAGCCCAGCACCTCCAGCGGGTTGGCGACGAAATTGGACAGAGCGTTGATGTCGTAGAAAAGCGGCCTGCCGTTGCGGTCGTCGACCAGATATTCGACGCCGCCGACCGCCAGGCCCGTCGCCCGGGCGATCCGCTCCGCCGCCTCGACCAGCTCCGGCGGCGGCTGGACCGCGCTCATCCGCACCGCCGCGCGGCCGGGCAAGGCCAGGCAGGCGTCGGCCGGGCAGAGGTCGAAGCTGGCGCCGTCGCTCTCCACCTCGATCGCGTAGAGGAACCTGCCGTCCAGGGTCTCGACCCGGGTGATCGCGCCGCCGCGGGCGGGGACGTAATCCTGGACGAGGAGGACGCTGTCGACGCTGTCCGGCACCGTCCCGTCCCGGATCGAGCGGGCCAGCTCCTCGGCGCCGGCATAGCGGGCGATCCCCGCGCCCGAGCCGCCGATATTCGCCTTCACCATCAGCGGCCAGGCCATGTCGCGCGCGGCCTCGAGCAGATCCTCGCGCCGGTGGACGACGCGGGTCGCGGGCACGCCATAGCCGAGCCGGGAGATCAGCGAGAGCTGCCGCGCCTTGGAGGAATCGACCGCGATCACCTCCGCCCCGTTCAGCACCCGCGCGCCGTTCGCCGCCCAATGGGCGAGCAGGGCCTCGGCATAGAAGATCGGATGCTCGGCCTCGCGCAGGAAGCTCGACATCGCCAGCCGGCTGAGCACCAGGGGCGCGGGAACCTGCGCCGAAGCCGGGTCGAAGCGATGGTCGGAGAGCCGGATCGCTTCATAGGCGATACCGCGGCGGTCCAGCGCGGCGAAGAGCGGCTCGAACCAGAGAGGATGCTCGTACAGCACCGCCAGATCGGGAGTCATCGGCAGACCTTGTTCGTGGAAGCCGCCCATGTGCCCTCGCGCCGCGGAATGGAAGCCCCGCGCCCAGGGTTGACGCCGTGTTAACCCCGATCGGGAACCTGGGCTTGCGACCTCGCCGCTATGGCCCGCGCATGGCCTTCAAGCAAAAAATCCTCAAGCTCGCCGCCTCGGCCGGTTTCGCCGTGGCGGCGCGGCGGGCGACGCGGCGGCAGCTTCGCATCCTCTGCTATCACGGCCTGTGGGTGACGCCGGTCCACGACTATGGCGACTGCACCTTCATCGCGCCGGAACAGTTCGAGGCGCGGATGAAGCGGCTGAAACGCTCCGGTCTGCCCGTGCTGCCGCTCGGCGAAGCGGTCGAGCGGCTCGCCGACGGCAGCCTGCCCGACACGGCCGTGGTCATCACCATCGACGACGGCTGGGTCTCGACCCTCACCCACGCGCTGCCGGTGCTCGAAGCCTACGGCCTGCCGGCCACGCTCTACGCCACTACCTGGTATGCGGGGCGCGACTTGCCCGTCGTCAACGTCGCCGTCGATTACCTGCGCCAGGCGGGCGGCCGCCGCGACGTCGATCCGGCCGCGCAGACGGCGGAGATCGAAGCGCTGCCGGTCGCGCAGAGGCTCGCCGCTTTGCGCCGCTTCGGCGCCGAGATGGGCGTCGACGAAGCCTGGCTGGAGCGGCGCCAGTTCAACATCATGTCCGCCGCCGAGCTCGCCGAAGCGGAACGGCGGGGGCTCGACGTCCAGCTCCATACCCACCGCCATATCGAGATCGACCGGCAGGTCGACGCGCTGCCGCGCGAGCTGGCCGAGAACCGCGCCTTCCTCGCCGCCGCCCTCGGCGAAAGGGAGTTCCTCCATTTCTGCCATCCGAGCGGCACCAACCATCCGCGGGCGCGGGCGCTGCTGGCGGCGAGCGGCATCCGCTCCGCGACCCTGGTCACCGAGGGGCTCAACCGGCCGGGCGCCGATCCGCTTGCGCTCCGCCGCTTCCTCGACGGCCGCCGGGTGAGCGACGTCGAGTTCGACGCCTATCTCTCCGGCCTCCTCCACTGCGCCCAGCCGTTCCGGCGCCTGCTCGCCGCCTGAGCCAGGGGTAACAGCGGGGTAAGCTATCCCTGCTATGTCGGGACCATGTTGGCGGCACCCATCCAGCCCGCGATTCCTGCCGAAGCGCTGTTCCCGTCCTGGCGCGGGCGCGAGCCTTATGCCGAGCGGCTGCAGGCGGCCGGCGAGGCGCTGCGCGCCGCCCATCCCGGCCTCGCCGATGCGATCGCCGCCCTGCCCTTCGAGCGTTTCGAGGCGGCCTGCGACGCGCACACGCCGGTCCATAAATATAACGAGGTGCCGGCCGCGGCGGCGGCCTTGGCGGCGGCGCTTGCGGAAGAGCTGCGCGCGCCGTGGCTGTGCGCGCTGGTGCTCTGGCATATCCACCGCTTCGACCCCGTGTTCGCGGCGAGCGGGCTCGATGGCGAGTTCGCGCTCCATTATGCCGACGCCTTCCACCGCATCATCGGCCAGATCGAGGCCGATCCAGACTTCGCCGACCTCGGCAAGGACAGCTTCCTCAAGGATCTCTGGCTGGCCCGGGCGGTGATGATCCCCGCCTTCGCGCAGGTGTGGTGGCCGCGTTCCGGCCTCGCCGCCCGCGACGTGCTCCGCGCCGGCCCGGCCGCGGCCTCCTACGTGTTCCTGCGCTGCGGCGGGCGGCGGCCCTTCCTCGAAGGCCATACCCACGATCCGGTCGCCCGCGCCTATTGGAACGAGCCCGGCTGGGGCGAGGCCCTGCGCCTCGCCGCCTTGGCGCTGCCGGCGCTGAGGCAGGTCCGCGGCGCCTTCGGCACCGCCTGGTTCTACGATCCGGCGATCCGGGAGATCAGCCCCCGGATCGGCTTCGCCCAGGATCTGCAGATCGGCCGCGGCGCCTTCCGCCTCAAGGTCGGCAGCAACGATGCGGCGATCGCCAATGCGACGGCGACCTCGGCCGAGCGGCGCAACCGCTACCGCGAAGGCCTTTATCTCCCCACCGATTATTCGATCATCTGGTCCCGCCGCGACCTGATCGCCGCTTACGGAACCTGATCCGTCAGCGGCCGATGACGAGCTCGCCCGCATAAGAGACGGTGTCGTAGATCGTCCGGCCGAGCCGGGCGGCGCCGCGCGCAGCGCCGCCGATGACGAACCAGGCGGCGACGATGCAGAGCCACGGCACCATCACCAAAGCCGAGACGAGCAGGAAAGCGATCCCCGCGGCCAGCTTCAGCGCCTTCGGCCTGGACGGCGCGGCGGTTTCCGCCTGAGCTTCGATGCGCTGCATGAACATGGACTTTTCTCCTTGCCGCCCAAGGTGGCGCATCATGGCTAAGGAAAGGTTAACGGGCCCCGGCTTCAGGCGGCGCGGAAGACCCACCAGCGATTGAGGACGAAGCTCGCGAGCGGCGTCACGAACATCATCGCCGGCACCGGCGCCAGCGGCGACAGGTGAAGCATGATGGTGGTGATCCAGACCCAGAAGCTGTTGAGCGTGAAGGCGAAGCCGGATGCGACCAGGAAGCGCAGGACCATCGTCCCTTCCTGGCCCCTCTCCTCGGTCCGGAAGCTCCAGCGGCTGTGCACCGTGTAGCCGGCGGCGAGGCCGGCGGCGTAGCTGAAGGTGTTCGCCACCAGTGGATGGAGCCGCAGGCCGTAAGCGAACCCCACATAGACCAGCACCGAGAAAAGGGTGACGCCGAGCCCGGCAATGGCGAAGCGGACGAGCTGGGCGAAGCCGCGGCTCTCCAGGAGCGGGCGCAACGGCCCGGCGATGGCGAGCAATGCCGGCGGCAGGTTCGGCCCGCGGCTCACGCGGCCGACTTCCGTTGCATCCGCGACGCGATCGCGGCGGCGGCCTCGCGCACCGGCACCGCCGCCGGCAGCCTCTTCTCCGCCGCCGGCGAAAACAGGGCCGAGCGTTTCAGCCCCCAGCGGCAGAGCCGGTATTCGATCGAGGTCTCGAGCACGCCGAGGCCGTAGATGCAGGAGCGGCGGAAGTTGATGCTGGAGGCTTCCGGGAAATATTTGGTCGGGCAGGAGATCTCGCCGAGGCTGAAGCCGAACCAAGCGGCCTGGGCGATCATCTGGTTGTCGAACACGAAATCGTCCGAGCAGGCGAGCAAGGGCAGCTTCTCGAGCACCGAGCGATGCCAGGCGCGATAGCCGGTATGATATTCGGAGAGCTTCTGGCCCATGACGATGTTCTGGAACAGGGTCAGCAGCCGGTTGAACACATATTTGTAGCGCGGCATGCCGCCGGTGATCGCGCCCCGCCCGAGAATGCGGGAGGCGAAGACGGCGTCGTAATGGCCCGAAGCGATCATCGCCGCCATCGCCGTCACCAGCTGCGGCGAATATTGATAATCGGGATGGAGCATGACGATGATGTCGGCGCCGCGGGCGAGCGCGGCCGAATAGCAGGATTTCTGGTTGGCGCCGTAGCCGCGATTGCGGTCGTGGGCGATGACGTGGAGGCCGAGCTCCCTGGCCACCGCGATCGTGTCGTCGGTGCTGGCGTCGTCGGTGAGGATGAGGTCGTCGACGACGTCCCCCGGAATGTCGGCGCAGGTCTGCCGCAGCGTCTTCCCTGCATTATAGGCGGGCAAAACCACCGCCACTTTCAGGCCTCCGATCATCTTCCCTCCCGGCTTTTGCCGTCTCCATCCCGCCGAAAAAGCCGAGCCGACGCGAGGACCTTATGGCTCCATGGTTAACAACTTCCTAAGCTGCTGCACGAGCTCACAAATTTTAGAGTCGAACACGATCTGGCTGGATCGGGATTTCCGCTTTCGCATCTATGAATGTGCCCAATCGCATGGCCTGCTAACGGCGCCAGACAGAAGTCAGATACTTGTTGCAGAAGCCATCGACGACAGTCGAGTAAAGCCGCGTCAGGGCCGCGCCCGGGTGCGTGGCATAATAACCGATCAGGCCCTTGCGCATGTCGCTCAGACGCGTCTCCTTGCCGGCCAGCATCTTCAGCGGCTGGTAGGGCTGGCGTTGCAGGAGGGAATCTATCTCCGTGAGGCCGTGGCGAACGAACATCCGGCGAAACGAGGAAGGCGTAAAATCGTGCAGGTGAAACGGATTCACGTCCACCGAAGGCGTTACCGGCACCGACGCGATCAGCAGCCCGCCCGGCGCCAGCAGCCGCAAGAAATTCTCGATCAGGAGCTCGGGATCGGCGACATGCTCGATCGTCTCGAACGAGACGATCATGTCGAACGGCTCCCCATCGAAGATCGCGGCATCGGCGCAGATGTAGTCCAGCCTCGGATCGATGAAATTCGCCCGCGCATAGGCCACGGCAGATTCATCGATGTCGACGCCGGTCACCCGCTGCGTATGATCGCCGCCGGCCAGCAGGCGGTGGCTGCCGTAGCCGACGCCGCATGCGCAATCGAGCACTCGGCCCGAGCTGATGAAGCGGCTGGCGAAATCGTAGCGCTCGATATGGAGCCGGTAGGTCTCTTCGCCGGTGACGTCGTTCGGGTCGAGCGCGGCGGGAACCAGCCTCTCCAGCGTGGACCGGCTTGCAAGGGATTGATTCACGTCCTGCTCGCTTTCTTTCGCTTCAGCCGTGCAGAGCCGGCAACCGCGGCCCGCCAAGTCTCATTTCGTCTTCGTCTAGGCGGCACCCATTAAAAACTTCTTAACCATCCCGATGGCAGACGGCGATCGAAGGGGACGCCGATGCTGCACGAACGAATTGAGGTGCCTGCGTCCGAGGACCTTGCGTCCGTCTGGATCGTGATCCCCGGCTTCAACGAGGGCGGGATGATCGGGCGGACGATCCGAAGCCTCGGACATTGGCTGCCGAACGTCGTCGTCGTCGATGACGGGTCGACCGACCATACCGGCCGCGAAGCGGAAGGCGCCGGCGCCCGGGTCGTCCGCCACTGCGTCAACCTTGGGCAAGGCGCGGCGCTCGGGACCGGCATCCGTTACGCCCTGCTGAAGGGCGCCAGGACCATCGTCACCTTCGATGCGGATGGGCAGCATCGGCCGGAGGATATCGACGTGCTGCTTCGGAGGAGGGAAGAAACCGATGCGGATGTGGTGCTCGGGAGCCGCTTCTTGGGGGGCACGGTAAACATGCCGACCAGCCGCCGATGGCTGCTGCGCGCGGCGACCCTCTACACCCGTCTCACGACGGGGCTGGACCTCACCGATGCGCATAATGGTCTGCGGCTGCTCACCCGACGCGCCGCCAAGCAATTGCGCATCCGCCAGAACCGGATGGCGCACGCCTCCGAGCTGCTGGACTGGCTCGCTTCGTCCGACCTCAAGGTCGTCGAAGCGCCGGTCAACATCGTCTACACCGACTATACGCTCGCAAAGGGGCAGAACGCCTTTTCCTCGTTGAACATCCTGTGGGATCTCTGGTCGAGCAGGCTGCACCGATGATCAAGATCCCCCTGATACTCGCCCTCGCTTTCTTCGCCTTCTACGGTTGGCGGCAGCGCAGGGTGTCGCCCGCGATCGGTTTCGCGATGCCCCCCGTAAGCCTGCTCGGGATCGCCCTGGTGCTCTGGCCGAGCTGGGCGCAGCGTGCCGCCGACCTGCTGGGCATCGGCCGCGGCGCCGATCTGGTCCTGTATCTCTGGACCGTGGTGAGCTTGCTGCTGCTTGCCAACCTGCATTTCCGGATGCGGGCGCAATCCGCAGTGATCACCACCCTCACCCGCGAGCTCGCCCTTCTCGAGGCGCGGCAGCGCAATGAATGAGGGTTCGCGCCGTCTCAGTCCCGCTCTCCTCTATCTGGCGCTGGCGCTTCCGGCGACGTTGATTCTCAGCTTCGCGTTCATCAACTTCCATGCCCCGGACGACTATGATCACGTCAAGCGGGCCTATACGCTTTTCCATAGCCCGTTCAGCCCGGTGACGCCGCCGGAGCATTCCACGGGAGCGATGATCGATACGGGGCTCGCCGATTACGTGTCGGCGCAGCGACCGGTGAGCGTCCTCTCCCGACGGCCGCTGCCGCAAGCCGAGGCCGCAGCCTTTCGGTCCGCTTCCGAGCTGCGCTGGAGCGGCGAGGAGCGCTTCAGCGAGCTGCCCGGCGCCATGAGCTATTTTCCCGCCCTCTACGCGCCTCAAGCCCTCGCGCTGGAGCTTGGCCGCCGGACGGGCGCCACGGTCGGGGAGTCGGTGCTTTGGGCCCGGCTCGCCAATGCCCTCGTCGGCATCGCCCTTGCCGCGCTCGGCTTGCGGCTTCTCCCCTTCGGCCATTCGCTGGTGCTTGTCCTGCTGTTGCTGCCCCGCACGCTCCTTCAATTCGCATCCAACTCGGCGGACCCGATCCTCTACGGGCTCGCATTGATCATCACCGCCATGGGCCTGCGGCGAACGGGGCGGCTCAACCCGATCGCCCAGAACGGCCTTGCGGCTGCGGCCATATTCGTCGCCGCGTCCGTGCGGCCGCCGCTCGCTGCGCTCGCCTTGACGCCGGCGGTCCAGGCCGTCCGCAACCGGCAGTGGCTGAGCCTCCTTCTGCTGGGCGGCGGCGCTGCGGCCGCGGCTTTGTGGACGCTGACGATCATGGGCCAGATGGTGGACCTGAGGTGCGGCGCGGACGGCAGTCCGATCGGCCCGCGGCTGATCTCGTTCGCAAGCGGGTGGCCGTGGCTGATCGGCCATAGTTTCATCGAGAGAGGACCTTATTACTTCCTGAGCTTCATCGGCCATTACGGCTGGGGGGACGGGCCGAACGGGCGTCTTACCCAGCCGCTGCCGCTGTGGATGTACGTTTCGGCGATTGCCCTTTTGGCTGTCGCGCTCCGTAACGATGTGCGCACGCCCGCAAGCCTGGAGCGTTCAGTCCGGCTGTCTCTGGCGGCCGGCGGGGCGGCGGTCGTTCTGATCACCTTCCTCGCGATGTACGTCGCTTGCAGGGGGCCGCTGCCGACCGTCATAGGCGGTGTGCAGGGCCGCTATTTCGTCCCGGCCCTGTTCGCGATCGCGCCCGCGATCAGCGGCCTTGCGCCGGCGGCGAGAGATCGGCTCCAGAGCCTGTTCCCGATCCTGCTGGGTGTCTGGCTGACGGCTTGCGTGATTGCGATGTCGTTAGAGGCGCAGCTGCTCTACCGCCTCTGATCCGTCACGCCAGCGACGCGCAAAACGCGATCGAGGCCGACTCTTGTGACGCGGCAGTCGGCAATGCTCGACACGGGCCGCTTCCTTGTCGCAGATAGCCCCCATCCGGAGCTCACGAGGGGGATTTCAGGCTTGAAGATTGCCCGCAGCGGACCGGTCTCCGCCCCCGAACGTACGCTGCGCATCCTGCTTTATGCGGCCTGGGGCGCACTCGTGCTCCTCCTCGTCTCCCGTCACGTTTTCTGGCGCGACGAGGTTCGGGCGCTCACCATCGCCCTCGCCGGCGACAGCGTGCCTGCCATGCTGCGAATCCTTCACGGCGAAGGGCACCCGGCGATCTGGTACCTGCTGCTGCGCGGCGCTCACGCGATCGTGCCGGTTCGCCAGGTGCTGCCGGCGGTCTCCGTGATCGTCGCCGCCGCGGCGATGGCGGTGCTCGTCTTCCGCTCGCCCTTCCGGCCGGCGGTTGTCGCCCTGATCCTGTTCGGCGCCTTCGGCATGTACGAATATGCGGTGGTCGCGCGCAATTACGGCATCTCCATGCTCGTCCTGTTCGCGCTGGCGGCGCTCTATCCCCGCTGGCGCGACCGCGGCATCGCAATCGGCCTGGTCCTGGCCCTGCTCTGCAACACCAACGTGCCCTCGGCCCTGCTCGCCGCCACCTTCCTCCTCTTCTGGCTGATCGAGCTGGTCGGCGAGGACGGCCTGCGCTGGAGCCGCAAATACGGGCTGTTCCTGCTCAATGCCGCGGTCGCGGCGGGCGGCGCCCTGCTCTGCTTCGTCACCGTCTATCCGACCGTCCACGACGCGGCCGTCATCCAGCCTGGCGGCGGCCTCACGCCGGCGGCCCTGTGGAGCGCGATCTCGACGCCGGCCTATTCCTTCTGGGCCCTGGTCCCGCCTTACATCCGCGCCACCCCAGCCACTGCCGCCATTTTGGGGGTATTCGTCTTCGGCAGCGTGGTCGGGCTGCTGCGCGCGCCGGCGGCCTTCCTCTCGGCGCTGGCCGCCCTGCTCGGCTTCGAGCTGTTCTTCCAGCTCATCTATCCCGGTTATTACCGCCACGAGGCCCTGCTCCTCGTCTATCTCGTCACCCTCTATTGGCTCGTCGCCCAGGGGCGCGGCGGCAAATGGCCGGAAAGCCGGCGCCTCGGACCCTGGCCCGGCCGCCTCGCCGGCCTCGGCACGGTCCTGTTCCTGCTCCTGCTCGCGCTCCAGGTCGCGACCGGCGCCGGCCTCGTTGCCGCCGACCTCAGCGGCATCCCCTACAGCCGTTCGCGCGACCTCGCCGATTTGCTGAAGCGGGAGCATCTGACGGACGCCATCCTCGTCGCCGACCCGGACATGATCCTCGAGGCTTTGCCTTATTACACGCCCAACCCGATCTACCTGATGCGACGGCAGCGTTTCGATCGAGCCGTCCGCTTCACGAAGCAGGTGCGCCGGGAGCTCAGCGTCGACGATTATCTGCGCGACGCCCGGATCCTGCAGGCGCGCACCGGCAGGCCGGTCGTCATCCTGTTCCGGCACCGGATCGATCCGAGAGCGCCCGCTTTCCGCATTCGCGAAGTCTATATCTGGACCTTTTCCGGCGCGCCGGACCAGGTGAGCCGCTTCCAGGCGGCGACGCGGCGCATCGCCCGCTTCGCGCCGACCATCACCGACGAAAGCTACGACGTCTATGTGCTGGACCCGGCGGTGCGGGCGCCGGCCGGCTGATCCTCAGCCCGGCGCCAGGGCCGCGTCGCGCAGGCCGCGCCAGATCCTGAGCGCCTGCACCGTCTCCGGCACGTCATGGACCCGGAGCAGCTGCACGCCCTGCTCCGCCGCCTTGAGCGCGAAAGCGAGCGAGCCGGCCAGCCGCCGGTCGGGCGGCGCCTCGCCGGACAGGGCGCCGATCGTGCGCTTGCGGCTGGCGCCGAGCATGATCGGGCAGCCGAGGCCGTGCAGCAGCGCAAGGCCGTTCATCAGCCGGAGATTGTGCTGCACGGTCTTGCCGAAGCCGAAGCCGGGATCGACGACGATCCGCTCGCGCGCGATTCCCGCCGCCGCGGCCGCTTCGATCCGCTCCGCCAGCCAATCATAGACGGCGTAGAGCAACGGCCCCTCATAATGCGGCATATCCTGCATCGTCTCCGGCGGGCCCTGGTGATGCATCAGCACCACCGGGCATGACGCCGCCGCGACGACGGCCGCCGCGCGATCGTCATAGGTGAGCGCGGAGACGTCGTTGACCATCGCCGCGCCGGCGGCGAGCGCCGCCTCCATCACCGCCGCCTTGCGCGTATCGATCGAGACCGCGGTGCCGCCCGAAGCGAGTTGCCGCACCGCCGGCAGCACCCGCTCGATCTCGTCCCCCTCCCAGACCGGCTTCGCACCGGGCCGCGTCGATTCGCCGCCGACGTCGACGATCGCGGCGCCGGCCTCGGCCATGGCGAATCCCGCCGCGGCCGCCGCGTCGGGCGAGTCCAGCCGCCCGCCGTCGGAAAAGCTGTCGGGAGTCAGGTTGAGGATGCCGACCGCCTGCGGCTGATCGAGCCGCACCGTCCGCGGCCCCAGCGACAGCGGCGCGCGCGGCGCGAGCAGGTTGCGCCATGCGGTCTCCGCATCGCCGCCGAGACGCGACAAGGCCTCCTCGATTCGCGCGACCGGCACGAGCTCGACGGAGACGCGCCGCGCGCCTTCCATCACGACGGCCTCGACCGCCGAGAACCAGGCAAGGCCGCCGGCCAGGCGGGCCACCTGGCCGTCGAGGTCGAACGGCGAATCGACGAAGGCCACCGGCCGCAAATAGGAACGCTGGGACATGGTGGCGGCCTAGCCGAAAAAAACGACGGCAGGAATCGGGCAAGGCTTTCCGCCACGAAAAGCCGTCGCCCTCGCCGCCCACACTAGCGTCATCCCGGGCTTGACCCGGGATCCACTTTCTTGCGGCGCCGTGAAGTGAAGGTGGATGCCATGATCGGGTCCCCTAAGGGCTGTCCGGGGGACAGCCCTCCCGATCATCAAGTCCGGCATGACGATGAAGGAAGGGATAAACGCCGAAGCGGCGGGAGGAGTGGCGACCGCCTCTTTTCAAAGGTCAGCAGGGTAACTGGATCTTTGACGGCCCGAACCACCATGTGGGGCATGGTATCGGTTCGGGCCCTCCAACGCCCAAAGGGGCTCCCACATGCCTCCCGTGGTCAAAGGCGTGCAGGCGTTAGGCGCGAAGGGACGGTCGCCGGAAGCAGTTTGCATCCATTTTGGTGGTAAGTCGAGAATTGATTGAGCGGGTCAGTCCAGCGTCAGGACATGCTGCTGGCGCAGCAGGTCGATCGGCGCCAGCGCCCCGTCGCGCTCGACATGCCAGAACATCCAGCCGTTGCAGGAAGGCGCGTCCTGCACCGCCGCGCCGATCTTGTGGATCGAGCCCTGGACGCCGTCGCGTTCGATCGATCCGTCGGCGCAGACATGGGCCGTCCAGCGCCTTTTCGCATCGGTCAGGGGGGTGCCGGGGGCGATCAGGCCGGTCTCGACCAGGGTCCCGAACGGCACCCGCGGCAGCGACCGCCTCGAGGCCATGGTCCGCATCGCGCTCTCGTCGAGCGGGAGGGTCGAGTCGATCCGCTCCCGCGCCACCCGGACGTAGCGTTTCTCCCGCTCGATGCCGATCCACTGCCGCCCGAGCCGCCGCGCCACCGCGCCGGTGGTGCCGGTGCCGAAAAAGGGATCGAGGACGACGTCGCCGGGCTTGGTGCAGGCGAGCAGCACCCGGTAGAGCAGGGCTTCCGGCTTCTGGGTCGGATGCGCCTTGGTGCCGCCCTGCTTGACCCGCTCGCCGCCCGAGCAGATCGGCAGCAGCCAGTCGGAGCGCATCTGCAGCTCGTCGTTCAGGGCCTTCATCGCCCGATAGTTGAAGGTGTAGCGGCTGTCCTCGCCGCGCGACGCCCAGATAAGCGTCTCGTGGGCGTTGGTGAAGCGGGTGCCGCGGAAGTTCGGCATCGGATTCGACTTGCGCCAGATGACGTCGTTCAGGATCCAGAAGCCCTCGTCCTGCAGCGCCGCGCCGACCCGGTAGATATTGTGGTAGCTGCCGATCACCCAGAGCGTGCCGTCCGGCTTCAGGATCCGCCGCGCCTCGGCGAGCCAGGCGCGGGTGAAATCGTCATAAGCGGCGAAGGTCGCGAACTTGTCCCAATCGTCGTCGACCGCGTCGACCCGGCCGCCCTCGGGCCGGAACAGGTCGCCGCCCAGCTGCAGATTGTAGGGCGGGTCGGCGAAGATCATGTCGATGCTGCCGGCCGGCAGGCGCGACATCGCCTTGACGCAATCCTCTTCGAGGATCGAATTCAACGGCAGTACCGGCGGATCTTCGACCTTCGCGGCCGTCCGCTCGGACAGCCCCACCCGCCCCATTGCCGTCATCGCGTCCCCACCCCTTCAACAAAGAAGGCCAGCCTGAGTCAGCCGGACTCGCCGGTCAAGGATGAGGATCTAGCGCAGCCGGCTGAGAATATGGTTAACGGGCCGGGAACGGAACGAGTCCCCGCAAGGGATGGTGTTCGGCGGGGAAGCTGAGACTCAATATGAAGTGGTGTGGCCGGGAGGACTCACAGGTCGATCATATATTGGCGGACCGGCGCGAAGCTGCGCCGGTGGAGCGGCGTCGGCCCCAGCCGCTCGAGCGCCTGGCAATGTTCGGGCGTGCCGTAGCCCTTGTTCCGCTCCCAGCCATAGCCGGGATGGTCGCGCGCATGGTCCGCCATGATCCGGTCGCGGGTGACCTTGGCGACGATCGAGGCGGCGGCGATCGACCGGCATTTGGCGTCGCCGGCGACGATCGCGACCGAGGGCCGCTCCCATTTCGGGCAGCGATTGCCGTCGACCAGGATCATCGCCGGATCGAAGCCGAGCGCGTCGACGGCGCGGCTCATCGCCAGCATCCGCGCCCAGTAGATGTTGAGCCGGTCGATCTCCTCGACGCTGGCAATGCCGACGCCGATTCTCGCGACCTTGTAGAGCCGGGCGCAGATCGCCTCCCGCTCCTTGGCCGGCACCACTTTCGAATCGTCGATGCCGCGCGGGAAATGAACCCGGTCCAGCACCACCGCCGCCGCCACCACCGGACCGGCAAGCGGCGCGCAACCCGCCTCGTCGACGCCGGCGAGCGGTTCGGGGTGGATCTTCTCGAGCTTGAAGCAGGGCCGCGCCATCGCGCGAGCCTATGGCGGCGCCCGTCGCCGTGCCAGCGAAAGCTGAAAACTGCCTGCCTTTTCCTGTGGATAGATGTGCGATGCGGTTATCTTGGTGAACCCCTCCCCCTTGTGGGGAGGATGTGGCGCCTGGTTCGTCCCCCGGACGAACCTTAGCGGCGCCACATGGGTGGGGGTGCCGGCCGAAGGCCGGCGCGCGGCTGCGCCGCGCACCCCTCATCCGGCCCTTACGGGGCCACCTTCTCCCGCAAGGGGAGAAGGAGCGTGTGATCGATAGCGGTCGCGGAACGCGTCGGCGAAGGTGCCCAGTCGCTTCTCGGAGATCGCGGCCCGCAGGTCCGCCATCAGCCGCTGGTAGAAAAAGAGATTATGCTCGGTCATCAGCATCGCGCCGAGGATCTCGCCGGCGCGGACGAGATGGTGGAGATAGGCTCGGCTCCAGGTCGCGCAGACCGGGCATGGGCAGCCGGGCTCCAGCGGCTCCCGGTCCTCGGCGAAACGGGCGTTGCGGATGTTGATCGGGCCGTCGCGGGTGAAGGCCTGGCCGGTGCGGCCGGAGCGGGTCGGCAGCACGCAGTCGAACATGTCGATGCCGCGCTCGACCGCGCCGACGATGTCGTCGGGCTTGCCGACGCCCATCAGATAGCGCGGCCGGTCCTCCGGCAGCATCGGCGCGGCGAAATCAAGGACCCGGAACATCTCGGCCTGGCCCTCGCCCACGGCGAGGCCGCCGACCGCATAGCCGTCAAAGCCGATGTCGCGCAGCCGCTCGGCCGAGTCGCGCCGCAGCCCCTCGTCCAGCGCGCCCTGCTGGATGCCGAACAGGGCGGCCGCTTGCGCATGCGCGCCGCCGCCGTCGAAGGCGTCGCGCGAGCGCTTCGCCCAGCGCATCGACCGCTCCATCGCCGCCGCCTGCTCCTCGCGCGCGGAGGTGGTCGGCACGAGCTGGTCGAAGGCCATGACGATGTCGGAGCCGAGCAGGTGCTGCACCTCGACCGACCGCTCCGGCGAGAGCAGATGGCGGCTGCCGTCGAGGTGGCTGCGGAAGGTCACCCCCTCCTCGGTCACCTTGGTCAGCTCGGAAAGGCTCATCACCTGATAGCCGCCGCTGTCGGTGAGGATCGGCCGCTCCCAGCCCATGAAGGCGTGGAGGCCGCCGAGGCGCGCCACCCTTTCCGCCCCCGGCCGCAGCATCAGATGATAGGTGTTGCCGAGGATGATGTCGGCGCCGGAGGCGCGGACATCGGCCGGCTTCATCGCCTTGACCGTGGCGGCGGTGCCGACCGGCATGAAGGCCGGCGTCCGGATCTCGCCGCGCCGCATCGACAGCAGGCCATTGCGGGCGGCGCCGTCGGTCGCGTCGATGCGGAAGGCGAAGCGGGGGCGTTCGGTCATGGCGGCGGCTTAGAGCCGGTGCCCTATTCCCGCAAACGGCCGGCGTCCCCGCTGGGGCCGGAAACGGCGCCGCGCGGTTGATTCGATCGACGATGTCAAAGAGCGGGGCCGTTCAAAACAGGCCACGTTTCATTCGAAAGTTCGGAAAGTTCGCACCCCCTAGGAGAGAAAAGTTCACCTCTACGGGCGAATCAGGCGTGCGCCGGCAAATGCTCCTCCTGCTCGCGGCGCGCCTGCATCGCCGCAATTGCAACGCGACTATGTTCTTGTTACGTTCTTCCGCTGAGTTAAAGCAGATTGGGAGGGGTTTGGCAAATTGGGGGGCCGATACGTCTCAGTGACCGGGCTCGTGCTGGCGATTGGGCTGGCGAACGGCTGGGTTTTGGCGATGCGGGCCCGGCAGCTTTCGAGCGAGTTCGAGGGAAACCTGCCGCTCGACAATGGCCCAGTGGGGCCGCTATCATCCACGCGGCGATCTCGCGCCCCTATTCCTCTCGCATGACTCAGGGAAATCCAAGGCGTTGATGGCCGCGCTGGACGGGATCAACGGGCCGTTCGGCCGATGCCGTCAACGCCGGCGGCCTCGTTCAGCGAAAGAGGTGGGGCATGAGGCGGATTAATCTCTCGCCCTTCCACACGACGCAGTTGAGCGACCTAGTGAATGTGCGTGCCTAGCGTTCGCCAACATTGAAGTGCAGGATGGGATGACGCTACCGATAGGCTATAGTCACATGGGGAGAGGTCCACAGTGACGAAAGAAAACGAAAAACCGGGAAACGCTGGCGAAAACAATGGGCTAGATCCAGTCTTAGATCCTAAGCAACTTCGACGCATTGAAGGGGTCCATCGCGGCTTCCTCTATCAGCATTTGTATGCAGTTTATCTTCTTCTGAGGATGATTGGAACAGACGTGTCGTCTGTAGCCGTCGAGCGAGACGAGGATGTAGAGATACGTCAGCCCGGAGTGACGACGTACATTCAGATCAAAACGCGTCAGGAGTCACTAACGCCCGGCGACGTGCAGGATGTGCTCACAAGGTTTGGCGAGATACGTGAGGCCCATGCGAACGGCGAGCGAGAGGGCGGAGCACGCTTTGCGATTGTCAGCAACGCAAATCCATCGGCCTCTTTGGCGACTAAGATAGAAGGGAAAGAGTGGCCTGCGGACGTGAACTTGGCGACGCCCGCCCACGTGCTCGAAGGTCTTCCCACTCCGCCTTTGTCGATCGACGACGCGTTGCGTCAGTGCGAGGCCGCAGCGACTGAAATACCCTTTGGAGGGCTAGCGCCCGCCACTCTCGTTCTCAAGTTGGCGACGATTACTCAGCATGCCGCCACGGGGGCACGGGATCATACTATCACGGCGGAAGATCTGCCCGGGCTGCTGGAACAGCTTGTTCAGCAACTCCAAGATTTCCCCGAGCCGCCGCGGCCCTATCATCCGCAACGAGACGAGCCTGCGATTTTAGCGGAAGAGCGGGTTCGCATCATTGTCGGCTTTTCAGGTGCGGGGAAAACCGCCTGGGCGGCAGAGGCAGCGAGGCATCAGCCGGAGCCCATCGCCTATTTCGACGTGGGAGGCCTCCCAGCACCGTCGATTGCAAGCAATCTTGCTCGTGAAATTGTAGCTCGCTTCCTCGGCGCTCAGGAGCGTAGCGCTCAGCTACCTGCGACTGGTGGGCTCGATATGTTGCGTGCTGCGGACGCCATGCTGTCGGAGCAGGGAACGACGGTCCTTATCGTTCTCGACAATGGCCACAAATTGAGCGCTGACGAGTTGCGCTCCTTTGTCGAAGCAGCTCCACACAACTCATTTCTTGTTCTCGCGCAGCCATGGCCTGACCGAGCGCTCGTTGAGAGTTTGCTGGGAATAGAGGTCGAGGCGCTCCTAGGCTACGACACCGACGGCGTGGCCGCAGTCTTCGCCGGCGAAGGTGTCGGGATCGATGTTCCAACCGGCGAAAACATCCTCCGCCTTACGGGGGGACTGCCACTATATGTGGCGAACGCTGCAACTCTGACGGCCAAACTTTATGACGGCGACGCCAGGGCTTTTTGCAGCGCGATTGAGCGTCGCACGCATGAACAAGACATTGCTCAAGACCTCATCCTTGAGGCGAGTTTCGACGCGCTTTCCTCGGCCGCAAAAGATGCCGCTGCGTTGCTAGGGATTGCTGATGTACCGCTCTCTACGGAAGAGAGTTCAGCGCTACTCGAAGATCTCGGCGCGCAACGCGCGGCCGCGATCCGATCCCTTCGACGTGCATCAATGGTTGTCGCCTACCCGAACGGACTCGGCTTGCACGATGCGCTGCGCCCGCTCGCTGCGGGCCACGGTCAAACCCTGCCAGCCGAGCGCGTCGATGCCGCATACGAGCGGCTCCACAAGATCCTGATACTCTCGCTTTTGCGTAACCGGAGTGTGCCGCGCCTAACATTGCTCGTCCGGTTGCTGCCGAGGGTTGGTCGGACGGACGCTCTTGTCGATCTCGCAACATCGGAGATGTTCTACGAGCAAGGCAACATGGCGGCTATGTGGGAGACACTGGAAGCCGCGTCAAAGGATGAAACGGCAAGCGCGCACGATCGGTTTTGGGCGCTGGACGCGGTGGCGTACTGGCAGAGTCGGGACGGCGGCACTCCAAGCGCAGAAGTCGTCGATCAGATGGCCAAATTGGTGGATCAGAATCCCGAGTTCGTCCTACGGGAACATTTGAATCTCTTGTTCAAGCAGCTCGTCATTGCAGGCTCCGCAGGAGACCGAAAAGAGATTGAACGACTGTCGGCGAAGGGCCGCAAACTTACTCACGATCAACCGTTCGAGTCCCGCCTGTTTCGCTACAACCGGGCCATTGCGCTTTATCGTACCGGAGCCCTTGCAGCGGTTCGCGGCACCATTGAGGCGCTGATCGACGAATGGTTCAAAGTCCTGGGTTTCTCAGAAATTCAGCTCATCGGCGCGAACGGCAAGGCGCTTCTTGAATTGCTGTCAAAGGTCCATGATCGGGAGGACGTGAAGCGAACCGCCGACGCGCTCGCCCTATGGGCTACGGTCGTGATGAAGCAAGGCGATTTTCCCGGCCTGCGTCGCATTCAGGCGATGAAACTATTCGCCTCAGCCGGGGCCGGGCGATCGGCGGCGGTGATGGGCCAGGAAGGCGCCGACGAGATGCTTCGCCTGACAGGTGATGCCGTTGGCGCGCGCCAGCTCATGGAGGACCATGTTTTACCGCTCATTGAGCAATACGGCCTGTCAGATCTCGCGCTTGAGGCGCGAGGCGAATACGCGGTCATCTTGGCCTATTGCCGCGACTTTGAAGGAGCCGATCGGCAGATCGCAGCTATCGCAAATTATGAAGGCAATGCCGAGCAACTCGAGGCGTTCGAGCTTCAGGCGGCTCTCGTATCAGGTATCAAACGAGGGCTTATCGGCATCGAACGACGTCAGCCGAGGCGGGCTGGCATGCGTTATGTCTTAGAGCCCAATCGGATAGGAAAAGATCGTAAGCCCGATGACCTGTGCGATTGCGGGTCCGGCCGCAAGTACAAGCGCTGCCACGGCCGAAAATGAGAGTCCGACAGGATCAGCACTTCGATTGACTTCGTCCACTCAGTTGTGCCCTACTTTCTAGAAGAGCGATCGCCTCCATCAGAGGACCACGCTCGGGGGAGGCTAAGGATATGACACGAGCAGTTCGCGCGCACGCTGGTTCGTCATCCCAGCGCCCCTCTCTATCCCGTCCAGTTGCGCACTGCTTGGGATTGATGCTCTGTTATGGATGATTTTCAAGAAATTCCCGACCCTTCCAAGCCGATCACTTTGATTACGGCAGCGCAGATGGAAAGCGGGCCATATGTCCCGCCGATGGCGCGCATTCTCCTCTATGACTCTGACGAGTGGGAGAGCTTTATCGACGAGTGGGTCTCGCACTGTCTGAAAACCAAATACCCATCTGTGTTGCGCTTCACAGGAGCGAACGACCGCGGCATCGACGTTGCTGGGTTCGCCGATGACAAGTTCCTGCAAGGGGTTTGGGACAACTTCCAATGCAAGCATTACGACAGCGGCATCACGCCCGGAACGGCCTGGCCGGAAATCGGCAAAATCCTATGGCACTCGTTCAACGGGCATTTTGCGCCCCCACGCGCCTATTATTTCGTCGCGCCGCGAGGGACCGGCACGTCGCTCACTCAGCTGTTGGCGAATACGGCAAATCTCAAATCCCGGTTGATTGCGGCTTGGGACAAGAACGTGCGCGACGCCATTACCTCCAAGCAGTCGGTTCCGTTGGAAGACGACTTCGCCGCCTACGTTGAGGCATTCGATTTCAGCATTTTCAAACCACTCGCTCCGCGTGAAGTGGTGGAGCAGCATCGCGCCTCACCCTACTTTACCAAACGGTTTGGGGGCGGACTTCCGGCGCGCCCCACTCCTGGAGCACCCCCGGACCTCATACAGCAAGAGGAGAGTGGCTATGTGGGCCAGCTCCTCGCTGCGTACTCCGATCACACGAAAGAGACCGTCGCCGATCTGCGCGCGCTGAAAAAATGGAAGCCTCTCGAACAGCATTTCGCTCGTCAGAGGGAGTGTTTCTATCATGCCGAGTCGCTGCGCGTCTTCGTTAGGGACAAGGTCGAACCGGGCACCTACGAGGGGTTGCAGGAAGAAGTTTATCAGGGCGTGGTTGACGTTTGCGACAGCGAACACGCCGATGGCTTTGACCGCGTCAAATCGGTAACGGAGGCGGCCCAGAGTCTGCCCCTGGACGCGCACCCGCTCGGACCGAGCGCGTTCATCAAAGACAAGCGGGGCATATGCCACCAACTCGCCAACGAGGATCGGCTTAAATGGACGAAGTAGGCATCGGCCGGACGCTGACCTTTAACGGTCCGCTCGAGGCGGGTGTGCGCGCGGTTGCAATCTTGGGCGCGGCGTATCCGCGCAGCTTCGATCTCCAGAGATTGGTGGCGTTTGACTACCTACTTATTCGCACCAGCAAGCTGGGCGGCCCAACCGACCTTCATCCTGCTACGCCTATTCAGACACCAGCCACGGAGGTGCGCCGGAAGGTCGTGCAAGATGCACTCTACATGATGATGACCCGGGATCTCGTTTCTCGACGCGTGGCGGCTCACGGAATTTGTTATGCCGCTGGCGAGGCCACTTCCCTGTTTCTCGATTCCTTACAATCACCCTATCTGCGGGACCTCAAGGTTCGTGCAGCTTGGCTGGTTCACCACTTGGCCGACTATTCAGACGACCAGTTCGACGAGCTAATGCGCAGATTTTTCGATCAGTGGGTCGTCGAATTTCAGACCGTCGAGCAGAGTCTCGGAGCCAGCGCATGACCGAGGGGCTGCGCATCAGATATTTGAGCTTCCATGGCCCGGTTCGCGACATTGCTCTGGTAGAATTTGGGCCTGGCCTGAATGTCATTTACGGCGCGTCGAACACAGGAAAATCGTTCATTGTCGATGCGATCGACTTCATGCTCGGGGCGAAAGGACCGCTTCGCGACATACCGGAGCGCGTTGGGTACAACCAAGTATCCCTAGGTGTGGAAACCTCGGCCGACGAGAAATTTACGATCGTACGGAGCGTCGAGGGTGGACCATTCATGGTTTACCCTGGCTTGTTTCCAGGGGCATTGCCCGATGGTGAAGGCGTCGCTCTTGCGGATCAGCACAATGATCGACGAGACGACAATCTATCCGCATTCCTTTTGGCGAAGGTCGATCTTAGCCATAAGCGGGTTCGCAAGAACAAGGCTGGCGCGACCAACAGTCTTAGCTTTCGTCAGATTGCCCATCTCATCATCATCAACGAAGAAGAGATAATTCAACAGCGCTCGCCCTTATCGGATGGGAGCTATGTGGGAGACACCGCCAACACATCGGTATTTAAACTGCTACTCACGGGTGTCGACGATTCCGCTCTCATGGCAGCGCTAGCGCGCAGCCCCGAGGACCAAACACGAGAGGCGCAGTTAGACCTTCTCGACCAATTGATTGGTGATTACCGCCGTCAAGTGAAGGATTTGGCAGGTTCCGACGAGCTTGAAGACCAACTGGACCGCCTCGACCAAACGATGGAGCGGCACACCGCTCAACTTTCTGTGTCGGAGGCGGAGTTCCGCGAACAGGCCAACAAGCGTCGGGACGTTGCCCGCAGCGTCGAGGATGCGAGAAACCGCCTAACCGAGGTCACGGCTTTGCTGGAGCGCTTCCAACTATTGAACGTCCACTACAAATCTGATGTCGCACGCCTGCAGGCAATACAGGAAGCTGGAAGCCTGTTTGGCGCCCTTGGCGATGCCGATTGCCCACTTTGCGGTGCGACACCGGAAAATCATCGGACGTCCGAAGATTGCGGGGGGAACGTCGAACAGATCGTTGAGGCGGCCAGCGCGGAGATCGCTAAAGTCACGGTGAGGCAGCACGAGCTGGTTCAGACGATCGAGACACTTCGGAAAGAAGCTGCGAGCTTCGAAAAGCGCTTACCGTTGCTCGAAGAGCGGATGTCGTCGCTTTCCAAACAGATCGACGTGGTCGTCGCCCCGAACCTGCGCCAGCTTCGCACCACTTACAAGCAGCTTGCGGATAAGGGCGGGGAGGTACGTGAGGCGCTTGCAGTTCATCGCGGTCTGGTCGATCTTGAACAGCGAAAGGATCGCATGGAGCGCGAAGGCGAGGCCGCGGTCAACGCGACGAATGTTGCAGATATCGATCTTTCAACATCGACTGCCGACAAATTCTCGACGCTGGTTCTCGGCATTCTGAAGGCATGGCATTTCCCCGAGATCGAGCGTGTACATTTCGACATGAAAATTCGTGACCTAGTTATCAATGGGAAAAACCGAACTTCATACGGCAAGGGGCTGCGAGCAATTACCCAATCAGCGTTCACCGTGGCGCTAATGGAATACTGTCGGCAGTACGATACGCCGCACCCGGGGGTTGTCGTGCTTGACTCGCCTCTCCTATCGTATCGGGAGCCCGAAGGCGCGAGCGACGATCTACGGGGAACTGACCTTAACGATCATTTCTACGAGTATCTCGCAGCGTTGGGAGCGAACCGCCAAGCTATCGTGGTCGAGAACACTGACCCACCGGCAGTGATCCAATCCTCTCCCCAATCGATAATGTTCTCTGGCATTCCAGGGAAAGGACGAGCTGGGTTTTTCCCCCCTGAGGCTCCGAAAGGCACATCACAAGCGTAAATTTGCACAGGCCTCCCGGTCTTTTGCTGAACCACCATAGCTCGCGCGCGAACGCCGTCGCTGCTCACCAGATCGCCGATGCGCATTTTCACCAGGTCACGGCCTCGCAGCTTGCTATCGATCGCCAGATCGAAGAGGGCGCGATCTCGCAGCCGCCGCTCTCGGTCCAGTCAGAATAGCCCACACCTGCTTCGGCTTAAGCGGCCTCTTAGGTTTGGCCGCGATGAGAACAAGGCTCCGTGACTGGGGCAGTGTGGCCGCATCCAGTCAGAACGGCTATCGGCTGGAAGCTTGAAAGCCGCCATTCACCTTTGATCCTAAGCCGGAACGAGGTGTCTTGGATGCTGCCAAAATGCGAGCTGCGATTTGTTATCGAGCGGGATGGGGGCGAGCACACGCTCAGTTAGGAACGCCGTGGCGATTCTGGACGTCAGTCTGTCGCCGAAATCAGCAAGGCGGCCGAGCCTAATCGTCGCGCTCCACATCGAAATGGATCGAACCCTTGATCGGATCGATCGGCTCCCTTGCTGTGATGACGTATTCAGCGTCGAAGGACTCGATGTGCTCCGATGTGGCAAATGAAATGAAGAATGGGTCGAACGGCGCGCTATGGTTGTGCTTGAGCTCGGCCAACGAGAAGTGCGCTCGACGGTCCTCAGGATGGACATGGGTGGATCGCGGAAGATAGCGTGCCGGATCGAAGTGCGGGATTTCAGGCCCTCGACTTGTGACATACGCCACACCCGGATTCATCGGGCGCAAGGGAGGTGCCTCGGGCGGCGTGGGTGGAGCCGCGAATGTGTCGTCCTCGCCGTACAGGATGATCCCAGTGGGAAAGGTTACATCCACATCGATGTCCGTAGCCGCCAGTGTTCCTCCATTCTCCAGTATCAGATTGACTTTGAGGCTGCGCAAAACCAGCCGGGCGAAGTCCGCCTGCTCCACCAGGAATTTCTCGTACTTCGAGTAGTAGCTTCTGACGAAGCTGTTGTAGCCCTCGGTCTCCTCGCGCGACCACTGCGAGATTGGCTTCGTGCGACCGAAACCGGACAACATCAATGCCGAGGCAGCCGAAGATCGGATCTCCGATGCAAAACGATCGCTGCGCTCCTTTGGCAGCGAGAGCAGCGGCGTCTCCTTTTTGATTTCCTCAAGCGTCTTCACTCCGAGCGAACGCAAGGTCTGCGTCATTCTCTGCGGACCCTCATTCTCACGCTTGAGCATGACCGATAGTTCGGGGGCTCTATGCGTCCGCCGCTTGTCTTCCCGCTGCGCCGCCTCGGCGATCCTGAGCCCTGGGAGGATACGTTTCCGCAGCTCCGCCTTCAACTCTTTCGCCACCTCGACCCTCTGCTCCTCGGTCGAGTCCCTGCTCAGCTTGAAGTGGATCGGGACGCGGCGGTGCCGTAGGTCGAACGGCAGGTACTTCAGGGCCGCGCCTTCTGCACCGTTCATCACCAGTACGATCTGCTGATCATCGAGGACCTTCATGGCGTAGCCGAGTTCGATCATAACGTTGGGGTTCGGCACGCGTTTGCCCGCCGCCGTCGTGGCGATTGGAGTGACATCGGCGACAAATACCGCGGCATCTCGAATCTTGCCTAGGATGGTTTCCGCTATGAGTGGTGATCCGCCGACGCCATGCGTGTCGTGATCGACCTCGACGCGTCCGTCGTCCGCGAGGACTTCCTCGTCCTCCTCTTCATCTCCTGCGCCCGGACGGTCGGCATCCTCGGTGCCATCAAGGCCATTCAGCTCTCGCGCTAATTCGGCAAGCACCGATCGGACGAAGTGTCGACCGCTTGGTTGGTGTGTGTCGCTCTGCCAGGACCAGAATATCTTCATGCTAGGCTTCTAGGGCTCGGCGGGGGTCAGCGAAAGCTAGGGGCACACAATCACGCGCAAATCAGCGAAAAAGGTGGTCACGGTGTGGCGGCCTGACGACGCCGTGAGACGTCGGTCCGGTGCCTCGAAACAGCCCCGCCGCCTCAATAAACCGGGTCGAAGAACACGATCTGCTGGGTTCCGCGCCTCACCAGGACGTTCTTCGCCTGCACGTCTAGCTCGCCTCCCCTGGCCTTAATCTCGTTGAGCAGCCAATGTAGGGTCCCGCTGGCCCTGAACGGATCTGTCGCGGGCGATCCGCGCGTTGCTTGGAAGTCTCCCTCAAGCCAGGCTGTCCACGCGCTGTGCTGCGGAAACGGTGCTAACTTCTCCATCGCGATAACCGAGTAGGGCGACTTCTTATCAGCCACAGCAAAGAAGCGGGGAAGCGCCGGATCTACAGGCGCGATGAGCATCATCTCAGAGAGCGCTCGCGTGGCGGGATCGTCGGCAATTTTCCAGACCAAATTTCGGCCAGGGTGCATCAGTATCGTGCCACCGGAGCCACCGGCGGGAAACCGAGAATAGCCTCGCCACACGAGCAACATTTCGAAATCGGCGCGTAGCGGGTACTTAGCAAAAAACTGCGGGGGAATGACTCTCATGTATCGCCTCGCCCTCGGAGCAAGTGCCCCCTAGGCATGCCGCGCGACCCGCCTCCCAGCAAGCCCCGTGCCGCCATCGACTCACG
Source organism: Sphingomonadales bacterium (assembly GCA_034668705.1). GTDB lineage: Bacteria > Pseudomonadota > Alphaproteobacteria > Sphingomonadales > Sphingomonadaceae > Allosphingosinicella. The sequence continues at coordinate 46,638 of JAXDOV010000209.1, forward strand.
GCGACGGGAAACGGCGGCTTGCGGTTGACGGGCCGGCAAGTCTGCACGACCGGGATCGGCGCATGGCGGATATACGTGATCGTCCTCCGCCGATCGACTTGAAGCCCCGAGCCCCACCTCCATCAGCCGACAGAAGCGCGCCTCAGGCGCCGATCGCCTCCACCTGTTCCAGCGCGCGCTGGATCGCGACGCCGAGGGCGCCCGCATCATAGGGCTTGCGGAGGAACTCGAAGCCGGCGCCCGCGCCGGCGAGGATCTCGTCGCTATAGCCGCTGGCGAGGATGACGGGCAGATCGGGCCGTTTCGCGCGTGCGAGCCGGGCGAGGTCGACGCCGCTGAGCCCCGGCATCACCACGTCGGAGAAGAGGATGTCGACGGGCTCCCGTTCGAGCCGCTCGAGCGCCTCTTCGGCGCAGGCGGCGGGGACGGCCCGATAGCCCATCTCCTCGAGCAGGCTGATCGCGAATTCGCGGACATGGTCATTGTCCTCGACGACGAGCACGGTGGCGCCGGAGGGGGCGGGGTGCGGCTCATGCGCCTCGCGGGCCTCGCCGACCGGCTTGTCCGACCGCGGCAGGAAGAGGCGGATCGTCGTCCCCTCGCCGATCTTCGAGTCGATCTCCGCACGGCCGCCCGACTGGGCGGCGAAGCCGTGGATCTGCGAGAGGCCGAGGCCGGTCCCCTTCCCCACCGGCTTGGTGGTGTAGAAGGGCTCGAAGGCGCGGCCGAGCACCTCTTCGCTCATCCCCTCGCCGGTGTCGCTGATCGCGACGCAGACCTGGTTCCCGGCTTCGGCTTCGACATTGGCGGTGGAGAGGGTGATGCGGCCGCCCTCGGGCATCGCGTCGCGGGCGTTGAAGGCGGCGTTGAGCAAGGCGGTTTCGAGCTGCGTCGTGTCGATCTCGACCCGCCACAGCGACGGCGCGAGATCGAGGCTCACCTGGACGCCGCCGCCGAGGGTGCGGCCGAGCACCTCCCCGAATGCATCGAGCCGGAGGTTGAGGTCGATCACCTCCGGCTTCAGCGGCTGGCGCCGGCCGAAGGCGAGCAGATGGCTGGTCAGGGTGGCGGCGCGATCCGCCGTCTCGACGATCGCATCGAGATAGCGGCGGCGCTTGGCTTCCGGCAGATCCTGGCGGCGCAGGAGGTCGGCCGAGCCGCGGATGACGGTGATCAGATTGTTGAAATCATGGGCGATGCCGCCGGTCAGCTCGCCCAGCGCCTGCAGCTTCTGCGACTGGAACAAGGCCGCCCGCGCCTCCTCCAGCTCCTCCTGCGCCTTGCGCCTTTCGGTGACGTCGCGGGTGATCTTGGCGAAACCGGCCAGCGCCCCGTTATCGTCGAAGATCGGGTCGAGGACGACGCTCGCCCAGAAGCGGGTGCCGTCCTTGCGGACGCGCCACGCCTCCTTCTCATATTTGCCCTCGCGCAGGGCGGTCTGGAGCGCGCGCGCAGGCTCGCCGTTGGCGCGATCCTCCTCGGTATAGAAACGGGAGAAATGCTGGCCGACGATCTCCTCTTCCGAATAGCCCTTGATCGCAGCGGCGCCGGTATTCCAGTTGCTGACGTAGCCGTCCTTGTCGAGCATGTAGAGCGCATAATCGCGCACGCCCTGGACGAGCATGCGGAAGCGTTGCTCGCTCTCATAGAGCGCCCGATCCGCCTCCCTTTTCTCGCTGACGTCGCGGGTGATCTTGGCGAAGCCGAGGAGGTTGCCCTCGGCATCCCTGACCGGATCGATGACGGAGTGCGCCCAGAAACGGGTGCCGTCCTTGCGGACCCGCCAGCCCTCCGCCTCGAACCTGCCCTCGCGCGCGGCGATTTCGAGCGCGTGCCAGGGCAGGCGCCGGGCCTTGTCCTCCTCGGTGAAGAAGGAGGAGAAATGCCGGCCGACGATCTCCTGCTCTTCATAGCCCTTGAAGCGCCGCGCACCCGGATTCCAGGTGACGATATAGCCCTCCGGATCGAGCATGTAGATCGCATAGTCGGTGACCGAGTTGACGAGGAGCTGGAAACGCTGCTCCCCGACATAGCTCTCGAACCGTTCGGACTCGGCCATAAGGCTCCTGGAAGAGGGGGATACGCCACCCGACAGACGCGCTTAACCCCAAGCCCTTGCAACGACAATCCTTTCTGAGGGATTGATGGCCTTTCCTGCGGATTGACGGCCCGTCCGAAACAAGTTTTTGCTGCGATCGGCTTTTTTCGGCAACCTTGATGCAGATCATGCGCTGACCGGCTGGCGAGGTGCCCCGATGCCGATCTATTATTTCCATGTCCGCGGCCAGGGCTTCGAGATGCCCGACACGGCCGGCCGGCTCTGCGACGATCCCGCCGCCGCGCGGCGCGAGGCCGAGCTGATGGCCGCCGACCTCGTCGCCACCGCCCTCGCCGCCGGCGAGGCGCCGCTCGACGCGGTCATCGAGGTCGACGACGAGGAGCAGAGGCCGGTGCTGGCGCTGCCGCTCCGCGATCCCGGGCGCTAAAGTCGGTCACGGTCAGGTTGAATCACCCCTCCGTTCAATATCAATCGAACAGACTCTAGAATCGGCTTCGCTCAAGTTTGATCGCAGCCTCTGCAAGCCTGGTCCCCGGCGAAATGATGGGGCGCACCGTCCCCCGGACGGTGCTGTGGGGCCTCATCATGGGCCCAGAAGGGCAGCTGGACCCCGGCTTTCGCCGGGGAACAACGCGCGGGCGGTTCAGAATCGAGTGGACGGATCTCTAACGGGTCTCAGCCGGTGTTGACGTGGACGTCGGCGTTGATCGTCTTGGTGGTGCTGTCGCTCAGCAGCCCGCGCCCGAAGACCAGGAACAGGACGACGAGGATCGCGATGACCAGCAGCACGATCGCCGCCGTGGCGCCGCCGCCGCGCCGCCCGCCGTCGGTAACGATGACTCTCTCCGTCTCACGCTCGGCCATGGAATTTCTCCAGCTTTCCTCAGGCGAGGGCAACGCCGATGCGGGGCCTGCCGTTCCCTGATTCAGCCTTGGCGTTCAGCCCTGGCGGCGCGCGGGGGCCGGTTCGAACCGGTAGGAAGGACCGCCGCTGCACAGGAGGCGGCCGAGGCTGGCCTTGCCGCCGGCGGCGAGGGTCTCGACCAGACAGGTGACCTGCTCACCGCGCGGCGACGCGCCCGGATCGAGCCCGCGCAGGCAGAAAAGCACCAGCCGCCGGAGCAGCTCGTCCGGCAGGTCCGCCGGGTCGAGCAGCCATGTTCCGCCCTGTCGCGTCACCCGCTCCGCCGCCAGCCGCGCCGCCGTCCAGTCGAGCGCTTCCTCCGCCTCGGCGAGCGCCGCCGCGCTGCGGGCCAAAGCGGCGGCGTCGAGCCATGGCGCCTCGGCGAGGCGCCGCCGCATGCGCACCCGGTCATGCGCCTCGTCGGCATTGCTGGGATCGTCGACCGGCCGCAGCCCGGCCGCGCGCACGATCCCGCCAAGCGCGCTCCGCCGCCAGCCGAGCAGCGGCCGGCAGACGTCGAGACCGCCGATCCTCGCCCGCGCGCGGATGCCGGCGAGGCCGGCGAGGCCGGAGCCGCGGACGAGGCGCATCAGCAATGTCTCGGCCTGGTCGTCGGCATGATGACCGGTGAGCAGCAAGGCGAGGCCCTCCTCCGCCATCCAGGTGCCGAGCGCCGCATAGCGCGCCTGCCGCGCCCGCGCCTGGACGCTGCCGCCCGGCGCCAGCGTCACCCGCAGCGTCCGGTGCGGGACGCCCAGGCCGGCGCAGATGCGGGCGACCAGAGCCGCTTCCCCGGCCGCCTCGGGCCGCAGCCCGTGATCGACGGTCGCCGCGGCCGCGCGGCCGGGAAAGGCGGCGGCGGCGAGCAGGAGCAGAGCGAGGCTGTCGGGTCCGCCCGAGACGGCGATCGCCAGCTTTTCCCCGCCCGGCGCAAGGACGCGAAGGTCCGCGCGAAAGCGTTCGACGAGATCGGGCGGGAGGTCGGGCGGCATCGATCCAGCCTAGGCGATCCCGCCCCGCCGGCCAACGCGCCACGATCCTCTTCGATTTAGCTTGTATCGACATTCAGAGAATTGTCTGCCGCATTTAGTCCCCCCTGCGGCCGCAGGCCGTGGGGATGGGCAGGCACGCCATGCCCCCGGCATGGCTGCGGATTGCCGGGGGCAATCCGCACCTGCCCATGACCGCACGAAGTGCGGTGGAGGGGCCTACTGACTCAGAAAAGCCCCTCCACCACCCTTCGGGTGGTCCCCCTCCCCATGAGCAGGTGCGGAGTGCCCCGCACTCCGCAGCCACGTCCGGGGGACGTGGCGACCT
>JAXDOV010000210.1:0-2823 GCA_034668705.1 Sphingomonadales bacterium
CGCTGCAGGGGATCATGATCGACCAGCAGCGCCGGCTGCTCGATCCGGACAAGAGGGTGCGCGACGTGCTCGCCGACGGCGGCGACTGGATCGACGTGCGCGGCCAGCGCAAGCACGTCCAGGGCTACCTCAAGGAGTTCCTGTTCGATCCGGGCCTCGCCGACGCCAGCATCGGCACCCTTTCCGGCGGCGAGCGCTCGCGCCTGCTGCTGGCGCGCGAATTCGCCCGCCGGTCGAACCTGCTCGTCCTCGACGAGCCGACCAACGATCTCGACCTCGAGACGCTCGACCTCCTCCAGGAGGTGATCGCCGATTATGACGGCACCGTCCTCATCGTCAGCCACGATCGCGACTTCCTCGACCGCACGGTGACGATCACCCTCGGCCTGGACGGCAGCGGCCGCGTCGACATCGTCGCCGGCGGCTATGAGGATTGGGAGCGGAGAAGGGCGGCGGAGAAACAATCTCGCCTCCCCGCGAACGCCGCCCAGCCCAGGGCGCAATCGCGGGTCCCGGCCCCCGCCGGGGAGCGAAAGCCGGCGAAGCTCAGCTACAAGGACCAGCGCGACTACGATCTGCTGCCGCGCCGGATCGAGGAGATCGAGGCGGGCATCGTCCGCGACGAAGCCGCCTTGCACGATCCGGACCTCTATGCGCGCGATCCCGCCCGCTTCGCCGCGCTTACTGTCGCGATCGAGAAAGCCCGCGCCGAGCGCGACGCCGCCGAGCATCGCTGGCTGGAGCTGGCGGAAAAGGCCGAGGCTTTGGCGGGCTAAGGTCCTCCCTGTGAGCGAAGCTCACGGGGAGGACTGATTTCTTCACTGCGCCGGGCACGTACTCCCCGGTCCCTCGTCCAGGTCCAGGCAGCGGCCGTCGATCGCCCCGGGGGCGATCGGGACGTGGATCAGGGCGGCGAGGGTCGGCATGATGTCGATCGTCTCGACCGACAGAGGCTGCTCGTACGGAGCGATCCCCTTGCGCCAGAACAGGATCGGCACCCGCCGGTCATAGTCCCAGGCGCTGCCGTGGGTCGCGACATAGCCGTGGCTGGTGTCGAAGAGCGGCGTCACCCGCGGCTTCAGCTGCACCAGGAAATCGCCGGAGCGGGCAGGGTCGAAGCTCGCCTTGGCGCGGTCGAGCAGGGTCCAGGTTTCGGGCGGCCCCGAAGGCGGCCGCGCCGCTTCCAGCTCCTGATGGGTGAAGACCGCCGCGACCTGGGGGTGGGCGCGATAAGCGGCGACCGCCGCGGCCAGCGCCCTGGCCCGCGCCGCCGGCGGCAAATTGCGGTCGATATACATGTCGCCGAAGGCGGCCGAGGCAAGCAGCACCGGCCCGGGCAGGCCGAGCTTCGCGGCGAGCGCCTTGCCCATCTGCGCCGGGGTCAGCGCGTCGTCGGCGCGGCCGGCGGGGATGGCATGCTGCTCCTCGCGCTCGGGGATGTCGTTGCCGCCATGATCCGCGGTCAGCATCACCACATAGTCGATGCCGGTCGCGTCGAGCTTGTCGAAAAAGTCGCCCAGGGCGCGGTCGAGCGCGAGCAGCTGGATGCACATCTCGGCGCCTTCGGTGCCGTAGGTATGGCCGACATAATCGGTGGCGGAGACGCCGATGGCGAGGAGGTCGGGCGCCGGCCCTTCGCCGAGATGCAGCTCGCCGCGGAGGCGGGCGGCAAGCTCCAGCGTCACGGCATCCATCTCCGGCGAGGTGCGGAAGCCCCGGCTGTCGCCGGCGGCGCGGGCGAAACGGCCGGTGCCGACCGGCCCGCCGCCGCCGGAGACCGCCACCGGGCGGCTATGGGCGGCGCAGACGGCGGGCATCGGGAAGGCGTCGCGGGGGAGCGCCAGCGCGGCCGCGACGACGCCGTTGATCGCGCCGACCGCCGCCGCGGGTCCATTCTTGCCGGCGCCGCCGAACTCCCTGCCGGTCCAGTACCAGCGCTGGTCGGTGTCGTAGCCGCCGAGCATGATCGCCGCCCGGTCCTTCCCCGCCACCGCCACCGAGCGCGAGCGGGAATCCGCGCGCTTCATCCAGTCGCCGAGCGCCGGCACCTTCAGGAAGTGGGTCGAGACCGTATAATGGTCGAAGCTGCTCCCCGGGACGGTCGGGTCCTCCGAGCAATAGACCCTCTTGTGGGGCCGGGCGACGCTCTGGTCGTACCAGTCGTTGGAAATGATGCCCGTCCGCGCCGGACGCGAGCCCGTGAGAATCGTCGAATGGCCGGGGCAGGTCTCGGTCATATTGTGGCTCTGATAGCCGGATGGAAAGACGATGCCGTCCGACAGGCGCCTGAGGCCGCCGGTGAAATGCTGGCGATATTGGGCGAACAGATCGGCCGAGAATTGGTCGACCGAGATGGCGACGACCAGCTTCGGCGCCGGCCGCGGCTGGGCGGCCGCGGCGGCGGCGAGCGGCAGGGCCAGCAGGGCGGCGAGGCGGAAGAGCTTCATTCAAATTCCCCCTTCATTACCCCGCAAGCCTCTACAGCAGCCGCCCGGGTGGGCAAGCATTTCGCCCGCTCGACTTTCGCGAAATCCTTGGCAGCGACGCGCCCGCAACCAGGAACGGGTTCCTGCGGCTAGCGCCTTAACCGGCCCGTTCCTCCCACAGCGCCTTCAGCTTGCCGAAGAAACTCTGGGAGTTCGGGCATTCGTCGCCCGTCTCGGTCTTGCGGAATTCCTCGAGCAGTTCGCGCTGGCGGGCGGAGAGCTTGGTCGGGGTTTCGACCTCGACCTGGATCACCATGTCGCCATGGCCGCGGGCGTTGAGCACCGGCATGCCGGCGCCGCGCTGGCGGAGCTGCTTGCCGGACTGGATGCCGGCGGG
>JAXDOV010000211.1:0-3526 GCA_034668705.1 Sphingomonadales bacterium
GGCAGCAGGCGCGGCGGCACCGGGCCGATCTTGGCCGGCTCGATGCCGGCGGCCTCCAGCACGGCCAGCGCCTCGACGATCGAGGCGGCGACGACGCGGCGATAGTCGCGCTCGCGCAGCTGCTCGAGCAGGGTGCGCCCGGACAGCGCATTCACCGCATTGTTGAGGTTGATCAGCAGCTTGCCCCAGGCGACCGCCTGCATGTTCGCGGCGAGGCGCAGGCGCGCGGGCCCGCCGCCGATCCGTTCCGCAAGCATGCGGGTGAGCGGGCCGTCCTCCGCGATCAGATCACCCGCCACGCCTTTGTGGAAGCGGCCATGGCCGAGATAGGCGGTATTGAACGGCACCATCGCCTGGACGATCCCGAACCTCTTGCCGATCAGTCCGCGCAATGTCTCGGCATTGGAGACGCCGTTCTGGAAGCTGATCACGGTGGTGCCCTTCTTGGCGTGACGGCCGATCTCCTTGGCCGCCGCTTCGGTGCCCGTGCTCTTGACGGCGAGGAGGATGATCTCCGCATCCCTGAGCGCAGCCGGCCTGGTCGAGAAGGCGACCTGCTCAGGCGGCAGGCGGACGCGCCAGCCGGAGAAATCGGTGAGGGTGAGTCCGTTTTCGGCGATCGCCGCGCCGATGCTCTCGCGGCCGATGAAGGAGACGTCGAGCCCGGCCGCCTGCCAGGCGCCGCCGACGAAGCAGCCGATCGACCCCGCGCCGAGAACGACGATCTTCAACTCAGCCGCGTCCCCGATAGGCGGGCACGCCCTGGTCCGGCAGCCAAAGGCCTTCGGGCGGCGCGCCCGACTGCCAGAAGACGTCGATCGGAATGCCGCCGCGCGGATACCAATAGCCGCCGATGCGCAGCCACAAGGGCTCCATCTCCGCCGCCAGCCGCTCGCCGATGCCGACGGTGACGTCCTCGTGGAACCCCGCATGGTTGCGGAAGGCGGAGAGGAACAGCTTGAGCGACTTGGATTCGACGATCGTCCCGTCCGGCGCATAGTCGATGACGAGATGGGCGAAGTCCGGCTGGCCGGTCACCGGGCAGAGCGAGGTGAATTCGGGCGCGGTGAAGCGGACGAGATAGGGCCGTCCGGGCCGCGGGTTCGGCACGTAATCGAGCGTCGCTTCCTCCGGCGAGGCGGGGAGCGCGCTGGAGCGGCCGAGATGGCTGAGGTCCATGGGCCGCGCTCTAGGCGAAGCGGCCGCGCGCGTGAAGGCCGCTTTGCGTGTCGAGGGCACGCGTGCCATAGAGGCCCACAGGGGACATCACCGGGGGACCGACATGCTCCTCTTCATTCTCGCTTATCTGGGCGGCGTGCTCACCATCCTCAGCCCGTGCATCCTGCCGGTGCTGCCCTTCGTCTTCGCCCGCGCCAACCGCTCCTTCCTGCGCAGCAGCCTGCCGCTCCTCGTCGGCATGGCGCTTACCTTCGCCCTCGTGGCGACCTTGGCGGCGGTCGGCGGCGGCTGGGCGGTGCGCGCCAACCAGGCCGGCCGCTGGGCCGCGATCCTGCTGCTCGGCCTGTTCGGCCTCACTCTGCTGTTCCCGAGCCTGTCGGACCGGCTGACCCGGCCGCTGGTCGCGCTCGGCGCCCGCCTCTCCCAATCGGCGGACGAGGCGGCGGCGGGGCGCGAGCGGATCGGCCCCTCCTTCCTGATCGGCATCGCCACCGGCCTGCTCTGGGCGCCCTGCGCCGGGCCGATCCTCGGCCTGATCCTGACCGGCGCGGCGCTGCAGGGGGCGAGCGCCGCCACCTCCCTGCTGCTCCTTGCTTATGCGCTCGGCGCGGCGACCTCGCTGGCGCTCGCCTTGCTCATCGGCGGCCGGGTGTTCGCGGCGATGAAGCGCTCGATCGGCGCCGGCGAATGGGTCCGCCGCGCGCTCGGCCTGCTGGTGCTGGCGGGCGTCGCCGCGATCGCGCTCGGCCTCGACACCGGCACCCTCGCCCGCCTCTCCACCGCCCGCACCGCCGCCTTCGAGCAGGGCCTCGCCCGCCGCCTCGGCATGAACGTGCCGGAGGGGAGCAGCGCCGCCACGGAAGGCGCCAACGGCCGGCTGAACCTGCCGGTCGAAGGGAAGATGCCGGAGCTGGCCGGCGCCACCGCCTGGCTCAATTCGCCGCCGCTGACGCGCGACTCGCTGCGCGGCAAGGTCGTCCTGGTCGATTTCTGGACCTATTCCTGCATCAACTGCCTGCGCTCCATCCCCTATGTGAAGGCCTGGGACGAGCGCTATCGCCGCGACGGCCTGGTCGTCATCGGCGTCCACGCGCCGGAATTCGCCTTCGAGCGCGACATCGACAATGTCCGCAAGGCGGTGGCCGATCTCGGCATCCGCTACCCGGTGGCGCTGGACAATGATTATGCGATCTGGCGCGCCTTCCGGAATAATTATTGGCCGGCCCACTACTTCATCGATGCCGAGGGGCGGCTGCGCTACCACCATTATGGCGAGGGCGACTATGAGGGTTCGGAGCGCGTCATCCGCCAGCTCCTGACCGAGGCGGGCCATCCACCCGCGAGCCCGGCTTTGGCGAATGTGAAAGGGCGGGGCGCCGAAGCGGCGGCGGCGATGACGCAGCTGCGATCGCCCGAAACCTATCTGGGCTATGCCCGGGCGGAACGGTTCGTCTCCCCCGGTGGGTTGGTCCACGACAAGGCGAACGATTACCGTTCCGAGCGGCTGTCGCTGAACCAATGGTCGCTCGCCGGGCGCTGGGCGGTCGGCCCGCAGGTGGCGGTGGCGGAAGGTCCGGGCGGCCGCATCGCCTTCCGCTTCCACGCCCGCGATCTCCACCTCGTCCTCGGCAGCGCCTCGGGCAAGCCGATCCGCTTCCGCGTCATGCTCGACGGCAGGGCGCCCGGCGCCGCGGCCGGGACGGACGTGAACGCCGCGGGGGAGGGGCAGGTGACGGCGCACCGGCTTTACCAGCTCATCCGGCAGTCCGGGACGATCGCCGACCGCAATTTCGAGATCGAGTTCCTCGATCCGGGCGCGCAGGCCTTCGCCTTCACCTTCGGATGACAGGCGATAAGGGCAGGCGGAGGCGATGGCTGGACAAACGGGGGCGGCAGGGGACATGAGTGCCGCCTTCCCTTGCGAGGACCCGCCGATGTCTGCCGACGCGCCCGAGCTCAGCTACATCGCCTACGAGACCTTTCTGGAAGACATGGAGGCGGTCGCGCAGAGGCTGCTGGAGGGCGGCTGGCGACCCGATTTCCTGGTCGGCATAGGCCGGGGCGGGCTCGTCCCTGCGGCCTTCCTCTCGCACCGGCTCGACATCGCCATGCTGTCGGTCGACATCTCGTCGGGCGAGCCGGGCTTCGCCGGCGAGCTGATCGAGAAGCTCGCCGCCAAGATAAAAGGAGGCGAGCGGCTGCTGATCGTCGACGATATCAATGACAGCGGCACCACCATCGCCTCGCTGCGCGGGGCCCTGGAGGCGCAGGGGGCGGACGACGCGCGCCTGCGGGTCGCCGTCCTGATCGACAATGTCAGCTCACGCGCCAAAGCCGAATATTGGTC
>JAXDOV010000212.1:0-3725 GCA_034668705.1 Sphingomonadales bacterium
TCGCAGGCGGGGAGGCCGAGCGAGGGGAGGTCGGCGGTGACCGAGATCGGCCAGCCGACCACATAGGCCGCGACGATCCTCTTCGCTTCCGGCCGGCCTTTGATCCGCTCGGCGAGCAGGCGCATCAGATGCAGGCTGCCCTGGCTGTGGGCGGCGAGGATGATCGGGCGGTTGCTGGGCGCCTGCTGCAGGAAGGCTTCGAAGGCGGCGGCGACGTCGCGCCAGGCGAAGTCGAGCGCCCTGGCGGCGTCGGCTTTGGTGGTGAGGAAGGCGCCGAAGGTCGCCTGGCGATATTTGGGCGCCCACACCTCGCCGATGCCGTTGAACGCGCTCGCCTGGCTCCGCACGAACAGCCGGGCCCGCATTTGCGACTCCGCATCGTCGAGCGGCGCGTTCCACCGCGACTTCTGGAGATAGGAGGTGGGATGGATGAAGAAGATCTCCGCCCGCACCGGCCCCTCGCGCTTGACGCCCGGCGGCGTCCACAGCGACGGGTTGTTCGCGATGTCCGGCCGCGCGATCCACATGTCGGCGCGGGCATAAGCGCGCGCATCCAGCGCCGGCGCCGTCTCGAAGCGGCCGGACGGCACCATCGCGAGCTTCATCAGCTGCGGCTCGAACAGCCGGTAGAGCAGCGCCCCGGCCATGACGAGCAGGGTCAGCCCCGCCACCACCCACAGAAACCGGCGCGCCAGCATCAAATCCTCCGAACCTTCATCGCCGCTGCACAAGCCTATGGCAGGCGTGGTTGCAACCGGCGAATATCCGGCCGCATGCAGCCCGGCAGGCAAAGGGAAGGGGATTCGCGATGATCGAGCCGACGAGGGACGAACAGCGCGCGTGGCCGCTGCGGGCGTTCGCGCTGCTGGCACTCGGAGCGCTTTGCGGGATCGCCGTCCATTTCCTGACCAGAGGGCCGCAGCCGTGGCAATGGTCCGACCGGCCGGTGAATCTCGGGGCGGCCGCCTTCGTCTCCTGCGGCGGAATCATCTTCGCTTTCTCGCTGGAACGGCAGCGCTGGACCTGGTCGGCGGCCTTCGCTCTGCTTGCCGGGCTGGTGCTCGGGCTCGTCACCTATGCCAACGGCCGCTTCAGCCTCTGGGGCTCGAACGAAGGCTGGCAATTTTTCTCGGCGCTGCTCGCCATCGCCATTGCCGTCCCCCTGTTCCAGACGGCGCGGGATTCCGGTCGGCCGCGGCTCGACTATCAAAAGCTCCATGCCCATAGCTGGACCAATATCGTCCTCTGGGGCGCGGCCTGGGCGTTCGTGCTCGCCGCCTTTCTGCTGGCGCATCTCCTTGCCCAGTTGTTCGACCTGATCGGCATCCACCTGCTGAGCGATCTGCTGCGCAAGGGCTGGTTCGACGGGATGCTGGTCGGCGGCGCGCTCGGCGCCGCGATCGGCATGCTCCGCGACCGCGACCGCGTGCTCGGCCTGCTGCAGCGCGTGGCGACGGCGATCCTGTCGGTGCTGACGCCGATCCTGGCCGCGGGCCTCGTCCTGTTCGTCCTGTCGCTGCCCTTTACCGGGCTGGAGCCGCTCTGGAGCCAGACCAAGGCGACGACGCCGATCCTCCTCACCTGCGTGCTCGGCGCCTTCTTCCTGGTCAACGCGACGGTCGGCAGCGGCCCGGACGAGGAGCCGCGATCGCCGATCCTGCGCCACGCCGCGCTCGCGCTCGCCGCGGTGATGCTGCCGCTGGCGATCGTCGCCGCCGTGTCGACGGGCAAAAGGGTCGGTCAATATGGCCTGACGCCGGACCGGTTGTGGGCGATGGTCTTCCTGCTCATGGCCCTTGCCTGCGGCCTCGGTTACTGGGTGGCGATCGTCCGCCGCCGCCTGCGCTGGCCCGAGGATATGTGGCGGGTGAATATCGGCCTCGCCCTCGGCATCTGCGCGCTTTCCCTGCTGCTCGCACTGCCGGTGCTGAGCTTCGGCGCGATCTCGGCGCACAACCAGGTGGCACGGCTGCAGGCGGGCCGCGTCGCGCCGGACAAGTTCGACTGGGCGGCTTTGCGGTTCGACTTCGGGCCCGCGGGCGCAGAGGCCGCGCGGCGCCTCGCCGATCAGGCGGGCGATCCGAAGGTGCGGGCGCTCGCGGCACGGGCCGCCGCCGCTGCCGATCGCAATGCCGTGCGGACGCTTCAGGAAACGGCGCAGCGGGCGGCGCTGCCGCGGATCGTGACGGTCCTGCCGAATGCCGCGCCGGCGCCGAAGGAAATCGTCGACCTGCTCTTCGCCGAGGAGACTTCCCGGACCCCTGCCGGGCTTTGCGTCGACACGGGCAGATGCCTGCTGAAATGGCAGCCGGGAGAGCATGTGGCGGCCGCCATGCTCGACACCTGCGCCCCCGATCCGCGCGAGCCGGGAAAGCCGGGTGCCGCCCGGTACGGCTCGTGCCGGCTTCCGGTCCGGCTGCTCGAGCTGACCGACAAGGGCTGGCGAGAGGCCGGCGAGATGGCGACCGGCCAACTGGCGGCACAATCGTCGGACCCGGCCATCCGGGCCGCGCGCGCGGCGGCTCTGAAAGGCGATGTCGAGGTGCGGGAGGCCAAGGTCCGGCAGGTCTATATCGGCGGGCAGCCGGCCGGGAGCCCCTATCGCTGAGGATCGAAAGAGCGGGCCGCCGGCCTGAGCCGGCGTCGAAGCACGTTCTTGCCGCAGCGCAGCACGGATGCTAGCGCCCGGGCGTCTCTTTCGCCCAGGATCCCATGTCCGTCGACGCCGCCACCGTCCGCCACATCGCCAGGCTCGCCCGCATCGCCGTCAGCGACGCCGAGATCGCCGCGCTGGCGCCCGAGCTCAACAACATCCTCGGCTGGGTCGAGCAGCTGCAGGAGGTGGACGTCGCCGGGATCGAGCCGATGACGGCGGTGATCCCGAACGCATTGCGGTTGCGCGACGACCTCGTCACCGATGGCGGCATCCGTGACGACATCCTCGCCAACGCCCCGCTCGCCGAGCACGGCTTCTTCGCCGTGCCGAAGGTGATCGAATGACGGCGAAGGCATCATTCGATCGTCCCGGGCCGCGACCCGGGATCCAGGAGCCAAAGGCGTGACCAGCCTCACCGATCTCGGCGTCGCCCGGATCCGCGACGGCGTCCGCGACGGCGCCTTCGCCGCCCGCGAGGTGGCCGAAGCCTTCATCGCCGCGATCGAGAAAGCGCGGGCCCTCAACGCCTTCACCGTCGAGACGCCGGAGCACGCCCTCGCCGCCGCCGACGCCGCCGATGCTGCGCGCGGTTCGGGCGACCTCAAGCCGCTCTCCGGCGTGCCGCTCGGCATCAAGGATCTGTTCGCGACCAAGGGCGTCCAGACCACCGCCGGCAGCCGCATCCTCTCCGGCTTCAGGCCGCCCTACGAATCCACCGTGTCGGGCAATCTGCTTGCCGCCGGCGCCGGCATGCTCGGCAAGCTCAACATGGACGAGTTCGCCATGGGCTCGTCGAACGAGACCAGCGCCTGGGGTCCGGTCCTGTCGCCCTGGCGGCGCAGCGACGGCGGCAACGTGCCGCTGACGCCGGGCGGCAGCTCGGGCGGCTCGGCTTCCGCGGTCGCGGCGCGGCTGGCGCCCGGCGTCACCGGCACCGATACCGGCGGCTCGATCCGCCAGCCGGCCGCCTTCACCGGCATCACCGGCATCAAGCCGACCTACGGCCGCTGCTCGCGCTGGGGCATCGTCGCCTTCGCCTCCAGCCTCGACCAGGCCGGGCCGATGGCGC
>JAXDOV010000213.1:0-9883 GCA_034668705.1 Sphingomonadales bacterium
CATCAGCCCGGACGGGCTGCCGCCCATGCCGAGCCCGCCGCCCTCCGAACGCTGCATCAGGATCACCGCGACCATGGCGGCGGCGATCAGCGACTGAAGAATCAGGAGGAAGGTGAACAGCATCGGCTCTTTCCGGGAACGTGAAGCGGCGATCTAGGCGATGCGGGGGGCTCATTCAATCCTCCCCTGCCTTCGCAGGGGAGGGGGACCGCACGCAGTGCGGTGGAGGGGCCTTGCCGCCGCGCCATTCCCCTCCACCATGCTGCGCATGATGAGCAGGGGGAATTGCCCCCGGCAATCCCCGCAACATCCGGGGGATGTTGCGACCTGCTCATCCCTCCCCCGGCAATCCGGGGGAGGACCTTACCTTAGCTGTGCGCCGCGGCTTCGATGATCGGCACGAACTGGGCGGCGGTGAGGCTGGCGCCGCCGACGAGGCCGCCGTCGACGTCGGGGACGGCGAACAGCGAAGCGGCGTTGCCGGCATTGACCGAGCCGCCATAGAGGATGCGGAGGCGGGCGCCGGCGTCGCCGAAGCGATCGGCCAGCGCTTTGCGGATGGCCGCGTGCATCTCGGCGGCGTCGTCGGGAGTCGCCGTGCGGCCGGTGCCGATCGCCCAGATCGGTTCATAGGCGACAATCAGCTCCGTCTCGCCGGACAGCTCGGGAAGCGACCCGAGCAGCTGGGCGACCACCCGGCCGACATGGTCGCCGGCGTGCCGTTCCTCCTCGCTCTCGCCGACGCAGACGATCGCCTTCAGGCCGTGGGCGAGCAAGGCCGCCGCCTTGGCGCGGACGATCTCGTCGGTGTCGCGGCAGCGCGCGCGGCACTCGCTGTGGCCGGTGATGACCAGCTTCGCCCCCGCTTCCTTGAGCATCGCCGCCGAGACGCCGCCGGTATGGGCGCCGCTCTCCGCCTCGTGCACGTCCTGCGCGCCGATCAGGATGCCGCCGGCACGGGCGGCGGCGAGGGTGATCAGGGTGAAAGGCGGACAGATGGCGACGTCGACCCCCGGCGCCGCCCGGGCGGCCTCGGCGATCGGCCCCAGCTCCGCCAGAGCGGCGCGGCTGCCGTTCATCTTCCAATTGCCGACGACGAGCTTGCGGCGGAGGTGCATGACGTCCTGTTCCCCTGTGCGTGACGGGGCGGCCTAGCAAGGCGCCCCGCCGGTGCCAAGCGGTCCGGCCGAGACGGGGCGTATGCGGGTCCCTACGTCATCCTGACGAATGTCAGGACCCATGAACACGGAGGTGCCGGACCTTCGCCGTCCGTGTTCATGGGTCCATGGTCGGGGAGGAGCAGGCCGCCCTGTCCTCCGGACAGGGCTGCGGCCGTGCGGGGCACGGCCGCACCTGCTCATCCCCGATCATCGAGCCCGGGATGACGTGGAATAGGCGACGACGTTCGATCCCCGACCCCGGGTCGAGCCCGGGTGACGCGCGCTTGCCGCCGCGGCCCTCCCCTCTTATTGACCGCCTCAACCTCTTTCCTCGGGATTTTCCATCCATGCTTTCCTTCTTTCGCCGCGGCTTCATGGCCAAGGTCGCGCTCGGCATCCTGTTCCTCATCGTCGTCGCGATGGTCATCACCGGCTTCGGCACCGGCGGCACGGGCGGCCTCGGCGATCTGGCCGGGCGGCTGGGCAGCGACACGGTCGCGTCGGTCGGCAGCGAGAAGATCACCACCGATCGGGTGCGCAGCGAAGCGACGCGCCAGCTCGATCGGTCGCGGCAGCAGAATCCGGAGCTCGACATGGCCGGCTTCGTCCGGCGCGGCGCGCTCGACGAGGTGGTCGACCAGCTGATCACCGTCACTGGCGGCCTCGTCTTCGGCGCCCAGCAGGGCCTGGCCGCGACCAAAAGGATGCTCGACGCCGAGATCGTCAAGATCCCCGCCTTCCAGGGCGTCACCGGCCAGTTCGACCAGAACGCCTTCCGCGCCGCGCTCAACCGCGAGAAGATGACCGAGGACGATCTGCGCCAGGAGCTCCGCACCCGGCTGATGGAGCGGCAGCTGGTCCTGCCGGTGGCGGGCTCGCCCTTCGTCCCGCAGAGCCTCGCCAATCAATATGCCGCCCTGCTGCTCGAGACGCGCAGCGGCATGGTCGGCGCGGTGCCGACCAAGGCGATGGGCCCGGGCGCCGAGCCGGCCGAGGCCGACCTCCAGGCCTGGTACCGGCAGAATATCGGCCGCTACACCATCCCCGAGCGGCGGATCGTCCGCTACGCCGTGTTCGGCGCCGAGAATGTCGCGGCCCAGGCCAAGGCCAGCGACGCCGAGATCGCCGCCGCCTACAGCCGCAACCCCGCTTATGCCGCGAGGGAGACGCGCAGCCTGTCGCAGGTCGTGCTGCCCGACGAGAAGGCGGCGCGCGCCTTCGCCCAGAAAATCGCCTCCGGCACGCCCTTCGCGCAGGCGGCGGCGCAGGCGGGCTATGCGGCGGCCGACATCGCCGTCGGCGACAAGACCCAAAGCGATTATGCGCGGATGAGCGCGCCCGAAGTGGCGAATGCCGTCTTCGCCGCCGCCAAAGGCGCGACGATCGGCCCGATCCGCTCCGGCCTCGGCTGGCACGTCGTCAGGGTCGACGACGTCAAGACGATCGGCGCCAGGCCGCTCGCCGCGGTGCGGGCCGAGATCGCCGCCGGGATCGAGCGGCAAAAGGCCCAGGCCGCGCTCGGCGACATGGCGACGCGGATCGAGAATGCGGTGAGCGGCGGCGCCAGCTTCGCCGATGCCGTGAAAGCCGAGAAGCTCGCCATCGTCGAGACGCCGCCGGTGACCGGCACCGGCCAGGCGCCGGACGCCCCGGCCGGCTGGACCGCGCCGCCGGAGCTCGCGCCGCTGCTGCGCGGCGCCTTCCAGATGGATGCGAGCGACCAGCCCGCGGTCGAGACGGTGGTGCCGAACCAGCGTTACGCCTTGGTCAGCGTCGCGCGGGTGGTGCCGGCCGCGCCGCCGCCGCTGGCCCAGATCCGCGACCGGGTGAAGATCGACCTGATGGCGTGGCGCGCCGCGCAACGGGGCAAGGCGATCGCCCAGTCGATCGTCTCCAAGATCAATGCCGGCGTGGCGCCCGCTCTGGCTTTCGCCCAGGCCGGCGTGCGCCTGCCGGCGCCGCAGCCGCTCAGCGCCACCCGCCGCGACCTCGCCAAGCAAGGCCAGCAGGTGCCGCCGGCGCTCGCCATGCTGTTCAGCCTGCCCCGCGGCAAGGCGCGGCTGCTCGACGCCGGCGAGGCGCGCGGCTGGTTCATCGTCTATCTCGACAAGGTGGTGCCGGGCGACGCGTCCAAGGACCCCGGCCTCATCCAGGCGGTCAGGAGCCAGTTCGGCCAGATCATCAGCGACGAATATGCCCAGCAATTCTCCGCCGCGGTGCGGAGCCAGGTGAAGGTGAAGCGCAACGACAAGGCGCTCGCCAAGCTGAAGAGCGAGCTGATGGCGAACGTCGCGGCGCAGTGAGGCCGGCGCGCGGGGGAAGGCCGGGAGGTTCGGCGCCGCGCATCCTCGTTATCGACAATTACGACAGCTTCACCTGGAATCTGGTCGATTACCTGCGCACGCTCGGCGCCGAGGTGCGGGTCGAGCGCAACGACGCCCTGACCGCCGCCGAGGCGCTGGCGAGCGGCGCCGACGGCTTCCTGATCTCGCCGGGGCCGGGGACGCCGGAGGGCGCGGGCATGTCGCTCGATCTCGTCGCCATTTGCGCGGAGGCGCGGCGGCCGCTGCTCGGCATCTGCCTCGGCCACCAGGCGATCGCGGTCCATTTCGGCGGATGCGTGGTGCGCGCGGCACGGGCGGTGCATGGCAAGACCTGTCCGGTCGCGCATGACGGCAGCGGGCTCTTCATGGGCCTCCCCTCCCCCTTCACCGCCGCCCGCTACCATTCGCTGACCGTGGCGCCGGCGAGCGTGCCCTCCTGCCTCGCCGTCAACGCCACCGCCGACGACGCGACGGTGCAGGGGCTGCGGCACCAGGCGCTGCCGATCCACGGCCTTCAATTCCACCCGGAGAGCATCGCCAGCGAGCACGGCCATGCCCTGCTCGCCGCCTTCCTCGCCGTCGCCGAAACGGCCGCGCGACCGGCGGCTTGACAGCCCCCGAAGTGTTTCCTACACGTTCCGCATACGTTCCACCGGGACGCGCCACGAGGGGATCGGCCGATGCTGACGCGCAAGCAGAGTGAGCTTCTCACCTACATCCAGGACAGGCTGAAGGAGAGCGGCGTCTCGCCCTCGTTCGAGGAGATGAAGGACGCGCTGGCGCTGAAATCGAAATCGGGCGTCCACCGTTTGATCTCTGCGCTGGAGGAGCGCGGCTTCATCCGCCGCCTGCCCAACCGGGCGCGGGCGCTCGAAGTGCTCCGCATGCCGGATGCGCAGGCCGGAATGGCGCCGGCGGCGGCGCAGCCGCGCGCGTCGATCAGGCCGCCCGAGGCCGCCAACGACGTCGTCGAGCTGCCGCTCCACGGCCGTATCGCCGCCGGCATGCCGATCGAGGCGCTGGAGGGGCAGACCACCCTCCCCGTCCCCGCCGCCTTGCTCGGCCCGGGCGAGCATTATGCGCTGGAGGTGGCGGGCGATTCGATGGTCGAGGAAGGCATTCTCGACGGCGATTACGCGCTGATCCGCAAGACCGACGTCGCCCGCGACGGCGAGATCGTCGTCGCCCTGATCAACGAGGAGGAAGCGACGCTCAAGACCTTCCGCCGCGAAGGCCAGATGATCCGCCTCGACCCCGCCAACCGCCATTACGACCCGCAACGCTACCGGCCCGAGCAGGTCCGGATCCAGGGCAAGCTGGCGGGGCTGCTGCGGCGCTATTGAGGCGCCATCGGGGCGGGCCGCTTTGCCCCTGATCGGGCAGGAATCGTTCGCGGGAGATTGACCATGGCGCGCCTCAACTATGTCGAGCTGCCGGTGCGGGAGATCGGGCCCGCCAGGGACTTTTACGAACGCGCCTTCGGCTGGAGCCTCACCGCTTTCGGCCCGACCTATGCGGCGACGCTCAGCGGCGACACCGCGATCGGCCTGCTGGCGGACGCCGCCGAGGCGACCAGGGCTCCCCTCGCCGTGATCGACGTCGACGATCTCGAGGCGGCCTTGGCCGCGGTCGAGGCGGCGGGCGGCGAGATCGTCAAGCCGATCTTCGCCTTCCCCGGCGGCCGCCGCTTCCACTTCCTCGACCCCTCCGGCAACGAGCTGGCGGCGGTCAAGGGGGACGATTGACGGCGCCGGCCGGGCCGCCGCCGCGGCATTGCAATCTCCCCACGCCCCCACTAGATGGCTGCCTTCCCGAGCGGGATTGGACGCATAGCTCAGTTGGTAGAGCAGCTGACTCTTAATCAGCGGGTCCCAGGTTCGAGCCCTGGTGCGTCCACCATAGCCATCAATGAGTTATGACCCGCGGGAAGGGTGCGCTCCCCCCTCCGCCCACCACCATCCCCTCCTGGACACCGTTTCCTTGCTCCAGAGAAATGGCCCAGCTCGGATGGCCGCGTCGGCGTCTTGGAGCAAAGCGGCTCCCACTGGATCCCGAAGCACCAGGTCTGCTTGCGCCGCCTAGGAGGCTGCGCCCGGACACGTAGCCCCGAAGCTGCTATTTGCGCCCTCGCTCGTCGAGGCCGCTCTATCAGCGCCTAGGGCAGGAAAAGAGCTTTACCAGTCATGAGGGGTAGGTTACCCGTTATGAATGCCATTGGTCCAAGCCTCCGACGCGGCTCGTCTCGCCGGGATCACGGTCCATCAACTACGCGAATGGTGTACGCGTCGAGATATTCTCGCGCCTGATGTGCCTGGCGCCGGCCGTGGTCGCCACGCGCTGTTCTCATGGCAAACCGTGCTTGCGGTGCGGATGCTCCACGAATTGAACGACAGGTTTGGTGTGGAGGTCGGCGCATGGCGCAGTGCCATTCGCGAATTCCGCGCACTCGTGGACGGGCGGCCCTTTCTCCAATTGTGGCAAGCCTTCGCCCAGTTCCCAGATCGAGAACACGCATTGCTGACGACCTTGCCGTTAGCGGATGGAAACGGAATGCTTAGCGTGCCGCTCGCCCCGCATCTCCAGGCATTCGCGCAAGACTTCGCACTCCCGTCCGAGCCGCAATTGCCCCTCTTTTCCGCCGTAGGACTGAGGCGGTGACCGGCGGCTATGCAGGGCAGTGGGCACGGCGCTTCGGTCTCGCAACCGCGCCGCTGTTCGAGGGGGAGATGGGGCGATCACCGGACGAACACACGTTGCTGCTCGACGGCACGCACGGCACCTTCGCGATGTCGGAAACTGAAGATGAGCTGTGGCGAACCTCTGATCCCGCGACTTGGGCTTGGTCGAGCGATGTGCCGCATCACATCACAGTCACCAAAAGCAAGGTCGCGGTGCTGCGCTGGGACAGGCCGGCGGAAGCGCGCATATTCGAACGCGGATCGATCGAGCGCAGCCTAGACCGATTCTACGGGTTCCTCACTGACGACCGGGTTCGCTCGAATCGCAGCGTCATTGAGCATCTGCTCGGCTTCTTCCGGCGGCTTCGCTCGTTGGCCGCTGCCAGCGGTCTGCCGGATGCTAGGGCCACTGACGTTTTCACCGCGGCACTGTCGAGGTTGCTGATCGCCGACGGCCACTTATCGCCCGAGCTTTTGGGTTTACCTGAGGACGCCGGGGACCTGCTCGCCAAGCTCGACCAGCGAGGCTTGCAGGCGGCGCTAGAGGAGGCTGGCCAGGGGGCAGGTACTCTATCGTGGATGCGGCTCCACCCGAGCCTGGCGATCCGGCATGCGGGGGGGCAGTTGTTTCAGGAGGCGGCCGCCTTGAGCGAGAGTAGGCTCGCCGGGAAAAGATGACCCCGCGTACCAAATGGAGCCTCCGCGCTTCCCCCCGCATCATCTCAAAGTTCTTCGGAGCCGAGGGCGCCTTTTTCGGCGATCTCGAGGCAGCCTATGTTGCGGTCATGGGTCATGTTTGGATGCTCAGGAAGCAGCCGGGCCAAGTCCCAGGTGCCGACGCCGACGCCGAGGAAACGTCGGGCGAACGGATCGACGAGGCGGATCTGCTCGCGGCCTATGTCGGATTGTGCAACTCGATGCCATTCATCAAGCTGCTCAGCCTCTATGCTCCCAGCGTCGCGGGCGGTCAGTTCGACCTTAGCGCCCGACACGTAGCCCCGATTCCGGTGCCCGATCTTCAGCTAATGTCATTGGCGCCCGACACGGGCCGTGCGGTGCGCGAGCTGGCAGTGTTAGGACGCGAAGTGCGAATACCGTCCGCAGAGTGGGAGCAACGGGCCAATGCACTGACCTCCTATCTGTACGGCGGTGTCGATTTTGACGCCATCTGAACTGGAGCGGTTCCGCCTGCGGGCGACACGGACCAGCCTCGATCAACGATGGTTGAGGCTCGGCGCTTTGCTGACGCGCAGCATGCCAGGAAAAACGGGTAGCTTGGCGATCGATGCCGATTATCTTGCGGGCGGTGTGTGGACGGGACTGCGCGGCAGCCACGTCGAACGCGTCGATCGTAACCGCGGTACGGCGAGTGTCGCGCCGCTTATATCCTTGCCCGACAATCTCACGGCGTGGCTGGGGTATCAGGAGGTGTGGGACGTAGATGCGGGCCGCTCTCCCTTTGTGTTCCGCCAAGCGAGCCTGACGGTGCACGTGGGCGAAATAGGTGATCGCGTGAAGCCACAGCTACTGCGGCTGGAGTGGTCCGGTTTGCGCGACTGGGATCGCAGCGGTGTCGGTTTCCAGAGCTCGGGTGCGGGACATCCCCATTGGCAATTTGATCTGCTGGAGAGCCTTGCCGGGTTGAGGGGTCCGGCGACGTTTGAGTCGGATGGCGGGGGCGAGGTCCAGGATTTTGAGGATTTCGACGTCCGGGTCGCGGCACCGACGCTGGCAGACAGGCTGGGACGACTAACCGTGGAACGGATGCACTTGGCAAGCGCCGCGCCGTGGTGGCTATCGCAGCCTGGCCGGTTCGGAGCAGTTCAATTGAATGCGCCGGCAAGCCAAGAGGATCTCACGCGCTGGCTTGTCGCATCGCTCGATTATCTGATGCAGGAGCTGTCGCGCTGCACGCTCCGGCGATGACCTTGCGCCTATGGCCATTCGTGGACGAGTTGGGGAGGTCTGCCGAGCTCCATTTGAACCGTCGATCGGCGCTCGACAGTTCCCAAAAAGCGGAGGTGCAGGACCCGCAGAAAACCAACGGTCGATCAGCGACTCATCAAAAAAGAGCCCGGCGCACGACGCGCCGAGCTCGTACGAACCATCGCTTGCTAGCGTCTCTTCCTGCAGGTGCCTGTCGGAGCGGTGAAGCTCCTGTTCTCGCACTCTTCCTTCAGCTTACGACGTATGCTTTCGCTTACGTTTGGGACGAGGTCAGCGATCGGCCTCGGCACGAAATACTGAGGTCCTCCGTCACTCGTCTCAATGGTTCCGAGCACCGCAAACGCGCCACCCTCGACCCGAACGGGACCGGGGCGAGCCCGCCGGTCTGGACCTCGCCGCTGAACAACGGCACCACTCCGGTAAAGCCGGGCGTCAATACCCTGGTCTTCGTCACCGAGAGCTGCATGGGCTGCCACTCGTCCGCGGGCGTCTGGACCAGCTACAATCCGAAGACGCGCAAGGGCACGACGTCAGGCCAGCTCACGGCGGATTTCTCGTGGCTGCTCAGCCAGAAGGCGAGCTATGCGGGCGGCCCGCCGCCGGTGGCGCCGCTGACGAGCGTGCCCGGCGCGCGCATCCGGTAGACGGACGACGCCGGCGGGCGGTTCGTCCTTCGCCGCCGGTGCGGCAGGGCACGCGCCGACACCGCCGGCATCGAGACGGACGCTCGCGCTACTCGGTCGCTCACGCGCCCTTCGAGCCCGCGCTGTCGGCGATCAGCCGGTCGATGAGCCAGCGCCCCGCCGGGCCCGGTGGCCTGCTCCGGTGGTGGGCGACGCTGGTCGAAATCTCCCGCGGCTGGGCGACGCCCGCCTGGTCCAGGGACAGCGTCACCAGCCGGCCGGCCGCGAGGTCCTCGCCCACCAGGTGGCGGGGCATGCTGCACCAGCCCGCGCCCGCCAGCACGAGGCTGTGGCGCAGCTCGAGATTGTTCACCCGCCACCGGTTCACGGCATAAGCGAACCAGTCCCTGGGGAGGCTCGCCTCCAGACCCGCCGAGAGCAGGATCTGGGTGTGGTCCCTGAGGTCCTCCTGCCGGATCGGATCCGCCGCCTGGGCGAGCGGGTGTTCGGGCGCGGCGACCATCACGAAGTCCAGCCGCCCGCACGGCCGGCGCTCCAGCCCTTCGAGCAGGTCCGGCCTGGGGGCGTCCACGATCAGCCCCAGATCCGCCCTTCCCTCGCGCAGGGCGGCCAGCGTGACGTCCATCAGCTGAACGAAGAGTTCCACTTCCACCATCGGAAAGGCCGCGCCGAACGCCTTGAGCGCGCCGGTGAGGAGCTCGGTGGGGATGACCACGTCGACCGCGATCGTCAGGCGCGCCTCGCAGCCCGCGAGGAGAGATCGCGACTGCCGGCGGTAATCCTCGACGCCTTCGAGGATGCGGCGCGCCCGCGGCAGCAGCGCGCGGCCGGCCGGCGTCAGGCTTGGCCGATAGGCCGATCGGTCGAAAAGCGCGGACCCGGTCTGCAGCTCCAGATTCTGGACGGCATAGGTGATCGCGGATTGCGCGCGGCCGACCCGCCGCGCGGCGCCCGAGAAGCTGCCCTCCTCGACCACCGCCACGAACGTCGCGAACTGGTCCAGCGTCAGCCCGTCCCTCGATGCCGGCCCCGCCTCGCGGCCCCCGGCAGCCCCGGCCCGGCGCGTGCCCGCTGCGCGGCCTCCTTCGTTCGGCATGTCACATCATCAATTCGTTCGATGGAGATCTTCG
>JAXDOV010000214.1:0-5873 GCA_034668705.1 Sphingomonadales bacterium
CGCGCCGGCTTCACCACCGTCCGCAACGTCGGCGCCGACGGCTTCCAGGACGTCGGCCTTCGCCAGGCGATCGACGGCGGCTGGCTGCAGGGGCCGCGCATCGTCACCGCCGGCTACGCGATCGGCGCGACCGGCGGCCATTGCGACGAGAGCAAGCTGCCGCCCTCCTACGACCGCAAGGAGGTTTCCGTGATCAACGGGCCGGAAGACGCTCGCGCGAAGGTCCGCTGGCTGCACAAATATGGCGCGCAGCTGATCAAGATCTGCGCGACCGGCGGCGTCTTCTCGCATGGCGACGCGGTCGGCGCCCAGCAACTCAGCCTCGAGGAAATGAAGGCGATCGCCGACGAGGCCCATATGCTCGGCCTCCGCGTCGCCGCCCATGCCCATGGCGACGAGGGCATCCGCGCCGCCATCCTCGCCGGCGTCGACACGATCGAGCATTGCAGCCTGGCGAGCGACGCCACCATCGCGCTGGCCGCGCAGCATCACACCTGGTTCGACATGGACATCTATAATGACGACTACATCCTCGCGACCGGCACTTCGAACGGCACCGAGCAGGCCAGCCTCGACAAGGAGAAGATGATCGGCCGCCTGCAGCGCGAGACCTTCCGCAAGGCGGTCCGCGCCGGCGTGCCGATGCTGTTCGGCACCGATGCCGGCGTCTATCCGCACGGCGATAACGGCCGCCAGTTCGCGAAGATGGTGGAATGGGGGATGACGCCGCTCCAGGCGATCCGCGCCGCCACCCGCGACGCGGCGATCGCATTGGGCCGCGAGGGCGAGGTCGGCGCGATCGCGGTCGGTCGCTATGGCGACATCGTCGCGGTCGAGGGCGATCCGCTCCAGGACGTGCGGACGCTCGAACATGTCCGCACGGTCATCAAGGGCGGCGAGGTGGTGAAGAGCGACTGAGCGCTGTCAGCCTGGCTGGGGGGCCGCTCCACCTGAGGGTCCGACGCCGCTCGATCGATCAGGGAGATCGGAAATTCGCGTTGAACTTCGGCGCCGCCCGACCGCTATGGCCGCATCACTGGGGCTGCCACCCCTGAGGAGCGAGAGCGATGAAGGGTTATTGCGACAATATCGAAGAGCGGACGATCGAGAATGAGGATTTCCGCCGCGTCCTCTACACCGGCCGGCACATCCAGCTCGTGCTGATGACGCTGCCGCCCGGCTGCGACATCGGCGAGGAGGTGCACGAGGACCGTGACCAGTTCTTCCGCATCGAGGAGGGCAGGGGCATCGTCTATATCGACGGCGCGCCCAACCGGGTCGAGGAGGATTTCGCGGTGATCGTGCCCGCCGGCGCCCGCCACAACGTCGTCAACGACGGCGACGTGCCGCTCCGCCTCTACACCGTCTACGGCCCGCCCGAGCACAGGGACAAGGTCGTCCACAAGACCAAAGAAGACGCCGAACGCGACCACGACAACGACCATTGGGACGGCGAAACCACGGAATAGCGCCGGCTGGGGCTAACTAGCCGCCATTCCTCCCCGGCTTTTGCCGGGGAGGGGGACCGGCTTTGCCGGTGGAGGGGCTTCTTGAGGCGCAGCGCTCTTCGATGTGGCAAACCACGGCTTCGATCTCTTTGGTGACATCGGCCGCTAAAAAGCGGATAGTTTGTACGCCCCGGCCGGACAGCCATTCGTCCCGCCGCGCATCGTCCTCAGGTGCGCTGCCCATGTCGTGCGCGTCTCCGTCTACCTCGATGCAGAGCGCCGCGGATCGGCAATAGAAATCCAGAACATAGGTCCCCAGCGGGTGCTGCCGGCGGAACTTGAAGCCGCCGGGGCGTGTGCGAAGGTGTTGCCAAAGCAAAGCCTCGGGCGGGCTCATGCTCCGGCGGAGGTGCCGAGCTCGACCTACGCTTCCCATCGATCCGGCCTTAAAGGTCCCCTCCACCATGCTACGCACGGTCCCCCTCCCCGGCAAATGCCGGGGAGGACTGGCGGGCCGCGCCCTTCACAAATCTGGCCCGTTGACCCATATGGCGCTCGCCGCTATAGGCCGCCTCGCCCGGGGACGGCAGGATTCTCGTTGAGAAACCACGCCTTCCCGCAGCGGGCGACAAGAGCTTGAACATTGCTGTTGCGTCGCAAGGGCCAGGGGGCCGCAAGGTCGCCCCGGTTGCTTGCGTTTTTTGCGCCTCGGTAAAGTAACTTGAAGGAAGTGAAGGCTTCATGCCGACGATCAATCAGCTGATCCGCAAGGGTCGGGAACCCCAAAAGGCCAAATCCAAGGTCCCCGCGATGGAGCAGAACCCGCAGAAGCGCGGCGTCTGCACCCGCGTCTACACCACCACCCCGAAGAAGCCGAATTCGGCGCTTCGCAAGGTGGCCAAGGTCCGCCTCACCAACCAGCGCGAGGTGATCAGCTACATTCCCGGCGAGGGGCACAACCTCCAGGAGCATAGCGTGGTCCTGATCCGCGGCGGCCGCGTGCGCGACCTCCCCGGCGTTCGCTATCACGTCCTGCGCGGCGTTCTCGACACCCAGGGTGTCAAGGATCGCCGCCAGTCCCGTTCGAAATACGGCGCCAAGCGTCCGAAGTAACCGAGCGGGCGCAGCCCGCGTAGAGTTACCCCGGCGAAGGCCGGGGTCTGCCGAGCGGGCGCAAGCCCGCGCAGAGTTACCCCGGCGAAGGCCGGGGCTATCGGGCGGGCGCAAGCCCGCAGAGAGTAAGCCCCGGACAGGTTCCGGACCCGGCTGAAGCAGAAGGAAGAGAAGAATGTCCCGTCGCCGTCGTCCCGAAAAGCGCGAAGTCCTGCCCGATCCCCGTTTCGGGGACGTGGTCCTCACCAAGTTCATGAACAGCGTCATGCTCGACGGCAAGAAGTCCGTCGCCGAAGGCATCGTCTACGGCGCCTTCGACACGATCGAGACCCGCGCCAAGCGCGATCCGATCGGCGTCTTTCACGACGCGCTCAACAATGTGAAGCCGGGCATCGAGGTCCGCAGCCGCCGCGTCGGCGGCGCCACCTACCAGGTCCCGGTCGAGGTGCGGACCGAGCGCGCCCAGGCGCTGGCCATTCGCTGGCTGATCGGCGCCGCCCGCTCGCGCAGCGAGAACACGATGTCGGCGCGCCTGTCGGGCGAGCTGATGGACGCGGCCAACAACCGCGGCAATGCGGTCAAGAAGCGCGAGGACACGCACCGCATGGCCGAGGCCAACCGCGCCTTCTCGCACTACCGCTGGTAATTATAATCCCTATATCGTCGGTGTCAGGCGCGGCCTGATCCCCGACATTGGAGTTTGCAGATCATGGCCCGCAGCCATCCGCTCGACCATTACCGGAATATCGGCATCATGGCCCATATCGATGCCGGCAAGACGACGACGACCGAGCGCGTCCTCTATTATACCGGCAAGTCCTACAAGATCGGCGAGGTCCATGAGGGCACCGCCACCATGGACTGGATGGAGCAGGAGCAGGAGCGCGGCATCACGATCACGTCGGCCGCGACGACCTGCTTCTGGAACGACCACCGGATCAACATCATCGACACGCCCGGCCACGTCGACTTCACCATCGAGGTCGAGCGCTCGCTGCGCGTCCTCGACGGCGCGGTCGCGGTGTTCGACGGCGTCGCCGGCGTCGAGCCGCAGTCGGAGACGGTCTGGCGGCAGGCGGACAAGTACAAGGTGCCGCGGATGTGCTTCGTCAACAAGCTCGACCGCACCGGCGCCAATTTCGAGATGTGCGTGGAGATGATCAAGGACCGGCTCGGCGCCCGTCCGATGGTCCTCTATCTCCCGATCGGCATCGAGAGCAGCTTCAAGGGCCTCGTCGACCTGGTGGAGAACCGGGCGATCATCTGGCTCGAGGAGAGCCTCGGCGCCAAGTTCGAATATCAGGACATCCCGGCCGATCTCGCCGATGCCGCCGCCGAAGCGCGTCAGCATATGATCGAGATGGCGGTCGAGCAGGATGACGAGGTGATGGAAGCCTATCTCGAGGGCAATGAGCCCGACGTCGCGACGCTGAAGAGGCTGATCCGCAAGGGGACGCTCAACTTCTCCTTCGTGCCGGTGCTGTGCGGCTCGGCGTTCAAGAACAAGGGCGTCCAGCCGATGCTCGACGCCGTCGTCGACTATCTGCCCTCGCCGCTCGACGTGCCGCCGATCCAGGGCCTCAAGCTCGACGGCGAGACCGTCGACGAGCGTGCCGCGGAGGATAGCGCGCCCTTCTCCGGCCTCGCCTTCAAGATCATGACCGACCCGTTCGTCGGCACCCTGACCTTCGTCCGCATCTATTCGGGCAAGCTGGAAAGCGCGTCGCTGGTGATGAACTCGGTCAAGGACAAGAAGGAGAAGGTCGGCCGCATGCTGCTGATGCACGCCAACGACCGCGAGGACATCAAGGAGGCCTTTGCCGGCGACATCGTCGCGCTCGTCGGCCTCAAGGACACCACCACCGGCGATACGCTCTGCGCGCATAACGCGCCGATCATCCTCGAGCGGATGGAGTTTCCGGACCCCGTCATCGAGGTCGCGGTGGAGCCCAAAACCAAGGCCGACCAGGAGAAGATGGGCGTCGCCCTTCATCGCCTGGCGCAGGAGGATCCGTCGTTCCGCGTCTCGTCCGATCAGGAATCGGGCCAGACCATCATCAAGGGGATGGGCGAGCTCCACCTCGAGATCCTGGTCGACCGGATGAAGCGCGAGTTCAAGGTCGAAGCCAATGTCGGCGCGCCGCAGGTCGCCTATCGCGAGTCGCTCGCGAAGCCGGTCGAGCTCGTCTACACCCACAAGAAGCAGTCGGGCGGCTCCGGCCAGTTCGGCGAGGTCAAGGTCGCCCTCGAGCCGGGCGAGCGCGGCTCGGGCATCCAGTTCCTCGACGAGATCAAGGGCGGCAACATCCCGCGCGAATATATCCCGTCGGTCGAGAAGGGGATGCGCGAGACGGCGGCGACGGGCTCGCTGATCGGCTTCCCGATCATCGACTTCAATATCCGCCTGCTCGACGGCAAATATCACGACGTCGATTCTTCGGCGCTGGCCTTCGAGATCACCGGCCGCGGCGCGATGCGCGAAGGCGCCCAGAAAGCGGGCATCAAGCTGCTCGAGCCGATCATGAAGGTTGAGGTTGTGACTCCGGAGGACTATCTGGGCGACGTCATCGGCGATTTGAACAGCCGCCGCGGGCAGATCCAGGGCACCGACACGCGCGGCAACGCGCAGGTGGTGACCGCCATGGTGCCGCTTGCGAATATGTTCGGCTACGTTAATGAGCTGCGTTCCTTCTCCCAGGGCCGCGCCCAGTACACGATGCAGTTCTCGCATTATGACGAGGTGCCGGCGAACGTGGCCGAAGAGGTCAAGGCCAAGCTCGCCTGACCGGTTGAATTTTGAATTTGGACAGAAAGACGAGGATTAGGGAAAATGGCGAAAGCTAAGTTCGAGCGGACGAAGCCGCACTGCAACATCGGCACCATCGGTCACGTCGACCATGGCAAGACGTCGCTCACCGCGGCGATCACCAAGGTCCTCGCCGAGTCCGGCGGCGCCACGTTCACGAGCTACGACAATATCGACAAGGCTCCGGAAGAGCGCGAGCGCGGCATCACGATTTCGACGGCGCACGTCGAATATGAGACCGCGGCGCGCCACTATGCGCATGTCGATTGCCCGGGCCACGCCGATTATGTGAAGAACATGATCACCGGCGCCGCCCAGATGGACGGCGCGATCCTGGTCGTGTCGGCCACCGACGGCCCGATGCCGCAGACCAAGGAGCATATCCTGCTCGCGCGCCAGGTCGGCGTGCCGTCGATCGTCGTGTTCATGAACAAGGTCGATCTGGTCGACGACGCGGAGATCCTCGAGCTCGTCGAGCTGGAGATCCGCGAGCTCCTGTCGAAATA
>JAXDOV010000215.1:0-7127 GCA_034668705.1 Sphingomonadales bacterium
TTCGCCTTCAGCCAGGCCTCGATCGGCGCGCGGTCGCGGTCGAACATCCACAGCGCCAGGCCCAAAGTCCACATGTTCTTGCAGCGCAGGGCCTCCTTGTTGCCGAGGCCGAACGGCTTCACTGCGTCGAGGGTGAGCTGCGAGATGTTGAAGGCGAGGACCTGCCACCGGGCGAGGCTGCCGTCGCCGAGCGGGTTCGCGTCATAGCCCGCCTTGGCGAGGTTGCGGGCGCCGAACTCGCCTTCGTCGGCGATGATCAGGCCGCCGGGCTTGAGATCGGCGACGTTGGTCTTGAGCGCCGCGGGGTTCATCGCCACCAGCACGTCGGGCGCGTCGCCGGCGGTGTCGATCGCCGCCGAGCCGAAATTGATCTGGAAGGCGGAGACGCCGAAGGTCGTCCCCTGCGGGGCGCGGATCTCGGCGGGGAAATCGGGGAAGGTGGCGAGATCGTTGCCGGCGAGCGCGGTCGACAGGGTGAACTGGCCGCCGGTCAGCTGCATGCCGTCGCCGCTGTCGCCGGCGAAGCGGACGACGACGGCTTCGGGCGCCGGATGGGCGCGCGCTTCCTCCTCGGTGAGATAATGAGTGGCTGTCGCCAAAACGCTTCCCTCCAAACTCCGGGCGCCGGTGTAGCGGCGAGGGCGCGAGGCCACAACGGGTGGCGGCGCCGCGTCATTCGCTTAAAGGCTAGATAGTCATTTCGATTCGCAACTCAACGGAGCATCTCTTGGCCGATCCCGTCGCCAGGCCCCTGGTCGTCAGGTCCCCCGTCGTCAGGCCCGACGTCCGCCTGTTCCTCGACTATCTCAACGCTTTGCCGGGGCCGAAGAGCCACGACGTCGGCCCGAACGAGGCGCGGACGATGATGCTCGCCTCCCGCCACGTCGCCGACGCGCCGGTCGGCGATCTGGCGATGATCCGGAACCTCGCCTGTCCGGGCCCGGCGGGCGAGATCCCGCTCCGCCTCTACGATGCGCGCGAGAGTCGCGGACCGGGTCCGCTGATCCTGTTCTTCCACGGCGGCGGCTTCGTCCTCGGCGATCTCGACACGCACGAGCCGTTTTGCGCGGAGATGGCGCGGGCGATGGATCTGCCGGTGCTGGCAGTCGACTACCGGCTGGCGCCGGAGCATCCCTTCCCGGCCGGAGCGGAGGATTGCATCGCCGCCGCCCGCTGGGCGGCGGCGAGCCCGGAGGCGCTCGGCCGCGAGGTGACCGGCCTCGTCACCAGCGGCGACAGCGCCGGCGGCAATTTCGCGATCGTCGTCAGCCTCGCTTTGCGCGACGCGCCGGCGGCGGCGCCGGTGATCGCCCAATGGCCGATCTATCCCGCCGCCGATCCGGAGCAGGGCTATCCCTCCTATGAGGATTTCGGCGAGGGCTATCTGCTCACCCATGACGGCATGCGCTGGTTCGACGAATGCTACCGGCCGGCGCGGCGCGACTGGCGCTATTCGCCGATGGTGAAGAGCCAGGCCGGCATGCCGCCGACCCTGGTCGTCACCGCCGGGCTCGACCCGATCCGCGACCAGGGCCGGGCCTATGCCGCCGCCTGCGTCGAAGCCGGCGTGCCGACGGTTTTCAGGGAGGCGGTCGGCAATATCCACGGCTTCATCAACCTCAGGAAGGCGATCCCGTCCTCGCAGGAGGATCTGCGCGGCGGCTTCGCAATGCTGAAGCTGATGATCGGCGAGGCGGCGGGATCGTGATCGACCTGTCCGACTATGACTATCGGCCGGCGGTCGGCGTGATGCTGATCAACCCGGCGCGGCAGGTCTGGGTCGGGCAGCGCCTGGATAGCACGCTCGAGGCCTGGCAGATGCCGCAGGGCGGCCTCGACCCCGGCGAGAGCCCCCTGCAGGGCGCGCTGCGCGAGCTGCAGGAGGAGACCGGCATCGACCCGTCCCTGGTCGAGATCCTCGACCAGGCGAAGGAGGAGCTGACCTACGATCTCCCCGACGATCTGATCGGCAAGATCTGGAAGGAGAAATGGCGCGGCCAGCGCCAGACCTGGTTCCTCGCCCGCTTCCTCGGCGCCGACGCCGACGTCCATATCGACACGCCCGACCCCGAGTTCCGCGCCTGGAAATGGGCCGAGCCGGAAGAGCTGCCGGCCTTGATCGTGCCGTTCAAGAAGCGGCTCTACGAGCAGGTGCTGGAGGCGTTCCGCCGGTGGCTTTGAGCCGCCGGGCAAGCTAGAGGCCCTGCATGAAAGGGCTTTCAGCCATCGAAGCAGCGGCGGTGGAGCGGGCCGGAGCCGAGCCGATGCTCGATCAGGTCCGGGCCTGGGCGGCGGTGAACAGCGGCTCGCGCAACCTCGACGGCCTGGCGGCGATGGCCGGCCTCCTCGCCGACGCCTTCGCGGCGCTGCCCGGCGAAATCGCCTTGAAGGATCCTTCCCCGGTCGAGGCGATGGACGCCGACGGCGCGCTGCGACCGGTGGCGCATGGCCGCAACCTCCACCTCGTCGTGCGGCCGCAGGCGCCGGTGCAGCTGCTGCTTACCGGCCATATGGACACGGTGTTCGGCGCCGATCATCCCTTCCAGACCGTCTTCTGGCGCGAGCCGGACCGAGTGCTCGGCGGCCCTGGAATCGCCGACATGAAGGGCGGCATCGCCATCATGCTGGCGGCGCTCGAGGCGGTCGAGGCGGCACCCGGCGCGGAGCGGCTCGGCTATGAGGTGGTGATCAATTCGGACGAGGAGGTCGGTTCGCCCGGCTCGGCGGCTTTGATCGCCGCGGCGACGCGGGGCAAGCAAGCCGCGCTCACCTACGAGCCCTCGGCGCTTCCCGACGGCACCCTGGCCGGCGCCCGCCCCGGCAGCGGCAATTTCTCGATCCATGTCGAAGGGCGGAGCGCCCATGCCGGCCGCAATCCCGAGCAAGGGCGCAACGCGATCGTCGCGGCGGCGGATCTGGCGCTGCGGCTCGCCGGCGCGAAGGGCGCCGGCCTGTCGATCAATCCGGCGAGGATCGACGGCGGCGGCCCGAACAATGTCGTTCCCGATCATGCGGTGCTGCGGGTGAACCTGCGCCCCGCGACGCCGGCGGACGAACAAAGGGCGCTGGCCTTGCTGGACCAGACGATCGCGGCCGTCGCCGCGGCGCACGAGGTGCGCATCGCCCTTCACGGCGGCTTCGGCCGTCCGCCCAAGCCGCTCGATCCCGCGGCGGAGACACTGTTCGAGCTGGTCCGCCGCTGCGGCGCGGATCTCGGCCAGGAGATCGGCTGGCGCGCCACCGGCGGCGTCTGCGACGGCAACAATATCGCCGCCTGCGGCGTACCCGTGGTCGACACGATGGGCGCGCGCGGGGGCGCCATCCATTCCCCGGACGAATATCTGATCGTCGACAGCCTCGCCGAACGGGCGGCCTTGTCGGCGCTGACCATCCTGCGCTTGGCCGAAGGGAAGAGTCGGTGAGCTTTCGCGTCCGTCCCGCCCGCAACGACGATTTCCAGGCCCTGTACGAAATGGCGAAGCTGACCGGCGGCGGCTTCACCAATCTGCCGGCGGACAAGGGCGCTTTGGTCGACAAACTGGTCCGGTCGGAAAAGGCGTTCGCCTCCGACGCGCAACAGCCCGGGGACGATCTGTTCGTGATGGTGCTCGAAAATGTCGACACCGGGCAGATCCGCGGCACCTGCCAGATGTTCAGCCGGGTCGGCACCGAATGGCCCTTCTACTCCTATCGGATCAGCACGCTCACCCAGACCTCGAAGGCGCTCGGCAAGACCTTCCGCAACCGAACGCTCACCTTGTGCACCGATTTCGACGGCTGCTCGGAGGTGGGGGGCCTCTTCCTCCATCCCGGCGAGCGGGCGGGCGGCCTCGGCATGCTGCTGGCGCGCAGCCGCTATCTGTTCATCCGCCGCCACCGCGCGCGTTTCGCCACGCGCCTGATCGCGGAGCTGAGGGGCGTGATCGACGAGAGCGGCGGCTCGCCCTTCTGGGACGGGATCGCCGGCCGCTTCTTCGGCATGAGCTTCCAGCAGGCGGACGAGTTCAACGCCACCCACGGCACCCAGTTCATCGCCGATCTGATGCCGAAGACGCCGATCTACGCGGCGATGCTCACCGAAGGCGCGCGCGCGGTGATCGGCGTGCCCCACCCGTCCGGCCGGGCGGCGATGCGGATGCTGGAGCGCGAGGGCTTCGTCCACGAATCCTATATCGACATCTTCGACGGCGGCCCGACCATGGTCGTCAACACCGACGACATCCGCACCGTCCACGAAGCGCGCGAGACGGCGATCGCCGAGGTGGCGGATCCGGCGGAGGCCGTGACCGAGCTGGTCGCGGCGGGGCGCCTCCACGATTTCGCCGCCTGCTACGGCCGGGTCAGGACGAATGAGGACGGCAGCATCCTCCTCGATCCCGGCGCGGCGTCCCGCCTCGGCGTGAAAGCGGGGGACAAGGTGCTGGCGGTGCAGCGCTGATGGCGCTGGTCGAGATCAATTTCGACGGGATCATCGGCCCCAGCCACAATTATGCGGGCCTCAGCCTCGGCAACGTCGCTTCGGCGACCAATAAAGGCCTTGTCTCGCATCCGCGCGCGGCGGCGCTGGAGGGGCTGGCGAAGATGCGCCACAATCTCCGCCTCGGTCTCCGCCAGGGCCTGTTCGTACCGCAGCGGCGGCCGGACCGGGCCTGGCTGGCCGCGCTCGGCACCGACGCGGAGACGGCGCCCGCCTCGCTGCGCCCGGCGGCCTTCTCGGCATCGTCGATGTGGGCGGCCAATGCCGCGACGATCTCGCCCGCGCCCGACACCGCCGACGGCCGCTGCCACCTCACCGTCGCCAATTTGCGCACCATGGCCCATCGCAGCCACGAATGGCCCGAGACGCTCGCCCAGCTCCGGCTGGCCTTTGCCGACCAGGCGCATTTCGCCGTCCATCCGCCGGTGCCGGGCTTCGGCGACGAGGGCGCGGCCAATCACATGCGCCTCGCCCGGCGCCACGATGCGCCCGGCGTGGAGGTGTTCGTCTACGGCCGCCGCGGCGGCGCGTTTCCGGTCCGCCAGCATGAGGAAGCGAGCCGCGCCGTCGCCCGCCTCCACCGCCTCGACCCGGAGCGTGTCCTGTTCGCCGCCCAGTCGGAGGAAGCGATCGCCGCCGGCGCCTTCCACAACGACGTGGTGGCGGTCGCCAACGAGAATATCCTTTTCGCCCACGAGCAGGCGTTCGAGGACCGGCCGGGCCTTTACGCCGCGCTTCGCCGGCGGGTGCCCGAGGTCGAGATCGTCGAGGTGCCGGCGAGCGCCGTCAGCCTCGACGAGGCGATCGGCAGCTATCTCTTCAACGCCCAGCTGGTCAGCCTGCCGGAAGCGGGGATGGGCCTGATCCTGCCCGAAGAGGCGCGGGAGACGCCGTCCGTCTGGCGCTGGCTCCAGGAGATGGTCGCGGGCAACGGCCCGATCCGCCGGCTGTTCGTGGTCGACGTGCGCCAGTCCATGGCCAATGGCGGCGGCCCCGCCTGCCTGAGGCTGCGCGTCGTCGCGGATCCAGAGACGGTGGATCCCCGCTTCCTCGCCGACGAAGCGAAGCTCGACCGCATCGCGGAGGTCGTGGAAGCACACTGGCCGGAACGCATCGCTCCCGAGAACCTGCTGGAGCCCGCAATGTGGCGGCAGATGGAGACAGCACGCGCGGCGTTGCTGGAGGTGCTGGACCTCAAGCTACTGATCTAGCGCCCTCCCGTCATTGCGAGGAGCGCAGCGACGCGGCAATCCAGCCGGGTCTGGGCAACACCCGCGGACTGGATTGCTTCGCTCCGCTCGCAATGACGGGAGGGGCCGGCACAGGTTCAGCGCCAACCGCTGAGCGGGGTGGCTAGGCCACCTCCTCCGCCGTCCAGAAGATGTCCACCGGCGAATCGATCGTCGCGAGCAGCCGGCCGATCGGGCGGGAGGAGAGCGGGCCTTCCTTGATCGCCTGTTCGAGCACCGCCCGTTTCCCCGCCCCGGCGACCACCACCATCACCGTCCGCGCCGTCGTCAGCGTCGGACCGGTGAGGGTGACGACATTGCCCTCCGCCCCGCGCAGGCCGACGGCGCGGCGCTCCCGCGGCGCGTTGAGCACGCGGTCGAGATCGGCGCCGGGGCGCAGGCCCGCGGTGCCGCCCTCGGCATCCATGCCGAGACAGACCAGGTCGAGCGGCCAGCGCAGCAGCGACAGCCGCGCATCGGCGAGCCGCGCCGCCTCGACCGGATCGCCCAAAGCCGATTCGTCGACGAGGCTCAATATCTCGGCACCCTTGGCGGCGAACCAGCCCTGGAGCCGGCGATGGACGCTCTCCTCTCCGGCGAGCGGCACCAGCCGGTCGGCATTGGGCAGCAGCGACACTTTCGACCAGTCGAAGCCCTTCGCCTTGGCCAGCGCCGAGAAGACCGGCGCCAGCCCGTCCTCACCCGGCAGAGCGACGCGCGCATCGCCATGCGCCTCGATCGCGCTCTCGATCACGAAGCCGATATCGCCCGCCGCCTGCTCGGCCAGCTGTTTCGCGGAGTCGAACTCCCACCATTCCACTTCTTCCATCGGGGCCGATCTCCATTGCCATGCCTGTCCTGAGCCCTGTCGAAGGGCCGATGGCCGGAACCGCGCCTTTTGTCCGCAGGTTCCAGCCGGAGAGGCCCCTTAAAGGAGACGGGACATGCCTGCCAAATCGAAAGCGCAGCAAAAGGCGGCGGGCGCCGCCCTTTCCGCCAAGCGCGGCGATACGCCCAAGAGCAAGCTCAAGGGACCGTCGAAGCAGATGGCGGAGTCGATGAGCGCGAAGGAGCTCGAGAAAATGGCGTCCACCAAGCGCAAGGGAAAGCCGGAGCATAAGAGCGGCTGATCGTGGGCGACGAGAAGCGCCCGGCCGAAACCCAAAAGACGCCGCCGCCGGAGGGCGCGGAAGGCCATAACAGCCTCGACGACGCCGCCGAGGAAGCGGTGCGCGAGCTCGAGAAGAGCCGCGACGGCAAAGGCTATGCGGGCTTCGGCGATATCGGGTGATGGAAAATGGCGCGCCCGGAAGGATTCGAACCTCCGGCCCTCAGATTCGTAGTCTGATGCTCTATCCAGCTGAGCTACGGGCGCGCGGAGACGGCGACATAGGGGCTAGGCCGGCGGCACGCAACCCTGT
>JAXDOV010000216.1:0-9546 GCA_034668705.1 Sphingomonadales bacterium
GCCTGGAGGCCGGCATAGGGGGCGAGCCTCTGCTCCAGCCCGAAACGCGCGTCGCGGGCGAGCTGCTCGGCCTCGGCCGCGATGTCGCCGGCGATGCTGGGCAGGATCGGCTTGCGCTTCGGCGCGCCGAAGGCGCAGCGGCGGGCGACGATGGCGCTGTTCTCGATCGCCTCGGGCAGGTCGCGGAACAGAGCGCGCATGTCGGCGGCGGGCTTCATCCAGGCTTCGGGCGAGGAGCGGGTGCGGTCGTCGCGATCGATCTGGCTCGACTGGGCGATGCACAGCATCGCGTCATGGGCGGCGTGGAAATCGGCCTCGGCGAAGCAGGCCGGGTTGGTCGCGACCAAAGGCAGATCCTGCGCGTAAGCGAGCGCGATCAGGGCCGCCTCGGCCTGCTGCTCGACCGCGTCGCCGCGGCGGCAAAGCTCTATGTAAAGCCGGTTCGGGAAGAGGCCGCGCAGGCTCCCCAGCATCTCCTCCGCCGCGCTCGCCTGCTCCTCGGCGATCAGCCGCGCCAGCGCGCCTTCGCCGCCGGCGGTGAGCGCGATCAGGCCGTCGGTCCGCCCCTCCAGCGCATCGAGCCGCACATGCGCCGGCTCCTCGACCGGCCGGCCGAGATGCGCCTCGGACACCAGGGCGCAGAGATTGTCATAGCCCTTCTCGTCCTGGGCATAGAGGGCGAGCCAGTCGAGCGCCCCCTGCGGGCCGGGCCGGGCGATGGCGAGCATGGTGCCGATGATCGGCTGGACCCCCGCCTCGCGGCACGCCTCGGTGAAGGGCATGGCGGCGTAGAGGCCGTTGCGGTCGGTCAGGGCGACGGCGGGGAAATCGAGCTTCTTCGCCTGCTTCGCGATCGCCTTCGGCTCGATCGCGCCGTCCAGCATCGTGTAGCAGGAGAAGATTCGAAGCGGGACGTAAGGCGCGGCCATCGATCCGTTATGGGGCTCCGGCAGGCTTGGCGAAACAGCGACTTTGCGCTTTTCCACACCTAATTGCGCGGGCCTCAGCGCGAAGCGGCGGGCCGATAGGTGAAGTCGAATGAGAGCCGCCAGCTCCTGCCGTCGTCGACCGACGTGTCGCCTTTCTGGCGGACCGCGCCGCCTTCCTGCCTGGTATAGGTCATCCGCACCAATGCGCTCCTGCCGGGGCCGAGCACGTCCTTCCAGAAGCCGGTGAGGACCATCGCATTGGCCGCCATGCCGCCCCTGAAGTCGACCCGGGTGCCGGAGGAATCGACCCAGGTCTGCCGCCACGCTTTCTCCTCGGGCACCCAGGCGCTGAGGCTGCCGCCGCCGGTTCCGCCGAGCGGCATCCAATTCTCGCGGATCGCGCAGCCGGCATAGAGCCGTTCGATCAGACTGTGCGCGACGAGCTTCGTCTCGCCGGTCCGGGTGACGTCCCAGGCGCCGACCCAGAAATCGAAGGCGCGATGATCGGGCGTGGCGCAGGGCGAAGGCGGTGGCGTGGGCGCGAAGGTCTGAGCCGGGGCCGCCGCCGCCCAGGTGAGGGCGACCGCGGCAGCGGTGACGGCAATGATCAGCTTCATTCGATCTCCCTCCGCTTTCAGTGGACGCCTGGCCGAATTTGCCGCTCGGCCGCCCGCTCTGGAAAAGCTAAGCGACCGACGGCGCCGCAGCCTCGTCCGCCGCCCGCCGCTCGAACTGCTCTTCCGCTTCCGGAGGGCTGGGCAGGACGAGCAGCACGCCGATTGTGACCAGCGAGGCCGCATAGCCTGCCCATGGGGTGAGCCAGGATAGCAAGGCGCCGCAAAAGTCGGTGACGATGAGGCTGGCGGCGATCGCGATGCGGCGCCTGCGCCAGGCGTGCATCCGCTCATGATCGTCGATCGCCGAATGCAGCGACAGCCGCATCGTCACGAAGGACAGGAAATAGGCACCGCAACTTGCCGCCATGAGGCTCGCCCCAAGGGGCTCCAGCGGGCGTTCGGCCGCATTTCGCGCAGCGAAAGGCAGCAGGGTCGCCCAGAAAAGCGCCACCAGGTTCAGAAACAGCGCATGGGAATTGATCCTGTCGACCCGCGCGAGGGCGCTATGATGGGTCATCCAAAGCACGCCGACGATGAAGAAGGTGACGGCATGGACGACTAGGCCCGGCACGATCTGGATGAGGCCGGCCGGGCCATGGGCCGAGGGCACCCTTAGATCCAGCACGAGCAGGGTGAGGATGATCGCGAAAACGCCGTCGCTGAACAGTTCCAGCCGATGCTTGGTCATGCAACCCCTCCAGAAACAGCGAAGCTGCTGGGCCGCTGACCGGAAGTCAATGCCGCCCTCAGGCGGAGACGGAATCCGGCTCCAGATGCCCTTCGTGCAGCCGCAGGACGCGGTCCATCTTGGCGGCGATCCGCTGGTTGTGGGTGGCGACGAGGGCGGCCGAGCCTTCGTCGCGGACCAGCTTGAGGAACTCGGCGAAGACCAGGTCGGCGGTATGCTCGTCGAGATTGCCGGTCGGCTCGTCGGCGAGCACCAGCACCGGTTGATTGGCGAGCGCCCGCGCGACGGCGACGCGCTGCTGCTCGCCGCCCGAAAGCTGGCTCGGCCGATGGGTGAGGCGCGCGCCGAGCCCCAGAGCGCCGAGCAGGGACGCCGCCCGCCCCCGCGCCTCCGCGCGGCCGGCGCCGCGGATCAGCTGCGGGATGACGACATTCTCCTCGGCCGAGAAATCGGGGAGGAGATGGTGGAACTGGTAGACGAAGCCGAGCGACTCGCGCCGCAGCCGGGTGCGGCCGTCATTGCCGAGCGACGCCGCCTCCTGCCCTTCGATCCGGATCGAGCCCTGGAAGCCGCCCTCGAGCAGCCCGACCGCCTGCAGCAGGGTCGACTTCCCCGAGCCGGACGGGCCGAGCAAGGCGACGATCTCGCCCTTCCTGACGTGGAGGTCGACGCCGCGCAGCACCTCGATGGTGACGCCCGCCTGGGTGAAGCTGCGGCGCAGGCCGGTGACTTCCAGCACGTCACTCATAGCGGAGCACCTGCACGGGATCGGTGCTCGCCGCCTTCCAGGCCGGATAAAGGGTGGCGAGGAAGCTGAAGATCATCGCCATCGACACCACCGCCAGCACTTCGAAGGGGTCGGTCTTGGACGGCAATTCGGTGAGGAAGCGGATCGACGGATCCCACAGATTCTGGCCGCTCGCCCGCTGCACCAGATCGACCGCGCCCTGGCGGAAATAGAGCATGATGGCGGCGAGGAAGACGCCGGCGACGACGCCCAGGGCGCCGATCGTCACGCCGACCATCACGAACACCCGCATCATCGCGTTCCGGCTCGCGCCCATCGTCCTCAATATGGCGATGTCGCGGGTCTTGGCGCGCACCAGCATGATCAGCGAGGAGAGGATGTTGAACACGGCGACGAGGATGATGATCGACAGGATGACGAACATCACCACCCGCTCGACCTGCAGCGCCTGGAAGAGCGAGGCGTTGAGCTGGCGCCAGTCGGTCACCACCGCCTCGCCGGCGACGGCGGCGGCGAGCGGGGCGAGGATCTGCTTCACTTTGTCGGGATCGACGGTCTGGATCTCGACCATGCCCACGCTGTCGCCCATCATCAGAAAGGCCTGGGCGTCCTCCATCGGCATGATCACGAAGGCCTTGTCGTAATCGTAGACGCCGACCTCGAAGACGGCGGCGATGCGATAGGAGACGATCCGCGGCACCGTGCCGAACGGCGTCGAGCGGCCTTCCGGGGTGATCAGGCTGATCTGGCCGCCGACGCCCGCGCCCAGTTGCTCGGCGAGGCGGGCGCCGATCGCGACGTTGCCCGCCCCCGGCTTCAGCGCCCCGAGCGAGCCCGACAGCACCTTGCCGCGCAGGGTCGGGTTGGCGAGGATGTCGGGCGCCCGCATGCCGCGCACCAGCACGCCTTCGACCCGGCCGTCATAGCTCGCCATCAAAGGCTGCTCGATCAGCGGCACGGCGGAGGTGACGCCGGGCGTGCGCCTGGCCTGGACGAGGATGTCGCGCCAGTCGGGCAGCCGCCCGCCATAGCCCTGGACCACCGCATGGCCGTTGAGGCCGATGATCTTGTCGAACAGCTCGGCGCGGAAGCCGTTCATCACGCTCATCACGACGATGAGCGCGGCGACGCCGAGCGCGACGGCGAGGAGGCTGATCGAGGCGACCAGGAAGATGAACCCCTCGCCCTTCCCCGGCAGCAGATAGCGCCGGGCGATCATCCGCTCGTAACGGGTGAGGATCAAAGGAAGGCCCTCACCCAGCCCTCTCCCGCAAGCGGGAGAGGATTCAGAGCCGCACGCACCGCTGAACAGCTCCTTCTCCCGCTTGCGGGAGAAGGCTGGGATGAGGGCCTTCTTTCCTTCATCCCGTCAGCCTTGCCAGCGCGCTTTCGAGCGACAGCTCCTCGCGTTCGCCGGTGGCGCGGCGCTTCAGTTCGACCATTCCACGTTCCAGCCCCTTGGGGCCGACGATCAGCTGCCAGGGCAGGCCGATCAGGTCCATGGTCGCGAATTTGGCGCCGCCGCGCTCGTCGCGGTCGTCGTAGAGCGTCTCGACGCCGGCGCCGCGCAGATCGGCGTAGATCCGGTCGGCCGCGGCGGCGCAGGCCGGATCGTCGGCGCGCATGTTGATCAGCCCGGCCTCGAACGGCGCGACGCCGTCCGGCCAGACGATGCCGTTTTCGTCATGGCTGGCCTCGATGATGCCGCCGACGAGGCGCGAGACGCCGATGCCGTAGCTGCCCATTTGCGGGTGGACCTGGCCGCCCTCTTTGGTCTGGACGGCGAGGCCCATGGCGGCGCTGTATTTGGTGCCGAAGGCGAAGATATGGCCGACCTCGATGCCGCGGCGGCTGCGCAGCCGCTCCGCCGGCACCGGGCAGTCCTTCACCCTGGCATGCTCCTCCTCCTCCATCGCGTAGAGGGTGGTGAGGCGGGCGATGGTCGAGGCGTCGGCGGCGAGCAGTTCCTCGCGGGAAATGTCCTCGATCGCCGCGTCGTAGAAGAGCGCGCTCTCGCCGGTATCGGCGAGGAGGTGGAATTCGTGGCTGAGATCGCCGCCGATCGGCCCGGTCGGCGCCCTCACCGGCACCGCCTGCAGGCCGAGCCGGGCGAAGGTGCGCAGATAGGCGACGAACATCGCCTCGTAGCTCCTGCGCAGCCCCTCTTCGTCGAGGTCGAAGCTGTAGGCGTCCTTCATCAGGAATTCGCGCCCGCGCATCACGCCGAAGCGCGGCCGCACCTCGTCGCGGAACTTCCATTGGATATGGTAGAGAATGCGCGGCAGGTCGCGATAGCTCTTCGCCGCGTCGCGGAAGATGGTGGTGATCATCTCCTCGTTGGTCGGCCCGTAGAGCATCTCGCGCTCGTGCCGGTCGGTGAAGCGCAGCATCTCGGGGCCGTAGGCGTCGTAGCGGCCCGACTGGCGCCAGAGGTCGGCCGACTGGACGGTCGGCATCAGCAATTCGATCGCGCCGGCCTTGTCCTGCTCCTCGCGGACCACCTGCTCGATCTTGTTCAGCACGCGCAGGCCGAGCGGCAGCCAGGCGTAGATGCCGGCGGCGGTCTGGCGGACGAGGCCGGCCCGAAGCATCAGCTTGTGGCTGACGATCTGGGCGTCGGCAGGCGTCTCCTTCATGACGGGGAGGAAATAGGAAGAGAGGCGCATCGGCTGGGCGGGGTTCCTTTTGGGGGCCGCCCAGCCTCTAGGGTGGCGTTTCCGGCAAGGCAACCGCAGGGGCGCCGGGGCCCTCCTGTTGCACCACCGACACAGCGTGGCGGCAAAGTGACGCAAGCCCTTGATTGATCAGTGACAGCGCCCCCGCCGCGCGCCTAGCAAGGCGGCACGAGCTGAGGCCAGCAGGCCGGGTTCGGGGAGGCTTCGGCCCCGCATCCTCAAGCGAGGTGAGGATGCGCGCGGGCCGAAGTCCTTTTACTAAGGGGGCTGACGACTCGATCGTCACGCGGGTGCCCGGGCAGCGATGTCCGGGCACTTGCTTTTTGGGGGTCGAAGCTCGGTGTTCCCCGGCGAAAGCCGGGGCCCAGCTCCTTTCTGGACTCCGGCTTCCGCCGGGGAACACTCAGAGCATGGGTTTCAATCCGGCCGTGACCGACTCTCGCTCTTCCGCCGCGCCGCGCGCAGCGGGATCCGGGATTCGGCGGCGAGGCCGGGGACCCGGCTCGCCGGCGCCGGCCGGCTGTAGAAATAGCCCTGGCCCTCATGGCAGCCGAGCGCCTGCAGCAAAGCGTGCTGGCGCTCGGTCTCGATGCCCTCGGCGACGATGGTCTTGCCGAGCCGGCGGCCGAGGCTGGTGACGGCGTCGACGATCGCGGCGTCGCCGGGATCCTCCTCCAGCCCGCAGACGAAGCTGCGGTCGATCTTGACGATGTCGACCGGGAATTGCTTGAGGTGGGAGAGCGAGGCATAACCGGTGCCGAAATCGTCGAGGGCGATCGAGACGCCCTCGGCGGCAAGGGTGTTGAGCGCGCGCTCGACATATTCGGCGCCGCGGCCGACGAACACGGTCTC
Source organism: Sphingomonadales bacterium (assembly GCA_034668705.1). GTDB lineage: Bacteria > Pseudomonadota > Alphaproteobacteria > Sphingomonadales > Sphingomonadaceae > Allosphingosinicella. The sequence continues at coordinate 6,510 of JAXDOV010000216.1, forward strand.
GGTCACTTCGAGCTGGAAGCAGGCGGTCGGCACGCCGGCGCTGGCGAGCCTTTCGAGCAGCCGTTCGGCGAAGTCGCCGCGGCGGAACTCGGCGGCGGCGGCGTTGACCGCGACATGGCCGAAGCCGACGCCCTCGCCCCGCCAGCGGACGATGTCCCCGATCACCGCCTCGATCATCCGGTCGCTGATCTCGGCGGCGAGGCTGAGATCGTCGAAGGCGGCGGCGACGCTCGCCGGCGACTGGATGCCGCGGCGCGGATGCTTCCAGCGCATCAGGGCCTCGAAGCCGACCGGCCGGCCGCTGCGAAGGTCGACCTTGGGCTGATAATAAGGCCGGACGCTGCCCCGCTTCAGCGCGTCGCGCGCGAGATGCAGCATCGACGTCCGCTTCTGGACCTCCAGCCGCATCTCGCCGCGGTAGAGGCGCAATGCGCCGCGGCCGGCCGCCTTGGCGGCGTAGAGCGCCATGTCGGCATTCTTCATCAGCTCCGTCCGCCGCACGCCGTCGGCGGGGAAGAGGCTCACGCCGATGCTCGCCCGGCAGTCGAGGATGCAGCCGAGATGGACGCAGGGCTCGGCCAGACGGTCGAGCAGGGCCTGCACCCTCGCCTCGACCTCGGCGACGCTGCCGGCGGCGGGAAGCAATGCCGCGAATTCGTCGCCGCCGAGGCGGCCGACGACGCCGTCCTCGCCGAGCGCCTCGCGCAGCCGCGCGGCGAAGGTGCAGAGCATCGCGTCGCCGGCATCGTGGCCGACCGTGTCGTTGACCCGCTTGAAGTCGTCGATGTCGAGCAGGAGCAGGGCGAAGCTGGTGCCGTCTGCATCGGCGCCGGCGATGGCCCCGTCGATCCCCTTCTGGAGGAGGTAGCGATTGGGCAGGCCGGTGAGGAAATCGTGATTCGCGGCCCATTGCGCGCGGTCCTCGGCGGCCTTGCGGTCGGTGACGTCGCGCGACATGACGACCAGGCGCTGCGGCTTGCCGTCGGGCCCGCGCATCGGCGCGACCAGGATGTCCCACCAGCGGCCTTCCGGCCGATCGTAGAGGAGGAGCTGGCCGATGCCGCCGCGGCGCGCGGCGCGCACCGCCGCTTTGGCTTCCCCATGGGAGGCGCCGGTGAAGCGGTCGATCCAGTTGCGGCCGACCAGCTCCGCATCGCCGGCGCGATAGACCTGCCGCGTCCGTTCGTTGACCAGGACGACCTTGCCGTCGAGCTCGAGCAGGGAAACGCAATCGGGGCTCGCCTCGATCATCTCCCGGTTGAGGCGCTCGCTGGCCTCGAGCGCCTGCTTGGCGCGCACGCTTTCGTGGATGTCGGTGCAGGTGCCGTACCAGCGCAGGATACGGCCCTCCCCGTCCTTCTTCGGCACGCACCGGGTCAGGATCCATCGTTCGGCCGATCCGAAGCGGACCCGCACCTCCGCCTCGAAGGGCGCGCCGGTCGCGACCGAGCGCTGCCATGACGATGCGACACGCTCGAAATCCTCCGGGTGAATGGCCTGGTGCCAGCGTTCGTCGTCGCCCAGTTCGTCGGCCGTGTCGAAGAAGCGCCGCCACTGATTGCTGAGGAAGTCGATCCGGCCCTCGGCATCCGCGGTCCAGATGACGTGCGGCACCGAATCGAGGATCGCCTGCGCCCGTTTCTCGCGCGCCGCCGCCGTCTCGCGGGCGAGCACGCCCAGGTTCACGTCGGTGCAGCTGCCGTACCAGGCGACGATCCGGCCCCGATCGTCCCGTTCGGGCGCGCCGACGCTGAGGATCCAGCGATGGCCGCCGTCATGATGGCGGAGGCGATATTCGATCTCATAGGGCGCGCCGGTGGCGAGGCTGTCATGCCAGGCGGCCCTGGCCCGGGCGCGATCCTCGGGATGGACGAGGTCGAGCCGCTCCGGGCCGCCGGGCCGCCCCACATCGGCGGCACCGGTGAAATTCTCCCATTGCGGGCTGTAATATTCCTCGCCGGTGTCGAGATGGTAGGTCCAGAACATGTGCGGCGTGAAGGCGAGCATCGCGCGCAGCCGGCGCGCGTCGCTCCGCTCCGCCTCCTCGTCCTTCGGCAGCCCGGCGGCGCGGCTCAGCGCTCGCGCCTCGGCCGCCGCCAAAGGTTCGTCGGGCGGCCAGAATTGGTCGGGTTCGCTGTGCCGCATCAGCCGCCTGGCGGCACCGGGCGGGGCGCGGTCGGGAGCGGTCTTCCGGTATCCATCGCGAGCAACCCCACTCTCTCTCGATTGAGGCAAAAGGCTTATCGGCGCGGAGTTTAGGAAGGCTTAAGCAAAACGGGCCGGCGGGGCCTTCCGAGGCGTTCCCCCGGGGTGGAATCCGATGCAGAAGGAACCATGCCTGCAGGACGTCTTCGGCCGCTCGCCTTCGCGTTGCTTCCTTTCGCGGCGGCCGGCTGCAGGACGCCCGACCCGCAACCCCTTGTCGTGATCCGCGCGGTTCCACCGGGCGAAACTTGCCGATTCGAGGTGGAAGGGCGTGCGTTCACGATACAGGAGCTGCTCGCCGCCGCCGCCGCGTGGCACGGCCGCCCTGTCCGCCTGAATCCGCTGGAGAGCACGCCGTTCAAATGCCTCGGCGCGGCGATCTATGGCCTTGAACGAGCGGGCACCGGGAGGGTCGACTTCATATTCGAACCCCCACTCCCCAGCCCTAGGAAGTAGAAGGAGGCGTCGGCTCGGCGGCGGCGCGCTTCGCCTCGCCGTCATAATGGCGGGCGAGCTGGAGCAGGCCGCGTCGCTCCAGCGAGGCGCCCATGTCGTCCGCGAGCTGCCGGCAGACGCGCGCCTGCCCGCGGAAATAGTCCGTCGCTTCCATGGCCGCACCCTCTTCTCGCGGTTGGGAGAGGGAGATTAACCTGATCCAGGTTAGATTGTTCCGGAGGCCGGAGCGGCGCGCGCCATTGTATCATCGCGCCTTTGTCCCTATGTGAAGCCTGCTGACGTCGCCTGCGACGGAATCTGACGGCCGCCTCGGGCGGCCACCATCTTCCCTTTCAAGCTTGCTTGGCGCCCCGCGGACGCATGTTGCGTGCCGCGG
>JAXDOV010000217.1:0-10275 GCA_034668705.1 Sphingomonadales bacterium
GAGTGCCGTCGCCGAACTTCTCGTTGCCGATGATGTTGATCTGGCGGATCTTCGAGCGCGGGCCCTCGTTGATCTCGAAGACGAGGTCGACGCGGTTCTGCTCGAGCTGGACGATCTTGGGCTCGACCCGGGCGGCGAAGCGGCCCTGACGGCGGTAGAGCTCGATGATCCGGGCGACGTCGGCGCGCGCCTTGGAGCGGGTGAAGATCTGCCGCGGCGCGAGCTTGATCTCCGGATTGATCTTATCCTCCTTGAGCCGCTTATTGCCCTCGAGGACGATGCGGTTGATCACCGGATTCTCGCGCACCTGGATGACGATGTTGCCATTGTCGGCGCCGGAGATCTGGACGTCGGCGAACAGCTCGGTTGCGTAGAGGTCCTTGATCGCCTGGTCGAGCTTCTCGCGGTCATAGGGCTGGCCGGAACGGAGCGTGGTGTAGGAGAGCACCGTCTCGGGCTCCAGCCGCTGGTTGCCGCTGACCGCGAGCGTGCGGATCGTCCCGCTGCCGGGGAGCGGCGCCGGGGCGGCCGTCGCGGCCGCGGCCGCGGGTGCGGCGGTCGCCGGAGCCGGAGCCGGAGCCGTCGATGCGGGCGCCGCCGGCGCCGTTTGCACGGGCGGCTGGCCCTGCGCGAAGGCGGGATCGGCGAGGCCGCCGAGGATGGTTCCGACCATGAGGGCCGAATACAGCCGCCGGCCGTTGGAAAATGCTTTGATCGCTGTCACGCGTCCCCGCCCTAATCGTTCGCCGGCATGTTCTGCCGGAGGGTGTCCCTGTCGATTGCTGCCCTGCCCGATCATGCTCAACCGATCAAGCCGCCAAGCTTCGACCACAGGCCAAAAGACGCCAAGTCGTTGAGAGTGACGAAGATCATGAGCGCGAGGAGCGCGGCGAGGCCGGTCCTGAACGCCCATTCCTGCGCCTGCGGCTGGAGCGGGCGACGCCGCACGGCTTCGATCGCGTAGAAGAGCAGATGGCCTCCGTCGAGCATGGGGATTGGCAGGAGGTTGATGAATCCCAGATTAAGCGAAATCACCGCCACGATCCAGAGATAGGCGATCGGCCCCAGGCTCACCTGCTCGCCCGATACCCGCGCGATCTTGAGCGGCCCGCCAAGCTCGGAGACCGAGCGCGTGCCCCGGATCATCTGGCCGATGGCTTCGATCGTGGTCCGAATGAGGCCGACGCTGATCCGCAAAGAGGCCGCCGGAGAGCCGGCCACCGACACCGGAACGCTGACCGGCATGCCGCCGCCGATCCCCATGAACCCGATGCGCATCTGGTTGCCGAAATTATCGCGCAGGATGCGGGCTTTCGGAACCGCGGCGGTCGTGAAGGGCCGGCCCTGGCGCAGGCCCTGGATCGCGATCCGCTCGGCTGGGTGGTAGGCGATATATCGGGAGAGATCCTCCCAGCGTTCGACCGTTTCTCCGCCGATCGAGGTGATCCTGTCGCCGGCCTCGATTCCAGCCGCTGCAGCGGGCGAGCCCTGCGCCACCGACGAGATCACGGGCGGCGTCCGCGGCTCCCCGTAAGCGATGAGGAATCCGGACAGGATCACGATGGCGACGAGGAAATTGGTCAAAGGCCCGGCCGCCACGATCAGGAAGCGCTGCCATACCGGCTTGACCTGGAAGGTCCGGGCGCGCTCCTCGGGCGGAAGCATCAGCCACTCGTCCGACGGCTGGCCGGCCGGGTTCATGTCGCCGGCGAACTTCACATAGCCGCCGAGCGGCAGCAGGCTCACCTTCCAGCGGGTGCCGCGCCGGTCGGTCCAGCCGAACAGCTCGCGGCCGAAGCCGATCGAGAACACATCCGCCTTCACGCCGAAGACGCGGCCGACGAGATAATGGCCGAGCTCGTGGACGAAGATCAAAGGTCCGATGACGAGCACGAAGCTGAGGATCGACCAGAGCAGGCCGGGATGGGCGGTGATCAACGCATATACCTTCTCTTGGCCGTTTCGGCCCGGCGGCGCGCCTCGGCGTCGACGGCGAGGACGTCGGCGATCGAGCCCGGCGCTTCCGGACCATAGCATTGCAGGGTCTCGGCGGCGATGGAAGCGATATCGAGGAATCCGATCTCGCCGGCAAGGAAGGCGGCGACGGCGACCTCATTGGCGGCGTTGAGCACCGCCGGCGCCGCGCCGCCGGCATCGAGCGACTCCCGGGCGAGGCCCAAGGCCGGGAAGCGGGCGGAGTCGGTCGCCTCGAAACGGAGCGTGCCGAGGCGCACCAGATCGAGCCTTTCGCACGGCGTCGCCATCCGCTCGGGCCAGGCCAGGGTGTAGGCGATCGGCACCCGCATGTCGGGCGCGCCGAGCTGAGCGAGGACCGAGCCGTCGACATATTCGACCAGGCTGTGGACCACCGATTCCGGATGGATCACCACCTCGAAGCGGTCGGCGGCGAGCGGGAAGAGGTGGAAGGCCTCGATCAGCTCGAGCCCCTTGTTCATCAAAGTCGCGGAATCGACCGAGATCTTCGCGCCCATCGACCAGTTCGGATGGGCGACCGCCTCGGCCGGAGTGACGGCGCGCATCTCCTCGATCGTGCGGGTCCGGAACGGGCCGCCGCTGGCGGTGAGGATGATCCGGCTGACCGAGGCGGGGCGGGCATGGTCGAAGCACTGGAAGATCGCATTATGCTCCGAATCGACCGGCAACAGGGTGGCGCCGCTGCGCCGGGCCGCCCCGGTCATCAACGCGCCGGCCGAGACCAGCGCCTCCTTATTGGCCAAAGCGACCGTCCCCCCCGCCGCCAAAGCGGCCATGGTCGGGGCGAGGCCGGCGGCGCCGACGATCGCCGCCATCGTCCAGTCGGCGCCCGAGCCGGCGGCGTCGAGCACCGCCTGGCCGCCGGCCGCGGCCTCGATGCCGGAGCCGGCGAGCGCCGCCTGGAGCAGCGCCAGGCAGGCCTCGTCGGCGATCACGGCGCGGCGGGCATGGACGCGGCGGGCGGCCTCGGCGAGGCCGGCGACGTCACGATGGGCGGTCAGCGCCACGACTTCGAACGCGTCCGGCGCGCGCGCGACCAGATCGAGCGTCGAGCGCCCGACCGAACCCGTCGCGCCGAGAATCGCAATCCTCCGCCGGGTCACGCAGACCCCAGGGTCGCGACCAGTATGAGCAGGGTCGCAACGACCACCGGCAGCAGCCCGTCGAGGCGATCGAGGACGCCGCCATGGCCGGGAATCAGGCCGCCGCTGTCCTTGACCCCGGCGCGGCGCTTCACCCAGCTCTCGTAAAGGTCGCCGAGCTGGGCGATCAGCCCCATCGGCGCGCCGAGGAAGAGAAAGGGCGGGCCGATGTCGAGCAGCCAGGCGGCGAGCGCGCCGACGACGGCGGCGCCGGCCATGCCGCCGATCAGGCCCGACCAGGTCTTGTTCGGACTGATCCGCGGCGCCAGCTTTGGGCCGCCGAGGCCGCGGCCGGCGAAATAAGCGAAGATGTCGGTCGCCCAGGTGACCAGCATCAGCCAGAAGACCAGCTCGAACCAAGCCCAGTTGAGCAGGACGAGCGCGAAGGCGGGAATGGCGACGTAGAGATAGCCCCAGCCCAGAGCGAGGCGGCGGCTGATCGCCCCGCAGACGAGCCCGATCGCGGCGGTGACGGCCAAGGCGATCCACAAAGGCGCCAAAGCGTCGATATCGAGCGCGTCCGGCTGCGCGTCGGCGGCGGGGAAGAAATATTGGGACAGGATCAGGATCGGCACCGCCAGCAGGGCGACACCGATCCAGGTCCAGAGCCGGCCGACCCGGTGCATGTCGCCCCATTCGACCAGCATCGCCCCGGCCCCGGCGAAGACGAGCAGCCGGAACGGCCAGCCGCCGGCATAAGTGGCAATGCAGGCCACGGCGATCATGACCACCGCCGCGGCGAAGCGCGTGGTGAGGTCGGAGCCCGCCGGCTCCTGGCGCGGGGCGTCGCTCATCGGCCGCCGAACCTGCGTTCGCGACCGGCATAATCGGCGAGCGCCGCGCGCAGCGAGTCGCCGTCGAAATCGGGCCAGAGCGTGTCGACGAACAGCAGCTCCGCATAGGCCGCCTGCCACAGCAGGAAGTTGGAGAGGCGCCGTTCGCCCGAGGTGCGGATGACGAGGTCGAGCGGCGGCAGGCCGGCGGTGTCGAGCGCCGCGTCGAGCGCCGTCTCGTCGATGTCGCCGGTGGCGATCTCGCCCGCGGCCGCGCGCTCGGCCAGCCGGCGCGCGGCGTTCACGATCTCGGCGCGGGCGCCGTAATTGAGCGCGATGGCGAGCGTCATCCGCCGGTTGGACGCGGTCCTGACGATCGCCTTGTCGATCATCCCCGCGACGTCAGGCTGGAAGGCCTTGTGGTCGCCGATCACCTTGATGCGGATGCCTTCGCGATGGAGGCTGTCCAGCTCCGAGGAGATGTAGAAGCGCAGCAGGCCCATCAGATCGTTGATCTCGTCCTCCGGCCGCCGCCAATTCTCCGAGGAGAAAGCGTAGAGGGTCAGGCATTCGACCCCCGCCTCGCCCGCCGCGCGCAGCACCTTGCGCGCCGCCTCGGCGCCCTGGCGGTGGCCGGCGACGCGCGGCAGCCCCCGCGCCTTCGCCCAGCGGCCATTGCCGTCCATGATGATGGCAAGGTGGCGCGGGATGCCGGTGCCGCCGTCCTTCTGCTCCGGCGACGGCGCCTCTCTGGCCGACCGGAAGATCACTGCTGGAGGATCTCCTTTTCCTTCGAGCCCGCCGCCGCGTCGATCTCCTTGATCGTCTCGTCGGTGATCTTCTGCACCTCCTGCTCGAGCCGCTTATGCTCGTCCTGGCTGATCTCGTGCTTCTTCTCGTCGGTCTTCAGCGCTTCCATCCCGTCCCGGCGCACGTTGCGCGCCGCGATCCGGGCCTTTTCGGCATATTGGCCGGCGAGCTTGGCCAGCTCCTTGCGGCGCTCCTCGGTCAGGTCCGGGATCGGCAGGCGGACGTTCTGGCCGTCGGTGACCGGGTTGAGGCCGAGGCCTGCGGAGCGGATCGCCTTCTCGACCGGGCCGACATTGCCGCGGTCCCACACCTGCACCGACAGCATGCGCGGCTCCGGTGCCGATACCGTCGCCACCTGGTTGAGCGGCATGTGCGCGCCATAGACTTCGACCACGACCGGATCGAGCAGGCTGATCGATGCGCGGCCGGTGCGCAGGCCGCCGAGATCGTGCTTCAGCGCCTCGACGGCGCCGTGCATGCGGCGCTGCAAATCGGCCTTGTTATAGGCTGGCATCCTCTCACTCCTCGTTGCTGACGATCGTCGCCGTGCCTTCCCCGTTCAGCACCCGGACAAGATTGCCCTGCTCGCGGATGTTGAAGACGACGATCGGGATATTGTTGTCGCGGCAGAGGGCGACGGCGCTGGCATCCATCACCTTGAGGTCGTCGGCCAGCACGCGGTGGAAGGACAGGCTTTCGTAGCGCCTGGCGCCGGTCACCTTCTTCGGATCGGCGTCGTAGACGCCGTCGACGCTGGTGCCCTTGAACAGGGCGTCGCAGCTCATCTCGGCGGCGCGCAAGGCGGCGGCGGTGTCGGTGGTGAAATAGGGATTGCCGGTGCCGGCGGCGAAGATCACCACCCGCCCCTTCTCCATGTGCCGGAGCGCGCGGCGGCGGATATAGGGCTCGGAGACGGTCGCCATCGGGATGGCGGAGAGGACGCGGGTGTCGACGCCGATCTTCTCGAGCGCGTTCTGCATGGCGAGCGCGTTCATCACCGTCGCGAGCATGCCCATATAATCGGCCTGGGCCCGGTCGAAACCCTGGGCGGCGGCGGCGAAGCCGCGGAAGATGTTGCCGCCGCCGACGACGAGGCAGAGCTCGTGGCCGGCCTGCTGCGCCTCCCTGATCTCCTCCGCCATGCGCGCGGTAGTGTCGGGATCGATGCCGAACTGCCCGTCGCCCATCAGGGCTTCGCCGGACAGCTTCAGGAGGATGCGGTTGAAGCGCGGGCGCGGCATGGGGTCGTCGGGTCCGTTCGGCGTCTGCGTGGAAAGGTGGCGCACCTTAGTGGCGGCGGGGCCCCGAGAAAAGCCCCTCCCCTTCAGGATGGGCCGCAGGGCCCGTCCCCCGGACGGGCCTCAGTAGCGGCCCATGGTTTGGGGGTGGGGGAGTCGGGAGAGGTTAGCCGTTGCGGCCGAGCCTGAACTGCCACAGTCCCCACCCCAACCCATGGGCCGCTGGCCCGTCCCCCGGACGGGCCTAAGGAGCGGCCCATCCTGAAGGGGAGGGGCTTAAGACCTTCACGCGACCGGTTCGGCCCTGGCGCCGACGCCCGAGGCGGCGGCGACTTCGGCGGCGAAGTCGCTTTCCTTCTTCTCGATGCCCTCGCCGAGCTGGAAGCGGATGAAGCCGGCGACGGCGATCGGCGCCCCCACCTTCTTCGCTTCGGCGGCGACGACGTCCTCGACCCTGGTCTTGTTGTCCATGACGAAGAGCTGGGAGAGGAAGGCCATTTCCTTGCGGAACTTGGCGATCGCGCCCTCGACCATCTTCTCGACGATATTCTCGGGCTTGCCCGATTCCTTCGCCTTCTCCGCCGCGATCGCGCGCTCGCGCTCGACCATGTCGGAATCGAGATCCTCGCCGCGCAGCGCCAGCGGGTTGGCCGCGGCGATGTGCATGGCGAGCTGCTTGCCGAGCGCTTCGAGCGCGGCCTTGCCGCCGGCCGATTCGAGCGCGACCAGCACGCCGATCTTGCCGAGGCCGGGCGCGGCCGCATTGTGCACGTATGAGACGACGACGCCGTCGCCGACCTCGAGCAAAGCCGCGCGGCGCAGCGACTGATGCTCGCCGATCGTCGCGATATTGGCGGTCAGCTTCTCCTCGACGGTGCCGCCGGCCGGCCAGGCGGCCGCCTTCAGCGCCTCGACGTCGCTGCCGGTGTCGAGCGCGAGCCCGGCGACGGTGCGGACGAACTCCTGGAACTGCTCGTTCTTGGCGACGAAGTCGGTCTCGGAATTGACCTCGACCACCGCGCCCTTGGTGCCGCGGACGGCGACGCCGACCAGCCCCTCGGCGGCGGTGCGGCCGGCCTTCTTGGCGGCGGCGGCGAGGCCCTTGGTCCGGAGCCAGTCGATCGCCGCCTCCATGTCGCCCTGGTTTTCGCCGAGCGCCTTCTTGCAGTCCATCATGCCGGCGCCGGTGCGCTCGCGCAGTTCCTTGACGGTCGCGGCTGTGATTTCCGCCATGTCTCTATCCTCATTTGAAACGGCCGTTCCCCGGCGAAAGCCGGGGTCCAGCTTGAACGAAAACTGGGTTCCTGCTTCCGCAGGAACAGAAAACTCGGGTTCCTGCTTCCGCAGGAACCCGGGCTCAGGCTTCCGCCAGCGCCGCTTCGGCCGGCGGCGCGTCCATCGCGCCGATATCCTCGCCGCGCGAGGCGGCGCCGCCCGAACGGCCGGCCTGGACCGCGTCCGCGACCGCGTCGCAATAGAGGCGGATGGCGCGGCTGGCATCGTCATTGCCCGGGACCGGGAAGGCGATGCCCTGGGGGCTGACGTTCGAATCGAGCACCGCGACGACTGGGATGCCGAGCACATTGGCTTCCTTGATCGCCAGCTCTTCCTTGTTCGCGTCGATCACGAAGATGACGTCGGGAAGGCCGCCCATGTCGCGAATGCCGCCGAGCGAGAGCTCGAGCTTGTCGCGCTCGCGGGTGAGCTGCAGCACCTCCTTCTTGGTGAGGCCGGCGGTGTCGCCGGAGAGCTGCTCCTCGAGGCTCTTGAAGCGCTTGATCGAGCCGGAGATCGTCTTCCAGTTGGTGAGCATGCCGCCCAGCCAGCGATGGTTGACATAATGCTGGCCCGAGCGGCGCGCCGCCTCTGCGATCGGATCCTGCGCCTGACGCTTGGTGCCGACGAACAGCACCTTGCCGCCAGCGGCGACCGACTGCCGCACGAAATCGAGCGCGCGCGCGAAGAGCGGCACGGTCTGGCTGAGGTCGATGATGTGGACGCCGTTCCGCTCGCCGAAAATATACGGCTTCATCTTCGGGTTCCAGCGGTGGGTCTGGTGGCCGAAATGCGCTCCGGCCTCGAGCAATTGCTGCATGCTGACGTCAGGGGACGCCATGATCTTTCTCCTTCCGGTTATACCTCTGCGGTGCCGAGAGACTGGAGCCCCCTGAGGAGCCTGCCAGCCACCGGGTTATGATGGCTCCGCATGTGGAATGCGGCGCATCTAGGCGGAGGCGGTGCCGAAATCAAGAGCTTGCCATAATGCTTGACATAAGGAACATAACAGGAACATAGTGGTCTTTCCGGCGCTTATGGGATCAAAAACCGCAGCCAAGGCGTTGGAGGGCTGTGGAATCAAGGGGATAGTCTGTGACTCACCTGATGGCGGCGCTCTTCTTCACCCTCGCCTTGCTGGCGGCGGCGGTCTCCATCCACATGACGGTCCGGCTCTATTGGACCGAGATCCTGCTCGCCTTGAAGGGCGAGTGGGACGGCGTCGCGGCGGTCAGGCCGACGGCGCGGCCGCAGGCGGCTCGGACTTTTGCGGCGCCGCCGAAGCGCGCCTTCTGACCCGTGCATAGCTCGCCAGGCTGACCGGAATCAGCAGCACGTAGAGCAGGACCGCCGCGCTCAGCGTTTCCCACGGCGCCGAGAACAGCGCGCCGCCGACCAGCGCCACGACGAAGATCGCCTCGAGCCGCACGTTGCGGCGCAGCCGGAACGAGGTCCAGGAGAAGGTCGGCAGGCTCGAAATCGCCAGGAAGGCGACGAACGCCGCCCATGGCGCCACCAGCCGGTAGTCGAGCAGCCAGGCCCAGGCGCGGTCGCTCGCCAGCCAGACGTAGATCGGCAGCAGCATCAGCCCCGCCCCCGCCGGCGCGGGCACGCCGGTGAGGAAACCGGCGGCCTTGAGCGGCTGCTCGCCGGCGTCGATGTTCGTATTGAACCGCGCCAGCCGCAGCGCCATGCAGACCGCATAAGCGAGCGCGAACAGCCAGCCGAAGCGCGGCCAGTGCTGCAGCGACCACAAATAGAGGATCAGGGCGGGCGCGACCCCGAAGGCGATCACGTCGGAGAGCGAATCGAGCTCGGCGCCGAAGCGGCTGGCGCCGTTCAGCATCCGGGCGATGCGGCCGTCCATGCCGTCGAGCACCGCGGCGATGAGGATCGCATAGACCGCGCTCTCCCACTGGCCGGCAATGGCGAAACGGATCGCGGTGAGGCCGGAGCAGAGAGCCAGCGCCGTCACCGCATTGGGCACGACGGCGCGCAGGGGGATGCCGCGGGGCTCCCGCTGCGGCCCCTTCACGCCGTCCGCCTCATTGGGCGACTCCCTCGAGCGCTTCCGCCTCGCCGAGCTTCGCGACCACCGTCTCGCCGGCGATCGTGCGCTGGCCGAGCAGCACCCGCGACGAGGTGCCGGCGGGGAGATAGACGTCGACCCGGCTGCCGAAGCGGATCAGCCCGACCCGCTGGCCGGCGGTGACATGGTCGCCCGCCTTGACCCAGGGCACGATCCGCCGCGCCACCAGCCCGGCGATCTGGGTGAAGCCGATGCGGACGCCGTCGGCGCCCTGGACGAGGATATGCTGGCGCTCATTGTCCTCGCTCGCCTTGTCGAGCTCGGCGTTGAGGAACTTGCCCGCGATATAGGCGACGCGCGTGATCTCCCCGGCGATCGGCGCGCGGTTGATATGGACGTCGAACACCGACATGAAGATCGAGACCCGGGTCAGCGGCCCGTCGCCCAGCCCGTCTTCGCCGGCCAGCTCTTTGGGCGGCGGCACCGCGGCGATCATCGTCACCAGCCCGTCGGCCGGGGCGATGACCAGCCCCTCCCCCTTCGGCGTGGTGCGGATCGGATCGCGGAAGAAGGCGGCGACCCAGAGGGTGATGCCGACCAGGATCCAGCCCAGCCAGTCCCAGTGGATCAGCCAGAAGGCGATCAGCGCCAGAGCGGCGGCGATGACGACGAACTTGCGCCCTTCCGGATGCACGCCCGGCATGCGGTAGCCGACATTGACGGTGACGAGGTCCGGCTTTTCGAGCGAGGTCATGGCGGGGCTTTAGGCGCAGCCGCAGCGGCGGGCAACCGGGACGGGCGCCGGGTTGATCGTCCGCCCTTCCCCGCTCAGGGCCTGCACCCGGCTTCCACAGCGGCGTGACGGAGCGCATTTTGGCCGGTGGATAGGAGCGAGGAGGGACGCGATGCGGGACATCGCGCCCGACGAGCGACGCCGCCACCGGCCAAAAGGCGCCCGCCCCCGAAGGGGGTCGCCCGGAGAGGCGCGCCGGGTGCGTCGCGCGGCTTGTCCG
>JAXDOV010000218.1:0-11268 GCA_034668705.1 Sphingomonadales bacterium
ACCAAAGGCTGCAGCTGGGGACCGTAGGTGGCGATCACATTGTGGCCGCCGGCGCTGTCGAAATGGGAGACGAGGCCGCTGCCGGTCCAGAGATGGAGGCCGAACCAGGGCGCGTCGGCGACGATCATCGGCCGGCCGTCGGGCTCCTCGGGGTCGATCCGGTCGAGATCCAGCGCCACCTGCGGCGCGGTCGAGGGGCAGATGGCGAGCGTCGTTCCCGCCCATTGCGTCACCACCGGCCGATGGAGATGGCCGGCGAGCATCGCGACGACATTGTCGGCATCGGCGACCACGTCCCACAGCCGCAGCACCCAGTCCGCGTCCGGATTCTCGGTCATCCAGCTGAGGCCGGTCTCGATCGGCGGATGGTGGAGGGCGATGATCGTCGGCCGCTCAGGCTCCTCGCCGAGCCGGTCGCGCAGCCAGGCGGCGCGGACCTCGCAAAAGGCGCCGCCGTGCCGCCCCTCCTCGAGCGTGTCGAGGACGAGGATGCGGACCGGATGATCCTCGATCGCATATTGGACGAAGCCGTCGGCGGTTTCCGCTTCCGGGAACCAGGCGAGGAAGTCGGCGCGGCTGTCGTGATTGCCGAGCGCGAAATGGATCGGGAAGGGCAGGCCGGCGAGGATGTCGCGCAGCCGCGCATAGGAGAGATCGTCGAAGCCGTCCTCGACCAGATCGCCGGTGGCGAGCAGCAGGTCCGGCCGCGGCGTCATTTCGGTGAGCGCCGCCAGCACCGCGTCGAGGCGGCGGCGGTTGAGCTCGTCCGGATCCTGCGGGTCGAAGCCGAGATGGATGTCGGTGATCTGGGCGACCAGCATCAGGGCGCGCCCACGGCTTCCGGCGCCGCCGCCGGGATCGGCACCGGCGCCCGCCTCTGTCCCCGCACCTGCTGCCTGATCAGCATTGCCGGCGCCCCCTCGTCGCGATGGTAATCGTGACACATCGCGCAGGTCGACGCCACCGGCTTCGATGTGCGCTCGCCGCCATGGCAGGTCCGGCAGGTGGCGATGCCGGGGATGAGCAGGTCGGAGGCCGATTGCGAGCGGTCGGCGGCGTGGCAGCTGGTGCAGCTCTGGGTGGCGTGCGCGCGGTGGTCGAACCAGCCATGGCCGATATAGCGGGTCGGGAAGGCGACGGGGGCGATGCGCCAGGCGAGCGAGCCGGGCGGCGGCGCTTCCACCCGATGGCAGTCGTAACAGGCGCCGCCGGGCGAGAAGACGGCGCGGATCGCCGCCTCGGCGCCCGGCGCGCCGGCGCCGCGGCCGAACTGGATCCGCTCGCGCGCGGCGGAGGCGGAGCCGGGCGGGCGGCGGGCGAAAGGCGAGAGGCTCGGCGGCGCCGGCGCGGTCCGGCCGGCATAGAGGGCGCGAAGGTCGGCGATCACCTGGGCCGGATCGCCATGGCGGAGGGTGCGCATAATGCCGCCGATGCGGTCGAAGGCCAGATCGTGGCACATGGCGCAATTGCGCTCCATCTCGACCGGCCGGAAGCGGACCCCGTCCGGATTGAGTTGGTGACAGTCCCTGCACGCCATCGCCGGGCCCATGCCGAGCCTGCGGGCCATTTGCGCGACGCCGCCCGCCGCCGCGAGATGGAGGGCGTGCGGGAATTTGAGGCCGTTATCCTCGCGCGGATGGAGATCGAGCGAGGCGCGGCGGAGGATCGGGCGGTCGCCGCGCCAGCCGGCGACCACCAGAGGCTGGAATTGCGGGTGGAGGCGGCCGAAATCACCGGCATTGCCGAGCCTGGTGTCGGGCAGCTTCGCCTTCAGACCGGCATGGCATTCGCTGCAGAAATGCTGCGGCGCCGGCGCCATGCGCTGCGGGCCCTGATGCTCGGTATGGCAGTCGATGCAGCGGCCGGGCGGCAGGTTGAACGCCTGCTTGAAGGCGAGCTGGATACGGCCCCACCGATCGAGATCCGGCCGCGCGCGAGCGAGGCGGAACGGGTCGGCATGGCCGTGAATGCCGGCATGGCAGGCGGCGCAGGCCGTGTCGCGCACCGATTCGAACGGCTTCACATGGCAGGCGCTGCAATCGTGCTGGAGCGCCGCATGGGCCTGCGAGAGATGGCCGCTCGACCAGATCTCGTCCGCCTGGAAGCGGGTGAAACGCTCGGCGCGCTGCTGCCGCTCGTAATAAGCGTGGATCGGCCAGGCGAGGCCGATGCCGAGCACGAGCAGCGCGAGCAGCCAGGCGAGCGCGCGCTTGCCCGGCATGACCGGGGCGAGGGTGAACAGCCGCTCGGCGCTCTTGTCGAGCTTCGCCTCGCCTTCGGTGATCCGCTCGACCGCGACCTGGATCTCGTCCGCCTCGGGCGGCGTCGGCATGAAACGAAGCAGGTGGCTGGCGATGAGGATGTCGCCGCCGGTGCCGAGCTCGATTGTCCCGCTCGCGCATTTGCGGCCGTTGAGCTCGACGGTAAGGCCGGGCTCGACTCGCAGCTGAAGCCGCGGCCCCACCCGCTCGACCGTCGCATGGTGGAGCGCCACGGCGAGATCGGTGAGGTGGACGTCGCTGTCGGGGGCGCGGCCGATGGCGAGCCGGTCGCCCTCCACCCGCGCGGTGCGGACGATCTCCCGCCCCTCGGCGCTGCGGGAGACGGTACGGAAGAGGAAGGCCATTCCCCGCCTACCAGTAGAAGAAGACGCTGACGATATGGGCGGCGAGCGCGGCGATCAATGCGAAGGTCAGGGGCACGTGGACGTAGAGCCAGACTTCGAGCTGGGCCTTCAGCCGCAAATGGCGGCGGATGCGGGCGAGCGCGGCGGCCTTGCGCTCGAGCAGGGTGACGACGGCCTCGAGCGCCTCGCCTCCCGGACCGACGGTCCCGACGAGGCGCGGGCGCAGCAAGGCGAGCGCGCGGGCGGTGCGGCAGCGTGGGCGGCGGCCGGAGAGGCGGCTGAGCAGGCCGCCCTTGAACGGGCTCTCGGCGATCGAGGCGCTGACGATCGCCGTATCCTCATGGCCGAGCGGCTGGGCGGCGAGCTGGAGCTGCCGGTCGAGCTTCATCACCGCGTCGATCATCTGCGGCCGGGTCATCTCGCCGCGACTGGCGCTGAGCGCCTCGGGCAGGATCGAATAAGCGACGATGCCGTAAATGCCGGAGAGGATGACCAGCATCATCAGGGCGTAGGCGAAGCTGTGGACGTTCCAGCCGAACTGGAAGCCGGTGTGGAGCGTGGCGATGACGATCAGCGACAGGCCGAGATAGACATGGGCGCTGGTCCAGCCCTTGAGCGACCAGCGGCCGCGGGTCATCGCCCGCTTCCGGAGGCCGAGCATGGTCAGCCAGAGGATCAGCAGGGTCGCGATCGTGCCGAGAAGATAGCCGTACCAGCTGCCGCCGCTGGGCCGCGGCTGGACGTCGATCAGGAGGTAGGCGAGGCCGGCGGCGAAGCAGAGGAAGAGCGCGATCTTCAGCCAGCGGAAGCCCTTGTGGCGGAGAAAGCCTTCATGGCTTGCGCCTTCGCCGAGGGTGGTGCGGGGGATGGAGCCGGTAGCCATTATATTGCTTCCAGGCCACTGCTTGTTCCCCGGCGAAAGCCGGGGCCCAGTCGAGCGCCGGTGCCGCTGGACCCCGGCTTTCGCCGGGGAACAGGTTTGGACACCCTCACCCCTCGCCGCCCAGCCGGGCCACGGTCAGGAACTCCTCGGGGGCGACGCGGATGGCGGCGCCGGTGGGGCAGGCGCGGACGCAGGCGGGGCCGCCGTCGATGCCGGCGCACATGTCGCATTTGACCGCCCGCTTCGGCGTCTCCGGCGAGGCGTGGCTGTCGATCCACTTCTTGGGCGGCTCCCCCGGCCCGGGACCGAGGCCGGCGAGCAGCCAGGCGAGCAGAGGCGGCTTCTTCGGCGGCACCTTCTCCATGCGGATCACGCCATAAGGGCAGTTCCGCTGGCAATTGCCGCAGCCGATGCAGCTGTCGTCGATGAACACCTCGCCGTCCGGTCCGCGATGGATGGCGTTGGGGGGGCAATCGGCCATGCAATGCGGATGCTCGCAATGGCGGCATGAGGTCGGCACGTGGAGATGGGCAAAGGTCTTGCCGGCCTCGCGGTTGAGGCGGGAGAGGCCCTCATGGCTATCGGCGCAGGCGCGCTCGCAATTGTCGCAGCCGACGCATAATTTCTCGTCGATCAGGAGGACGTCGGTCGCCTCGCCGATGCCGTTCTCGACGAGGAAGCTCGCCACCGAGGAATAGAGGTCGACGACGCCGCCGAAGCTCGCTTTCTTCGCCTCGACGAAGTCGTTGAGCGCCTGGCGGCCGGCCATGTCCTGCTTGGCCCTGGCGAGCAAAGCCGGCTTGCGCTCGAGCAGGCGGCGGAAGGCGAGGCCGTCGAGCCTGATCACCTCGGACTTGATCGCGGCGCGGACGGTGGCGGTGCGGCGCCCCCCGTCGAGCAGGGCCATCTCGCCGACATAGCAGCCGGCGGGGAGGTAGGAGAGGAAGACCGGCTTGCCGCCGACGTCCTTCGCCACCACCATCGAGCCCTGGCGGATGACGAAGATGTCGAGCCCTTCCTCGCCTTCGTTGATGATCGCCTCGCCCGCCTTGACCGCCTTCACCT
Source organism: Sphingomonadales bacterium (assembly GCA_034668705.1). Classification (GTDB taxonomy): domain Bacteria; phylum Pseudomonadota; class Alphaproteobacteria; order Sphingomonadales; family Sphingomonadaceae; genus Allosphingosinicella. The sequence goes on from JAXDOV010000218.1 coordinate 4,575, forward strand.
CGGCCGTCTCCAGCACCTCGACGAGGTCCTCCGGCGTGAGGCCGGAGCCGAACATCTGCAGCAGCTGGCGCTCGATCGAGATGCGGGTGACGGCGCGCCGCGCGGCCGGCACCGCCGCCATCAGCCGCAGCGCCGCCATGCGCGGCACCTCGACCAGGATCGAATCCTCGGCGGCCCGAACGGTGGCGCCGCGGCGGCGGCCGGAGATCAGGCCGACCTCGCCGAAGATCGAGCCGGCGCCGATCGGCACGACGATCGAGGGATCGGCGGCGCTGACCTGCACCGCGACCGAGCCGCCGGCAATGGCGAAGAGCGAGGCGCCGGTGTCGTTGCGCTCGAACACCACCGCGCCGGCCGGATAGAAGCGCGCCTCGCTGTCGAGCATGAACTCGCGCATCTGCAGCGGCGACATGCCTTCGAGGATGGCGACGTTGGTGCGCAGGAATTCGAGCCACTCCTCGACCGAGCGGCCGCCGGGCAGGCCGCGGAACTTCGCCTCGAGGATCGGCTCGTCGGCGGGCTTCAGCTCCGTATTGCCGTTGATGAACTCGACCACGTCATGACCCTGGTTCATGCAATGCTTGATCAGCGGATAGCCGGCGAGCGCACCGATCACATAGATGCCCGGCACGGTCGATTCGAAGCTCGGCGACAGCTTCGGATAGGAGACACGGTCGGCGCTGGTGAACTGGACGCCGGTCCCGGCCGCGATCACCTTCTTGCCGTCTTTCTCCTCGAAGGTCGCGGCGCAGGCCTCGACGAAGCCGCGCGGCGGCGCCGAGCCCATCCGCGCGATGACCCGGTCGCAGCGCGCCTTGGCCTCGCCGTCGCGGGTGTCGAAGGTGATCCAGCCTTTCTCGATCAGGGAGGTCGTGGTCTCGCGGCGGATCGTCATCCGCCCTTCCGCCTCGGCGGCGAGCAGGGCCTTGATGTTGGCGTCCTTGGCGGTGGCGAAATCGGCGGAGCGGTTGACGATGGTGACGGCGTTGCGCTGCTCGGGGTCGGCGGCGAGGCCGAGCGCATTCTCGATGCCGGCGTCGCCCGCGCCGATCACGACGATATGCTCGTCGATATATTCGCCGGGATCGTCGAGCTGATACTGGACGACCGCCCCCTCCCCGACCGGGCAGCGCACCAGGTTCGGATTGCCCTGGGTGCCCAGAGCGAGGATCACGGTCTCCGCCTTCACCACCTCGCCGTTGGTCAGCTTCAGGGAGAAATCGCCTTTCTCCCCCTCGATCGCCTTCACCTCGGCATTGAGCAGGACGTTGACCTTGCGCTCGGCCGACATCCTGTCCCAGGTGCCGAGCACCGTCTCGCGCTTGCCCGCCTCGAAATGCATGTCCGAGCGCAGCACCAGCTGGCTCGGCGTCGCCATGACATGCTTGCCCTTCTGATATTTGTAGATCGTGTCGGAGAGATGGTCGGTCTTTTCGAGCAGGACATGGGCGATGCCGAGCTGCGCGGCGCGGGCGGCGGCGCTGAGGCCGGCAGGTCCCGATCCGACGATGGCGATGCGGAAGCCCGAAGTCATCTGCCCGCACTCCCCAGAGGGCGGCGCACCGCGATCGGACACGCCGGACTTGACGTTGACCAAATTGCGGGGAGGATCGCAAGCCATGACCGACACGCCCCCCTCCCGCCTGCCCTCCTTGCCCACCCTCGCGCTGATCGCCGCCGGCATCGTCGCCGCCGCCTCGGCCGCCGTGGCGGTGTCGCGCTCCAGCGGCGGCGGCGAGAGCGGCGAGGCCGCCAGCCCGGCAGCGAAGGACTGGCGCGTGGTCGGCTGGGCCTATGCCGAAACCGGCGACGGCAAGGCCTCGGCCGCCGCCTATCGCAAGGCGGCGGAGATCGAGCCGGACAATGCGGAAAACTGGTCGTCGCTCGGCGAGGCGCTGCAGACCGGCAGCACCAAAATCGTGCCGGAGGCGGAAGCGGCGTTCCGCAAGGCGCTGGGGCTGAATGCGAGCGATCCGCGCGCGCGCTACTTCCTCGCCGTCCAGAAGGATCTGAAGGGCAACCATAAGGGCGCGGTCGAGGATTGGCTGGCCCTGCTGAAGGACACGCCGCCGGGCGCGCCGTGGGAGGCCGACCTGCGCCGCACGATCGAGCAGACCGGGTCGCGCAACCATGTCGATCTGGCCGGACGGATGCCGGCGCCGGGCAGCGGCGCGACCGCCACCGCCGGCATTCCCGGGCCGACGCCCGAGCAGCTCGCCGCCGCCTCGTCGATCCCGCCGTCGCAGCAGGACCAGATGGTCCAGTCGATGGTCGAGGGGCTGGCGGCGCGGCTCAAGGCCAATCCGCGCGACGCCGATGGCTGGATCCGGCTGATGCGCTCGCGGGTGGTGCTGGGGCAGAAGGACCAGGCGCGCGACGCGCTGAAGAGCGGGCTCGCCGCTTTCGGCGGCGATGCGGCGGCGCAGGCGCGGCTCAAGAGTGCCGCGGCGGAGTTGGGCGTGCCAGCGGCCTAGCTCCTTCCTTACGTACCGGCGCAGGCCGGTATCCAGTCCGGCGCCGACTGGGCCCCGGCTTTCGCCGTGGAACCAGGCTGAATCGACATTCAGAGGATCGCTTTTAGCTCTCTGCGATGGGGACATCCTCCCTTCTCCCCTTGAGGGAGAAGGTGGCCTGCAAGGCCGGATGAGGGGTGCGCGGCGGAGCCGCGCGCCGGCCTTCGGCCGGCACCCCCACCCCAACCCCTCCCCACAAGGGGGAGGGGGTTCCCCGGCGCCCGCGATTGAATGTCGATACAGCCTAAGACGGGCCCATCACCCGCTCCAGCCGATTCACCAGCCGCTCGCGCGCGGCGAGGATTTCCGACTGGCGGCCGATCAGCAGGTCGCGGGCGAGGAAGTGGCCGGTGACGCGGAGTCCGTCGAAAATATCCTCCCATTCCGCCCCGCCGCCGCTCAGCAGGAAGGGCGGCAGGCGAAAGAGGCGGTCGCGATAGCCTTCGGCCGCGGCATCGCTGACCGCGCGTCCGCTTTTCGGACTGACCCAGGCCAGCCCGTCGACGGCTCCCGTCGCCGCGCATTCGGACAGATCGAGGCCGAAGCCGAGCTCGGCGAGCAACAGCAATTCGTAGCGGACCAGGGCCGCCGCCCAGAAGCGGGCGCTCGGCGCCGCCTCGATCGCCGAGAGCAGGCCGTCCAGCGCCTCGTAGAGCTTCGGATAATCATGGCCCTCCGGCAGCGCCGAGGCGGTGAGCGCCGTCGACCAGTCGATCGCCGCCGCCGCCAGCGGCTCTTCGAGCAGGGCGCCGCGGCTCGCCACCAGCTCGATCCCGAGATGGGGCAATTGCTCGTCGGTGCGGGCGCGATATTCGGCCTGGATGAGGTTGCCGGCCATCAGGATGGGCCGCAGCCGCCGCGAGCGGCCGCCGCGGACATAGCCCGCCTGGATGCCGTCATGCGGCGTCAGGGCGCGCACGATCGCGCCATGCTCGCCATGCGGCCGCACGGCGCAGATGATGGCAAGGGTTTCGAGCCGCATGTGCCTTTTTGAACCACCTTGACGCAGAGGGGGCGTAGCGGCGCCCACGGTAACCCATTGGCTACGTCTTTGCTCTAGGTCTGCCCGCCTCACCATGGGAATGCGGCGTTGAAACTGGACAGGATCGAAAGGCCGCGGGCGCGGACGTTCGCCGGCCGGCTCGACCGGCCGCCGCCGGCCGGCTGCGAAGCGGCTTTCCCGGAGGATTTCGGCCGCCGCTTCGCCGTCTTCGGCGATGCCGAGGAGGAATTCGACTGGGGGGCGCCGCTCAGCCGCGAATCGACCCGTACCGACGCCTTCGCCGCCCTCCCCCTCGCCACCCGTTTCTTCGGCGAGCATGGCGTGATCCCGACCTATGTCGCCGACTGGCCGGTGGTGACCAATCCCGCCAGCGCCGCGGCCCTGCAGGCGATGGCGGAGGCGGGCGCCTGCGACGTCGGCGCCCATCTCCATCCCTGGGTCACTCCGCCGCATGAGGAGGCGGTGATTCCGGCGAACAGCTTCGCCGGCGCTTTGCCCGAGCGGCTCGAGGCGGCCAAGCTGCGGCTGCTGACCGAGCGGATCGCCGCCTTGACCGGGCAAAGGCCCCTCGCCTACCGCGCCGGCCGCTACGGCGTCGGCCCGAATACGGCGCGTCTGCTCCAGGCGCTCGGCTATCGGCTCGACGTCTCGGTCCGGGCGCGCTTCGATTATGCCGCCGAAGGCGGGCCCGATTTCACCCATCACCCGATCCGGCCTTATTGGGTCGGCGAGCAATTGCTCGAGCTGCCGCTCACCTGTTGCCTCGCCGGGCCGCTCGGCCGCTGGCCGGCGCTGGCGCGGAGCGAGCGGCTGCGCGGGCCGCTGGCCCGCAGCGGGCTTCTCAACCGCATCCCGCTCACCCCGGAGGGCGTGCCCCTGGCCGAGGCGAAGGCGGCGATCGAACGGCTGCTGGACCAGGGGCAGGCCCTGTTCAGCCTCTCCTTCCACACGCCGACGATCGTGCCGGGCCATACGCCCTATGTCCGCGACGCCGCCGACCTTGCCGCCTTCTGGGGCTGGTGGGACGGCGTGTTCGACCTGTTCGCCCGCCACGACGTCACCCCGGTCCGCTCCGGCGACATCTGCGCGGCTGCAGCCTGAACGATGCTGAGCGCAGCCGCCGCCGTCGCAACCGAGCCGCCCCGCGACGAAGGGCAGGACGAGTCGGCCGCCCTCTCCGTCCGCATCGGCGACGTGCGCGACCTGCCGCTCGACTGGCGGCGTCCGTGGGACCGGCTCGCCGAGGATTGTGCGGAGCCGAACGTCTTCGCCGAGCGCTGGTTCGTGGAAGCCGGCATCCGCCACCTCCTGCCGGACGGCCCGATCCGGATCCTCGGCGTGTGGCGGGGCGAGAGCGCGCTGATCGGCCTGCTGCCGGTGCGGATCGAGCGGCGCTACGGCCGCACCCCCGCCGCCCATGTCCAGAACTGGGCGCATCACCAGAGCTTCCTCGGCACGCCGCTCATCCGCCGGGGCGAGGAAGCGGCGTTCTGGATGGAAATTCTGCAGGCGCTGGACGCGGCGCCCTGGGCGCGCGGCTTCTTCCACATGACCGGTCTGGTCGAGGACGGGCCGGTGCATCGCGGCCTGGCCGAAGCGGCGGCGGCTCTGGGCCGGCCCTGCCCGATCGTCCATCGCAGCCGCCGGGCCCTGCTCGACAGCAGGCTGTCGCCGCAGGCCTATTACGAGCAGGCGGTGCGCAAGAAGAAGCGCAAGGAGCTGGCCCGCCTCTCCGCGCGGCTGCGCGAGCTGGGGACGGTATCCGTCTCGCGCGCGGGTTCGGCGGAGGAGGCGGCGCGCTGCTGCGACGAGTTTCTCGGCCTGGAAGCCGGTGGCTGGAAGGGCCGCGCCGGCTCGGCGCTCGCCTCCCATCCGGCCAAGCAGGCCTTCTTCCGCGACGCCGTCGCCGGCGCCCAGGCGGCGGGGCGGCTCGAATTCCTCCGGCTCTCGCTCGACGGGCGGCCGATCGCGATGCTGGTCAACTTCCTGGCGCCGCCGGGCGGCTTCACCTTCAAGATCGCCTTCGACGAGGAATATGCCCGCTTCTCGCCCGGCGTGCTCGTCCAGATCGAGAATCTGAAGGTGCTGGAGCGCGCCGACATCGCCTGGACCGACAGCTGCGCGGTCGAGAACCATCCGATGATCAACAGCCTGTGGGCCGAGCGCCGTTCGATCGTCCGGGTCACCGTGCCGCTCGCCGGCCGCCGCCGCCGCGCGCTCTATGCGGGCGCCCGCGCCCTCGAAACCGGATCGGCGCTGCTGCGCCGCCTGATCACCCCCAGGGAAAGCGAAAAATGAGCATCTTCTCCGACAGCGACCTGCAGCGTTTCGGCGCCCTCTATCCGGAGCGGCCGGGCAAGCTCACCCACGGGCTCGCCGGCCATCCCTTGCTGACGCTGGAGGCGCTGGTCGGCCTGGCCGGCCGGCTCGACCCCAAGAACGTCGAATATAATGCGGGCGACCTGCCCTATGGCGTCGAGCCGGACGCGGTTTCCCATACCGGCCTCAGCGCCCAGGAGACGATCCGCCGGATCGAGCAATGCGGCAGCTGGATGGTGCTGAAGAACGTCAATCTCGACCCGGCTTACGGCGCCCTGCTCGACGAAGCGCTGGGCGAAATGGCGCCGGCGATCGCGCCGGTGTCGGGCGAGATGCTGACCAAAGTCGGCTTCATCTTCGTCTCCTCGCCGGGCGCGGTGACTCCGTTCCACCTCGATCCGGAGCATAATATCCTGCTCCAGATCAAAGGCTCGAAGACGATCATGATCGTGCCCGGCGAAGAGGATGTCGTGCCGCATGAGAAGCACGAAGCCTATCACGTCGGCGGCCACCGCAACGTCGCCTGGCGCGACGATTACGAGGCGCGCGGCGAGAAGTTCGAACTGACGCCCGGCGAAGCGGTGCATGTGCCTTTGATGTGGCCGCATTGGGTGAAGAACGGGCCGGAGCCGTCGGTCAGCTTCTCGATCACCTGGAAATCGCACTGGATCTACCAGGAAGCGGACGTGCGCGGCATGAACCATTTGCTGCGGCGGTTCGGCGTGGATCCCCGGCCGCCCGCGCCCTTCCCGCGGCGGAACATGGGCAAGGCGCTCGCCTATCGTGCCATCCGCAAGGCGCGGCAGATCGGGGCCTGAACACCGAATAACCCCTCCCTTCAAGGGAGGGGATAGGGGTG
>JAXDOV010000219.1:0-6953 GCA_034668705.1 Sphingomonadales bacterium
GGAGGCCATGCTCTTGGCGCGCTTCTGGCGGTGGGCGCCGATGGCGAAGCGATGGGCCTCGTCGCGGAGGCGCTGGAGGTAGAAGAGCAAGGGCGAGTTGGCCGGCAGGGTGATCTCGCGCCCGCCCGGCAGGTGCATGATCTCGCGGCCGGCATTGCGGTCCGGCCCCTTCGAGATGCCGACCACGGGGATGTCGTGGATGCCGGCGCATTCCAGCGTCTCGACGACGGCGTTGAGCTGGCCCTTGCCGCCGTCGATCAGCAGCAGGTCCGGCCATTCGCCGCGGCTGCGGTCGGGATCCTCCTGCTCGAGCCGGGCGAAGCGGCGGCCGAGCACCTCTCGCATCATCGCGAAATCGTCGCCCGGCACGGTCTCCGGCCGCTTGATGTTGAACTTGCGATAGGCGTTCTTGCGGAAGCCTTCCGGCCCGGCGACGATCATCGCGCCGACCGCATTGGTCCCCATCACATGGCTGTTGTCATAGACCTCGATCCGTTCCGGCGGCTCGGGCAGCTCGAACATCTCGGTGAGCGCGCGCAACAGCTTCGCCTGGGTGCTGGTCTCGGCGAGGTGGCGGTCGAGCTCCTCCTCGGCGTTGCGCTTCGCCTGGGCGATCATCCGTACCTGGTCGCCGCGTTTCGGGACCCTGAGAATCACCTTGCGCTCCGCCCGTTCGGACAGGGCCTCGGCGACCAGATCGGCGTCGGGCACCTGGCGGTCGAGCAAAACCGCCTTCGGCGGCGGCACCTCCTCGTAGAATTGCATCAGGAAGCTGGCGAGCACCTCCGCCTCGGGCACGTCGTTGGTATGGGCGGGGAAGAAGCTGCGATGGCCCCAATTGTTGCCGCCGCGGATGAAGAAGGCCTGGACGCACATCGTCCCGCCCTTGCAGGCCAGAGCGAAGATGTCGGCATCGCCCAGCCCCTCGGCGGCGATGGTCTGCGTGCCCTGGATGAAGGTGAGCGCGCGCAACCGGTCGCGGAAGACGGCGGCCAGCTCGAAATCCATCGCCTCCGACGCGGCGTTCATCGCCGAGGCGAGCTTCTGCTGCACCTGGGTCGACTTGCCGGCGAGGAAATTCTTCGCATCGTCGACCAGCTCGGCATAATCCTCCGCGCCGATCCGGCCGACGCAGGGGGCCGAGCAGCGGCGGATCTGGTAGAGCAGGCAGGGCCGCTTGCGGGTGGCGAGGAAGGTGTCGGTGCAGCTGCGCAGCAGGAACAGTTTCTGCAGCGCGTTGAGGGTGCGGGTGACCGAGCCGGCGCTGGCGAAGGGCCCGTAATATTGGCCCTTGGCGCGGCGGGCGCCGCGATGCTTGCGCACCTGCGGGAAGGGGTGGTCCTCGCGCAACAGGATGAAGGGGAAGCTTTTGTCGTCGCGCAGCAACACGTTATAGGGCGGCCGGTAGCGCTTGATCAGCTGCGCCTCGAGCAGCAAAGCCTCGGCCTCGGTATTGGTGGTGACGATCTGCATCGAGCGGGTCTGGGAGACCATCCGCTGCAGCCGCTTCGAAAGCCGCGCGACCTGGGTGTAATTGGTCACCCGGTTGCGCAGCGCCCGCGCCTTGCCGACGTAGAGGACCTCGCTCTTGGCATCGAGCATCCGGTAGACGCCGGGGCGGACGGGCAGGCCCTTCACGATCCTGCGGATCGCGGCGACGCCCGCCTCCAGGTCCGGCTGGTCGCTGCCGCGGACGGTGTAAGCGGATTTCTCCTCGTTGAAGCGGTCGGTCGGCGGCTGGCTCACGAAAGGGGATTTAGGTGCCGCGGCCGCCGCAGGCCAGCCCGATCGACGTCCGGGGAGCCATACGGAGCGTTTGACCGGCGCTTTCGGCCCGCTTAATCTGCCAGCGATTCCGATAGGGGTTCAGTGACATGGCGTATCTCCGCAGCCTTCTCGCCGTTTCGGCCCTGCTCGTCCTCGCCTGCTCGGGCGCGGCGCTGGCCAAGGAGCAGGTCGGCGGGCGATGCGAGAACAAGCCGAAACATTCGATGTTCGGCTCGATCGCCGGCCAGATCGCCGGCGGCGCGCTCGGCCGGAGCGGCATCCCGTCGAGCGTCGGCGGCGTCTATATTCCGATCCACTCGCTGATCAACGACGGGATCAGCCGGCTCCTCACCTGCAAGGAGCAGAAGCAGGCGGCGACCGCGACCCAGAATGCGGTCCGCGGCGGCGTCGGCAGCTCATCGAGCTGGACCAGCGAGAGCAGGCCGAACGTCACCGGCTCCTCCACCGTCAGCGGCCAGACCGCCCGCGCCGACGGCGCCTCCTGCCTCGCCGTCACCGACGTCGTCATCGTCGACGGCGAGGAGACCCGGGTCACCAAGAATATGTGCCGGGCGCCGGGCGCGTCGGGCTACACTTTGGCCGCCTGATCATGCGCCGTGCGGCCTGGCTCGTCGCGCTCGCCGCTTTTCTCTCGGGGCCGGCCGGCGCCGCGGGCATGGATCCGCGCAACCCCAGCTGCCCCGCCAGCCCCGATTGGGCGGCCGGCGGGCCGATGAAGTTCACCCGCATCGCCAGGGACGGCAGGCGCGTCCTGCTGGCGGAGGGGCAGATCGATGCCGGAGTCGCCGCCCGGCTGCAGGCGGCGCTGGACAAGGAGAAGCCGGTCGACGAGATCTGGCTGCGCTCGCCCGGCGGCGACGCGCGCGCCGGCACCGAGGCCGGCAAGCTGATCCGCCAGGCGATGATCCCGACCCGCATCCCGAGCGGCTGGGCCTGCTTCTCCTCCTGCAACTTCATGTTCATGGGCGGCCGCATCCGCTTCGTCGATCCGGGCGGCCTGTTCATCGTCCACATGTTCACCCATACGACCGACCGCCGGGCGATCGAGGCGGGGGTGCTTCGCGGCACCGAGGAGACGGTCGGGCTGATCGGCGACATCGAGCAGGATTCGGCCCTGCTCGCCAGTGAGGACAATGATTTCCTGATCCGCATGGGCGTCTCGCGCAAGCTGCTGACCGAGGTGATGTACCAGCAGAAAGCGGTCGAGCAGCAGGGCGGCGACCATTCGACCCGCCGCTGCCTCACCCATGACGAAGTGCTGAAATACAACGTCGCCAACGTGCAATAGCAACTAGCCCAGGCGCTGCGCAGCCTCGGTGAGGCGGCGGATTGTCTCCCCAATATCCTCGTCGCTGGTGCGCGGGTTGATCGTGCAGAGGCGCAGCACCGGGCGGCCGCTCAGCACCGTCGACGTCACCAGAGCGAAGCCGTCTTCCATCATCGCCTCGACGATCCGGGCGTGGCGCGCATCGGCTTCGGCCTCGCTCAGACCGGGGAGCGCGCAGCGGAAGGTCACCACCGCGAGCTGGGCCGGGGTGACGATCGTCCAGGCGCCGGACCGGCGGAGCGCCCGTTCGGCCTGCTCCGCCAGCCCAATGCCGCGCGCGATCGCGTTGCGGAAGGCGGCGAGGCCGAAGACCTGCAGCGACAGCCAGAGCTTCAACGCGCGGAAGGATCGGGTCAGCTGGATGCCGTAATTGCCGAAATTCACCTCTTCCAGCCCGCGCTCAGTGTCGCGGAGATATTCCGGCATCACTTGGAAGGCGTCGCGCAGCAGGGTCCGGTCGCGGAGCAGGACGCAGCCCGATTCGAAGGTCTGGAACAGCCATTTATGCGGATCGAGCGAGAGCGAATCGGCCTCGCCCAGCCCGGCCAGGGCCGTCTTGCCCTGTTCGGTGAGGATGGCGGGCGCGCCATAGGCGCCGTCGACGTGGAGCCAGAGCCCCTGCGCGCGGCAGAAAGCGGCGAGATCGGCCAGCGGATCGACGGCGCCGCTATTGGTGGTGCCGGCATTGGCGACGACGCAGAAGGGGCGGAGGCCCGCGTCGCGATCGGCCGCGACGGCGGGGGCGAGGCCGTCGAGGGACAGGCGGAAATCCGCGTCCGACGGCAGCGTGCGCACCTGCTCCGGCGCGAAGCCGAGCACGCCGAGGCTGCGGGCGACCGACGAATGGGTCTGGTCGCTCAGATAGACGGTCGCGCCGTCGGTGCGTCCGCCGAGGCGGGCATGGCGGGCGGCAGCGAGGGCGGTCAAATTCGCCATCGAGCCGCCGCTGACGAACAGGCCGCCGGCCCCCTCGGGCAGGCCGCAAATCTCGCGCAGCCAGTCGACCACGACCAATTCGACCTGGGCGGCGGCCGAGCCGGCGAACCAGGTGCCGGCGAACACGTTGAAGCCCGCCGCCAGCGCATCGGCCATGGCGCTGACGAAATTGCCGGGGCTGGGCACGAAGGCGAAGAAGCGCGGATGGTTCACGCGGAGCGTGTTCGGCAGGATGTCGCTGCCGATGCGTTCGAGCAGAGCCAGCGGATCGCCCGGCGCCTCGGGCACCGGCTCGCGCAGCAGCGTCTCCAGCATGTCGCGCGGGGCCCTGCGGCCAACGGGGCCGTCGGCCAGCCCTTCGTACTGAGCGACGACGGCGTCGACGACCGCATGGCCGAGCCGGCGCATCTCCTCGGTCGAAAGCTGCAGGCGGTCGGGATCCGAGTCCATCGCCCGGCTATGGCCGAAGAGTGGGCCGCGATGAAGCCCGGCGGCTTCGCCCGGGCTTCGTCCTCTGATAGGTGGGGGCCATGCCCACGCCCGACGACTTCCGCCACATCGCCCTCTCCTTCCCCGGCACCGAGGAGAGGTCGCACATGGGGCACCCCGATTTTCGCGTCGGCGGGAAAATCTTCGCCTCGCTCGGCAACCCGAACGCGGAATGGGGCATGGCCGGTCTGATGCCCGAGCAGCAGGAGGATTTCATCCACCTCGCGCCGGACGCGTTCAAGCCCGCCGCCGGCGCCTGGGGCCGCGGCGGCAGCACGCTCGTCAATCTGGCGGCGGTGTCCTCCGACCTGCTCGAAAGCGCGCTCGCGGCAGCCTGGCGCAAGCGCGCGCCGGCGAAGCTGCAGGGCTAGGACGCGACTTTCCAAGGATTGTCCGCTTGGCTTAGTCCTCCCTGCGGCCGCAGGCCGCGGGGAGGGGGACCGCACGAAGTGCGGTGGAGGGGCCAACTGACTCAGAGAAGCCCCTCCACCACCCTTCGGGTGGTCCCCCTCCCCATCCGCTTCGCGGACAGGGAGGACTAAGGGGGCCGCGATCGCCATGAAGCGTTCGGAACCGTCGCGCGCGGGCGGGCATTGACGCCGCACCCGCGCACCTTGTTGGTGCGCCAGAGTGAATGGAGAAATCCGATGTTCCGCAAGAGCCTGACCATCGCCCTCATCGCCGGCGCCATCGCCTCGATCGTCGCCTGCAACACCGTCCGCGGCGCCGGACAGGACATCCAGTCGGCCAGCAACACGGTCGACAACGCGATGCACTGAGATTTGCCCGTCAGGGCATGAGCTTGACGGGTTCCAGGACGTGCAGGCTTATTGACTGAATCGACCCGGCCTCAATGGCCGCGGCCGAGGCCCTCGATGGTGCGGTCGACCAGGGCCTTGTCGGCGCCGGCGTCCATGTCCTCGGCGATGATGCGCGCGGCGGCGGCGGCGGCGGCGGCGGCGGCGCGGGCGCGCACCTGCTCGACGGCGTGACGCTCGGCGGCGGCGATCTTGTCCTCCGCCATGCGGGTGCGCCGCTCGATCAAGGCGGCGGTGTCCGTCCTGGCCTGCTCGACCAGCGCATCGGCCTCGTGGCGGGCGCGCTCGAGCATCGTCTCGCGCTCGGCATCGGCAGCCGCCGCCTTGGCTTCATATTCGGCCTTCAGCGCCTCGGCCTCGGCGCGCAACTGCGCGGCCTCGGCGAGCTGCTCGCGGATCGCCGCGATCTTCTTGTCGAGCGCCGAGGCGATCATCGCCGGCACGCGCTTCCAGATGATGATCGCGAAGACGAGCACCATTGCCAGCGCGATCCACTGCGGCGCGTCGAGGCCGAGAGCTTTGGGCTCGGGATGATGCTCGGGCGCGCCGACATGCGCGGCGGTCGTGGTCGGATCAGCCATGGAGGCTCGCTTTCACGGCCTGCGCGGCCTTTTCGGGGCTGACCTTGAGCCCGGCCAGCCGCTGCACCATGTCCCGCGCCGCTTCGGCGGCGACCGTCTCGATATCGGCGAGCGCCGCTTGCTCCGCCTCGCGGATCCGCGCTTCCGCTTCCTCCGTCCGGGCGGCGATCTCGCTGCCGGCGGCGCGGATCCTTTCCTCGGCGGTGCGGGCGCTGGCCGCCTTCGATTCCTGGACCAGCTTCATTGCCTCGACGCGGCCGGCATCCATGCGCGACCGATAATCGGCCTCGATCTCGTCGGCGCCGGTGCGGGCACCCTGCGCCGCCGCCAGATCGTCGGCGACGCGCCGGTCGCGCGCGTCGACGGTCGACTGGATCCGCGGCAGCAGGCCGTGGCCGATGCCGATATAGATGATCGCAAGCACCAGCAGCAGCCAGAAGAACTGCGAATAGGCGACTTCGGCCAGCTGATTGATCTGAGGCATGAGACCTTCCCGAGGCGCAAGCGGGGGAGGCCCCGCCCGCTATTGGGCTTAGCGCGCGTAGAGGATGATCATCGCCACGGCGAAGGCGATCAGGCCGAGCAGCTCGGCGGCCGCGAAGCCGATGAAGAGCCGGCCCTGCTGGCTGTCGGCCGCGGCCGGATTGCGGATGGCGCTCTCGAGGAACGAGCCGAACACGTTGCCGACGCCGATCGCGGCGGCGCCGACGCCGATGGCCGCGAGGCCGGCACCGATGACTTGGGCAGAAGCGAGGTCCATGATTATCTCCTTTGCAACTCTTTGAAAACTCAGTGAAGGTTGACCGCGTCGTTGATGTAGAGCGAGGTCAGCAATGCGAACACGTAGGCCTGAATGGCGCAGACCAGCACTTCGAGCGCCATCACGCCGGCGATGAAGACGAAGGACAGCAGGCTGATCGCCGGGCCGATGCCGCCGGCGTTGATGCCCTGGACGACGAAATTGCCGAACACCTCGACGAGGATGTGGCCGGCGATCATCGCCACGAACAGCCG
>JAXDOV010000220.1:0-82525 GCA_034668705.1 Sphingomonadales bacterium
CTCGGCAGCCTCGACAAGGGCCATTATGCCGATTTCATCTTCATCGACCGCGACATCTTCGCCGGCGCCTCGGCGCAGGACATCCGCAACACCAAAGTGCTGGAGACCTGGCTGGCCGGCAACCGCGCCTGGCCGAACTGATTCCAAATCCTCCCCTCGATTTCGAGGGGAGGGGGGACCGCGCGCAACGCGGTGGAGGGGCATGCCGCGGTGCCAGGCCCCTCCACCGCCTTTCAGGCGGTCCCCCTCCCCCGGAGGAATCCGGGGGAGGATCTCAGGCGGCGAGGCCGGCGACGCTTCCCACGGTCAGGATCTGCGGCAGAATCTCGGGCGGCTTGCCTGGGGCATACCAGAGATAGAGGGGAACGCCCGAGCGGCCCTGCTTTTCGATGAAGCGGCCGATCTCGGGGTCGCCGCGGGTCCAGTCGCCGACCAGGACGGCGACGTTGCGGGCGGCGAAAGCGCGGGCGACCTCGTCGCGCTCGAGCACCGCTTTCTCGTTGACCTTGCAGGTGAGGCACCAATCGGCGGTGAAATAGACGAAGACCGGCCGTCCGGAGGCGCGCAGGGCCGCCAGCCGCGCCTCGCCGAACCTTTCCGCCTTCAGCATCCCGCCCGTCTCCGCCGCGGCGGGCGCGGCGACGGCCGGCAGGACGAGGACCGCGGCGATGGAAGCGGCGGCCATGGCGGCGAGGGCCGGGCGCCATCGCTGCCGCCTCCCCGCCCACCGGAGCGAAGCCGCCACGATCAGGGCGGCGGCGAGGCCGAGCGCCAGCCCTTCCCGTCCCGACAGCCGGCCGAGCAGCCAGGCCAGCCACAAGGCGGTGAGGAACATCGGCACGGCGAGGATGCGCCGCAGCCGGTTCATCCACGGGCCCGGCCGCGGCAGCAGCCGCCGCAGCGGCGGCACGAAGCCGAGCAGCAGGAAGGGCAGAGCGAGGCCGAGGCCGAGGCCGCCGAACACGGCCAGAGCGAGCGGCCCGGGCAGGAGCAAAGCGGCGCCGAGCGCGGTCGCCATGAACGGGCCGCTGCACGGCGTGGCGACGAAAGCGGCCAGGGCGCCGGTCCAGAAGGCGCCGGCCATGCCCCCCCGGCCGGCGAGGCCGTCGCCGCCGCCGAAGCCGGGTAGCTCGAACAGGCCGGCGAGGTTGAGCGCGATCGCCGTCACCAGCAGCAGCAGCAGCAGGATCACGCGCGGATCCTGGAGCTGAAAGGCCCAGCCCGCCGCCGAGCCGCCCGCCCGCAGCGCCAGCAATATGCCGCCGAGGCCGAGGCAGACGAGGATGATGCCGGCCGTATAAGCAAGCGCCTCGCGCCGCGCCGCGCGTTCATGATCGGTCCCCAGGGAGACCGCGGACGAATTCGAAGGGCCTGTCCTGAGCGGCGTCGAAGGGCCGCCGGCCCGGGCGAGGCTGAGCGCCTTGAGGCTGAGGATCGGGAAGACGCAGGGCATGACGTTGAGCAGCAGTCCGCCGAGCAGGGCGGCAAGCAAGGTGACGAGCAGAGGCTGGCCCGCCGCCGCCCCATCGCTCGAACCGGCCATCACCGGAATACCCGCCGCCGGCACCGTCCCCGGCGCCGCCGCGACCGTCAGCCCCTGACCGGGGCCGATTCGGAGCACGCCGGCGAGGGCGCCGGGCTTTGTCTCTCCGGCCCCGGTCTCGACGATCAGCAGGTCGCCGCGGCGGGAGACGCTCTGCGGGGCGGCGTAGAGCGCCGCATTTTCGGTGAGCGGGAAGAAATAGGGATCCTCGACCGGGATCGCGGCGGGGAGCGGCACCGCGATCCGCAGCCGGCCTCCCGCCGTCTCGAAACGGCCGGTCGCGCCGAGCGGCTTCGGCAGGGCCATGCGGTAGCGGTCGAAATCCGCGCGCCGCTCGGCGCCGCCCGCGCCGACGACCAGGTCGGCGGAGACCAAAGCGGTTTCGGGCACGCAGATCCGGTCGGTGCAGACGAGATAATCGACCTTCGCGCGCACCGGCAGGCGCGTGCCCGGCGCGAGGCCGGAGGGGATGTCGAGCGCGGTCAGCTCGGCATAGGGGCCCTGATAGACATAGTTCATCAGGCCGGAGATCAGCAGCCTTTCCGGCACCGGATAGAGAAGCGGCGCCGCTTCGACGCCCGGCGGCAGCGTCCAGGCGATCCGCGTCGGCGCGCCGGCATCGCCGGGATTCTGCCAATAGCCGTGCCAGCCCGGCTTGGGCGTCATCAGCAAGGCGAGTGCGACGCGGCCTCCCGGCGCCGGCCGGTCGGTCTCCGCGACCAGCCGCACCGCCATCGCCTTGCCGCCCGGCGGCAGCTGCGCCCGCGCCGGCGCGGCCAGCGCGAGCAGGAGAAGCAGGAAGGGCCAGAATCGAGTCATCGCGTCGCTATAGCCTCACCGCCGAGCGCTTTCAGCCGCTCATGGAGGTGGGCAAGATGAACGCCGACCGCCCGGCGCATCGGCTCGGTCGCCTCCCGTCGCTTCGCGGCGGCGTCCGGCTCGAAGCACCGCGACGGCCGCTTGGCGTCGCGTAAGGCCGCCGCCGCCATCGCCGCACGACCCTCCTCGTCCGGGTCCACGCCGAAATGGGGGAGAATGCGCGAGACGACCGCGCCCGGCAGATCCGCATAATCGACGAAGAGGCCGCCGCCGGTCGCAGCCATGCCCATCGCCCCCGCGCAGATCCGCGCCAGCGCCTGGGCGACCTGCTCTTCTCCCGGCGCGGTCGCGTCGATGCCAAGTATCGGCATCACCTTCGGCATCGTCTCGGCGCCCCGTTGGCCCATCTGCGAGACCAGCACCTCGACCGGATTGCGGTGGAGGAACAGCCAGGGCACTGCCGGATAGGCCCGTCGAAACAGGGGCAAAGCCGAAGCGTGCCAGAAATGGAGCTTGATGAAACAGGGGCCCGATCCCGCCGCGCGGCGCCCGAGCGCCGCGGTCATCGCCCGGACGGCATCGACCGCATCGACGGGCGAAGCGGCCTCATCCGCAAGCCGCACCATCGCGTCGAGCGGCGGCGCTTCGGAAATGACCAGGCTTTGCGGCAGCGCCGCCAGCATGCGGGCGACCAGCGTCGAGCCCGAGCGCGACATGTGGAAGATGAAGCCGTCCGGCGCGGGCGCACGCGCCGCCGCGGCGACGAAATCCTCCAGACGCATGCGGTAGCGGAACAGACGATTGAACGGACGGCCGGAGACTCGGCGGGCGGCGAGGCCGAAAAAGGCCTCGGGCCAGGGCGCATCGCCGAAACGGGCCCAGTCGACGGCTGCACCCCTGCCCGACAGGCCGGTGACGGCGACCGGGCGCCAGGCGGGCGACGGCCAGGAAAGGTGCGACGGCAGCGGGTCGGAGAAATGGGAAATGCCGAGCGGGTCGGGCCGCAGGCCATCGGCCAGATCGCTCGCGGCGAGCGCGATGCCGTTCGCCGCGGCGAGCGCCAGCACCCGCTCCGACAGCTGCGCCGGATCCTCGATCGGGGCCAGCTCCGCCTGCAGCCGCTCGTCCGCCATGACCAATGCGCGCAGGCGATCGAGCGGGCGGGATTGCGGCGGGGGCTCGATCATCGATCCGTCCCTAGTCGCAGACGCGGCCGGTGGAAATCAGCGGCGCTGGTAGCGGGCGATTCCGGCTGCGAGGCGATTGCCTTCGATCTGCATGGGCTGGCCGGTGAAATCGGCGACGAAGGCGGTAGCGCGGCTGAGGCCGGGCACCATGCCCGCCTCGTTGTCGCGGACGGCGAGGCCGGCCGAGCTGTTGACGACGCCCTCCGCCGCGACGGTGACGAAGGCGCTGTAATTCTCCTTGTCGCGCCCCTGGACGAAGACATTGCCGGCGATCAGGCCGGTGGCGCCGTTGGGCAGGTCGATCATGTAATTGGTGAGGTGGCCAAAGCTGTCATCGAAGCTCGACTCGGCGACCTCGATCCGCGCCGCGCGGCTCTTCACGTAATGGCCGCCGCGGCCGCGCTCGAAGCGGCTGCGGCGGACGGTCAGCGAGCCATAGCCGCCGATATAGATGCTGTGGGCGCAGTCGAGATCGCGGTCGCAGCGGCCGAGGCCGGAGAAGGTCGACTGCTCGACGAGGATCCGGCCGCCGCCGTCATTGCCGGCGAGGATGCCGCTCTCGCTGTCGCGGAACAGGCTCTCGCGGACGGTGAGATTGCCCTGCTCGAGCCGGATGCCGGCGCCGTTGGCGTCGGGCACGCGGATGTTCTGGAAGGTGAGACCCTCGACACGGGCCGCGCGGCCGCGCAGCACCAGGGCCGCTTTCTCCTCGCAGGTCGCGCCGTCGAGGATGACGGTGCCGGGTTCCTTGGCGACGAAGGCCACCTCCCCCGCTTCCTGCACGGCGCACTGGCGGTAGGTGCCGGGCGCGATCTGAACGGTGCCGCTGCCATTGCCGATCGCGGACACCGCGTCCTGGAGCGAATTGTAGGCGCGGCCGCGTTCCGGCACGAGGAAGGCACCAGCCCCGGAGCCTGGTTGCGCCGCCAAAGGCGCCGCGATGAAGGCGAATAGGAGCAAGGCGGGCGCAAGTCTCATGCCCCCCGCTCGCCGAGACAGG
Organism: Sphingomonadales bacterium; assembly: GCA_034668705.1. Lineage (GTDB taxonomy): Bacteria > Pseudomonadota > Alphaproteobacteria > Sphingomonadales > Sphingomonadaceae > Allosphingosinicella. Next base: position 4,550 of record JAXDOV010000220.1, read on the forward strand.
CCGCCACGTCTAGGCCGGAAGAGGGTTAATCGCGGCCCGTCCCTCGCCGGAACAACACTGAGCGCAGTTCGTAACACGGCTGCGGCTTGGCCGATGCCTGGAGCCGCTTGCGCTCCGTTCGTGTGTCACGATGGATTTAGCAAGCAGGTCTACCATCGGCCGTTAGCTGGCGGACGGCTGTCAGGCTCGAGATGACAATAGCCACCACTCGGCGGCCCATCCTTCCAATGACCGCATCCGGCCCAGAACGGCTATTCCAGCCGGGTGATAGCGGACGCCCTCCCGGAAACTGGCGCTTTTCCGGCATCGTCCGGGATGACGGCTCCCGACGCAACCAGCCCGCCTTGACACGTAACTCTACATAGGTTGTGTAGCGTTATGCCCCGCAACCGACGACCATCGAAACAGATGCTCATGCTCCTGGCAACTCTCTCCGAGCGAGCGGCGCAATGGCGCCATGGCTATGAGCTGATGAAGGAAACCGGCCTTATGTCGGGTACGCTCTATCCGCTGCTGATGCGCATGACCGAGCAGGGGCTTGTCGCAGCCGAATGGCGCGAGCCGACACAGCCGGGCCGCCCCGCGCGCCACGCCTACAGGCTCACCGCCGCGGGGATCGCGTTTGCACGGGCGGCAATCGACGATAGCCTCAGGCTCCCCTCCCGGGCTGCCCTGGCGTGACCGCGGCTTTGGCAAGAGCCGTGATGTCGCTGGCGATAAGCTGTCTTGGCGAAAGTCGCCGCGAGTGGGCGCTTGCCATGCAGGGGGAATTCGGAGCGGCAATCGATGAGGGAAAGCCGCTCGCCTTTGCGACCGGGTGCTTGATGGCGGCCGGGCTGGAGATGCCGAAACATGAAGAAGGGCGCTTCGTTCTGGCGAACTATTCGCTTGCCCTTGGCCTGATCATCCCGATGGCGGCACTCCAATTCGCATGCGCAGCCGGCTTGTCCAGCCTATTCTCAGCGAAGGACGGGCTCTATGGCGTGCCTGCACTGGGCACGACCCAGGAGCTTTATTTGTCCTGGGCCTATTTAGCTGCCCAACCGACCCTGCTGGGTCTCTGGCTCTTGCTCTGCATATTGCATCTTCGGCTTGCCTGGGGGCTGCTGGAAGGCGACTGGTCGCGGGTCATCCGTACCGCCTCCTTGTCCGCAGCGGTGACTGCGACACTCATGATCTTCAACGGGGTGATGCTTGTCGTTGATGATCGCGCGATTCTGCAAGCCGCGGTGCTGCCGATCGAGCTCATGGCCATCGTCGCTTCGGCACGGTGGCATGCCCGGCTTACCCGAGCCCTCGCCAGAGACGCCAGCCTCGTAATTTTCTGAAGCTGAACGCGCCTGCTGCGCGACCAGTTTACGCAAGCCGCACTGACTGCACTCGTCCAGCCCGCCTGTCCCTTGACTCATAACTCTACATATATAGTAATAAGGCATGCCATGGGCTTTGAAGCGTAATCTGGAGGTCTCCAATGAAATCCGATCGGATCAGCCCTTTGCTCGCCGCTTCACTCCTTTCGGTGAGCGTCATCTGCTCACCCGTGACTGCGCAGACGCCCCCGCCGGCGAATGTGCCGACTCCCACCCTGAGCGCCGCGGCGCGCAAGGCGGTCATCGAAAGCGCCATCGCCCAAATCTCGGCCAGCTACGTCTTTCCGGACAGGACGGCGGTCATCGCGCAGGCGCTTCGCGGCAAGCTGTCATCCGGCGGGTTCGACGCTCTCAGCGATCCCAAGGCCTTCGCCGACGCGGTGAACGCCGTCATCGCGCCCGTGGCGCATGACCGGCATCTCCGCCTGTTCTGGTCTCGCCAGCCATTGCCGCAGCTTGGCGCCGACGGCGAGCCCGATGCGGCGACCATGGCGCAGCAGCAGACGATGATGCGCCGGATCAATTATGACATTCGCAAAGTGGAAGTGCTCGACGGCAACATCGGCTATCTGAAGTTCAACTTTTTTGCCCGGCCTCAGAATGCCGGGCCCACCCTCGTTGCAGCAATGGCGTTCCTGCAGTACACCGACGCGCTGATCTTCGACCTGCGCGACAATGGCGGGGGCGATCCGGCTATGGTGGCGATGGCGCTAAGCTATCTCGTCCCGCCTGGGACGGAGATTGATCGCATCCATCGGCGCGACGAGGCCGTCGACCGGCAGGTATGGGCTCTTCCCTATCTCCCGGGAGGGCGCTGGAGCACCGACAAGCCCGTCTATGTGCTCACCAGCAACAAGACGGCATCGGGCGCGGAAGAATTTGCTTACGATCTCCAGCAGATGAAGCGCGGCACGATCGTTGGCGCCGTGACCGGAGGCGGCGCGAATCCCGGGGAATTTCTCCTGATCGACCGGCATTTCGCCATCTTCGTCCCCACCGGGGCAGCCGTGAACCCGATTTCGAAGACGAATTGGGAAGGGGTGGGCGTGAAGCCCGATGTGGCGGTCGATCCCGCGATAGCGCTCGAAACCGCCCGGCGCATGGCGCTCGAAAAGCTCATCGCCGGGGCGACGGGCGATCGTGCGGCGGAATTGAAGAAGCTGCTGGGCGCCCAGCCACCGTCTGAAGCCAATCCCCGCTGACGTCGGGCGCGGCGGCATGCTTGGCATTATCGAGTGGACGCTCTTCCTGTATCTGGCCCTCAAGGTGTGCCACTTCCTGTTCGGACCGCTTGCGCGCCGGACGGACGCGCCGCTGTGGACGAAGCTACGCTCAGGCGAGCCCATGTTGATGATTGGGGTATTCGGTAGCTCCGCGCTCCTCACAATCTATGGCATGTGGTTCAGTCACACAAATGCTGAGCGTTGGTATGCCTATTCAACAGGATGCTACGCAAAGTTGGCGGCTGCTCACCAGCTCCCCCTGCTTATGCGGGCGAAAAATTTCGGTGCGTACGATGCGGCCATGATTACCAGCAACTATTTCGACTCTGCCGAAATCCACGGTTTGAAGCTTGGGATCCGCTTGGAGGTGATCAAGAAGAAGCTGAACTACGACGGGCTAAGCTACTCCGGTTATTATGGGAGGATTACCGCGAAGAACGATCGACGGGCGATCGCTGCTTCCTTCGCTGATCTGCATCGATGCCTGAAACACGTCGGAGCTCCTCGTGGGGAATTTCTCAGCCCATGACTTCGAGGCTTACCGCCCAGCCGATCGGGGATTCAGGAGCTCTCCGTGGCTTCCATTTTCGAATGATGGCCGATCAGCCGGTCGCCGCGCTGCCGGTGAAAACCGCCAATTGAGCGTCGAACGCACGCTGCCAGGCCGGCCGCTTTTCGCCGCGGGCGACATAGGCGGCGAGGTTGGGATATTCCTCCAGCAGGCCCGATGCGCTCAGCCTGCGCAGCACCGTCACCATCAGCAGGTCACCGGCGGTGAACGCGTCGTCGAGCCAGTCGGCATCGCCAAGCCGGTTTGAAAGTTCGTCCAGCCGGTCACGCACCCGATCCTGGACGAGAGGCAGGCGCTCCTCGTACCAGCTTTTGTCGCGCTCCATGAGCATGGCCATTCCGAGATTCACGATCGGCGGCTCGATCGTGCTGAGCGCGGCGAACATCCATGCGATCGCCCGCGCCCGGGCATTCGCATCCTCGGGCAGCAGGCCCGCATGGCGCTCCGCGATATGGAAGATGATCGCCCCCGATTCGAACAAAGCGAGATCGCCTTCTTCGTAGGTCGGAATCTGCCCGAAGGGATGAAGCCTGCGATGCGCGGGTTCCTTCATCGCGCTGAACGAAACGAGACGAACGTCGTAAGCCTGGCCCACTTCCTCGAGCGCCCAGCGGACACCCATGTCGCGCGCCAGGCCCCTGCCGCGATCGGGCGACCGTTCGAAGGCGGTGATGGTGGGGGTCATCGGAAGCTCCCGGCGACTTCAGCAAGAGGAAGACGCCGGTCTAACAGGACGGCGCGAGGATGTCCGTTTCGCCCAGAACGCGCCGTTCGATGCCGCGCTGCTGCTTCCCGATTGCAGACATTCGTTCAGCAAGGCAGCATGGTGCAAGCAGTCGAGGAGGCAAAGGTGGGACGTGTCAGAGTGGCTGGGTTTTCGCTCTCCCTGGACGGGTTCGGAGCGGGCCCGGAACAGAGCCTTCAGGATCCTCTGGGAAAGCGCGGGAAGGAGCTCCACAGCTGGTTCTTCGGAACGAAGACGTTCAAGGCCATGTTCGGCGAGGGCGGTGGCTCGGAAGGCGTGGACGAGACCTTTGCCCGCCGCTCGATGGACGGCTTCGGTGCCTTCATCCTTGGCCGGAACATGTTCGGCCCGGTGCGCGGGGAATGGCTGGACGACAGCTGGAAGGGCTGGTGGGGAGACAATCCGCCCTATCACGCGCCGACGTTCGTCCTGACGCACCATGCCCGCGAGCCGATCGTGATGGAGGGCGGCACCATTTTCCACTTCGTCACGGACGGGATCCACGCCGCGCTCGAGCGCGCAAGGGACGCCGCGGGAGCAGGTGACGTCAAGATCGGAGGCGGCGTCTCGACCGTTCGCCAATACCTGGAGGCCGGCCTGATCGACGAACTGCATTTTGCGCTTTCGCCTGTCCTGCTCGGACGGGGCGAGGCGATGTTCGAGGGCCTGGATCTGCCCGCCCTCGGCTACCGCGTGATGGAAGCCACTGCCACGGACCTCGCGACGCACGTCGTGCTGGGGCGCCAGGAGAACGAATAAACCTCCGCTTCTGCAGGTTCGTCGCCGGATCGCTGTCAGGCCGCGAACCACCATCAGCGCAGGCTCAGGCCTCCGCCCATCCTGCATCCGAACGGACCGCAGCTTTCAGGGTCGGCGTTCAGCCTAGGTCCCGCTCGCCACCGGTTGAATCGACAGCCGAAAGCGATCGTTGAGCAGGACGGGCACCGGGTGTAGGATGCCGCCTCGATCGCCGATGGAGACAGCCATGACGCGCATTCGATCCGCTTTCCTGACGATGGCTTTTGCCGGTCTGCTCGCCGTGCCTCTCGCCGCGGCCGCGGCGCAGCCCGGATCGGCCGCGCAGATGGAGGCGCGGCTGCGCGCGCTCGAGACGCGGGTCGCCGCGCTGGAAAATCGCGCCGGCTCCGCGGCGCCGGCGGGCGGAACAGCCGGGGCGGGCCCCACCTGCGCGCGGCTCGCTGTCGTTGCGGGGCAGATTCCGCCCGAAGCGACGCTGACGATCACCGTCAACGGAGCCGTCGTCGCCACCTTCGACAAGACCGCCAATGGCGAGATCGCGCCGTTCATGCGGCCCGGCGCCAACACGATCGGCCTCGCCTTCGCGGCGCCCGGAGGGCCGGGCACAGAGGCGGAGCTGCGCTGCCTGCCCGCGGGGGAGAATAGCCGCACCGTCATCCTGCGGCTGAAGCCCACGCCCCAGCACCTCTCCACCCAGGCGCAGGTGAACCTGCCCGGACGCTGAGCCGGGGCGCCGCCGGTCGCAATTGAATGTCCGCGACAGGTCGAATGGCGCGGGCGCGGCCCTCAACGCGGCGACGTGCTTCGCCGCAGTCTCAGCGCCTGACTCTGCTCAATCCAAATTCGGCCGCAGCCACCTCTCCGCCTCCTGGAGGCTTACGCCCCGCCGCTTCGCATAATCTTCGAGCTGGTCGCGCCCGATCCGCGCCACCCCGAAATAGGCGCTGTCGCGGTGGCCGAAATAGAAGCCCGAGACGGCCGAGGTCGGCAGCATCGCGAAGCTCTCGGTCAAGGTCACCCCCGCCGGCTCGCCGCCGAGCATGCGGAACAGGTCCGGCTTCAAACTGTGGTCCGGGCAGGCCGGGTAGCCGGGCGCGGGGCGGATGCCGAGATAGGTTTCGCGGATCAGCTGCTGGTTGGTCAGATGCTCCTCGGCATAGCCCCAGACGCTGTTGCGGACATGGGCGTGGAGCACTTCGGCAAAGGCCTCGGCGAGCCGATCGGCCAAAGCCTTGAGCAATATGTCCGAATAATCGTCATTCTCGACCTTGAACCGCGCGAGATGCGGCTCGAGGCCGTGAATGGCGACCGCGAAGCCGCCGATCCAATCCTCGCCGTCGGGCGAGATGAAGTCGGCGAGGCACATGTTCGGCCGCCCTTCCCTTTTCTTCACCTGCTGGCGGAGGAACGGGAGGCGGGTCTCGTCATTGCCGGCGAGGACGAGCACGTCGTCGCCCTCACGACGGCAGCGCCACAGGCCGACGGTGCCGGTCGGAACCAGCCAATGCTCGGCGATCATCCGGTCGAGCATCGCCTCGGCGTCGCGGAACAGGGCGCTGGCGCTCTCCCCCACCACCGGGTCCTCGAGGATGGCGGGATAATTGCCGGCCAGCTCCCAGGCGCGGAAGAAGGGCGTCCAGTCGATCGAGGCGCGCAGGTCGCGGATCGGCCATTCGCCGAACTGGTGGAGGCCGGGACGCTTGGGCGGCGGCGCCATGCCGGCCGGATCGAAGGGGAGGGCATTGGCCCGCGCCTCTTCGAGCGTCGCGAGCTCGTTCTGGCCGCTGCGCGAGCGCGTCTGGCGGAGAGTCTCGTAATCCGCGGCCGTCTTGGCGATCAAAGGCTCGCGCTGGGTGTCCGAGACCAGAGACGAGGCCACGCCGACGGCGCGGCTGGCGTCGAGGACGTGGATCACCGGCCCTTCATAGGCCGGGTCGATGCGCAAGGCGGTATGCGCCTTGCTGGTCGTCGCGCCGCCGATCAGCAAGGGCAAGGCGAAATCCTGCCGCTGCATCTCGGTCGCGACCGTGACCATCTCGTCGAGCGAGGGCGTGATCAGGCCGGACAGGCCGATCATGTCCGCCTGATTCTCGTTCGCGGCCTTGAGGATCTCCGACCAGGGCACCATCACGCCGAGGTCGATCACCTCGAAGCCGTTGCACTGGAGGACGACGCCGACGATGTTCTTGCCGATGTCGTGGACGTCGCCCTTGACCGTCGCCATCACGATCAGGCCCTTGCCCTTGGTGACGCCGTTCTTCTCCTTCTCCGCCTCGATGAAGGGGATGAGGTGGGCGACCGCCTTCTTCATCACCCGCGCCGACTTCACCACCTGCGGCAGGAACATCTTGCCCGAGCCGAACAGGTCGCCGACGACGTTCATGCCGTCCATCAGCGGCCCCTCGATCACCTCGATCGGCCGCGCCGCGACCTGCCGCGCCTCCTCGGTATCCTCGACGACGAAGGCGTCGATGCCCTTGACCAAAGCATGTTCGAGCCGCTTGTCGACCGGCCAGCCGCGCCACTCGGCCGCTTCCTTCTCGCGCACCGGATCGGTGCCGAGATATTTCTCGGCCAGTGCCACCAGCCGCTCGGTGGCATCCCCCCCGGCTTTCGGAAGGCGGTCGAGGACGACGTCCTCGCAGGCCTCGCGCAGCTCGGGATCGATCGTGTCGTAAACGTCGAGCTGGCCGGCATTGACGATCGCCATGTCGAGCCCGGCGGGGATGGCGTGGAACAGGAAGATCGAGTGCATCGCCCGCCGCACCGGCTCGTTGCCGCGGAAGGAGAAGCTGAGATTCGAGAGGCCGCCCGAGAGGTGGACGTGCGGGCATCTTGCCTTGATCTCGCGACACGCCTCGATGAAATCGACCGCATAATGGCGGTGCTCGTCGATCCCGGTCGCGACCGCGAAGATGTTGGGATCGAAGATGATGTCCTCGGGCGGGAAGCCGTCCGCGACGAGCAGCCGATAGGCGCGCTCGCAAATCTCGATCTTGCGCTGCTTCGTATCGGCCTGGCCGACCTCGTCAAAGGCCATGACGACGACGGCGGCGCCATAGTTGCGGACCTTGCGGGCATGATCGAGGAACTCCTCCTCGCCCTCCTTCATGCTGATCGAATTGACGATCGGCTTCCCGGAGACGCATTTGAGCCCGGCCTCGATCACGCTCCATTTCGAGCTGTCGATCATGATCGGCACGCGGGCGATGTCCGGCTCGGCCGCGATCAGCTTGAGGAAGGTGGTCATCGCCGCTTCGGCGTCGAGCAGCCCCTCGTCCATGTTGACGTCGATGACCTGCGCGCCGTTCTCGACCTGCTGGCGCGCGACCTCGACGGCGGCGGCATAATCGCCGGCCATGACCAGCTTCTTGAAGCGGGCGGAGCCGGTGACGTTGGTCCGCTCGCCAATATTGACGAAGGCGCTGCCCGCGGCGGCGGCGCCCGATGGTGAGGGTGTTTCTATTTCTTGAATGTGCGGCATTTTCGGAACGTGGCTTCCTGAAAGAAGAAGACCCTCACCCTGCCCTCTCCCGCGAGCGGGAGAGGGGATTTCTCAGGCGGCCAGGATCATGGGCTCGATGCCGGCAAGCAACGTCCGCCGGGGCGGTGATGCGATCTGCCGCGGCGGAAAGTCCCCGGCGGTGCGGGCGATGGCGGCGATATGCTCCGGCGTGGTGCCGCAGCAGCCGCCGACGATGTTGACGATCCCCTGCTCGCACCATTGCCGGACCTGGGCGGCGGTGGTCTCCGGCCCCTCGTCATAGGCGCCGAGATCGTTGGGCAGGCCGGCATTGGGATAGGCCATGATCAACGTGTCGGCGATCGCCGACAGAGCGGCGACATGGGCGCGAAGCTGGGCCGCGCCGAACGAGCAGTTGAGGCCGACCGAGAGCGGCCGCGCGTGCCGGATCGAGGCCCAGAAGGCCTCGATCGAATGGCCGGAGAGGTTGCGCCCGGACAGATCGGTGATGGTCATCGACAGCATGATCGGCAGCGCCGGATCGACGCGGCGGGCGGCGTGGATCGCCGCCTTGGCGTTCAACGTGTCGAACACCGTCTCGATCAGCACGATCTCGGCGCCGCCTTCGACCAGCCCCTCGATCTGCTCGACATAGACGTCGGACAGGGTGTCGAAATCGACCTCGCGATAGCCGGGATCGTTGACGTTGGGCGACAGCGACAGGGTCTTGTTGGTCGGGCCGAGCGCGCCGGCGACGAAGCGCTTGCGCCCGTCCTTCTGCGCTTCCCGCTCCGCCACCTCGCAGATGATGCGGGCGGCGGCATGGTTGATCTCGCGCACCAGATGCTCGGCGCCGTAATCGGCCTGGCTGATCCGGTTGGCGTTGAAGCTGTTGGTGGCGAGGATGTCCGCGCCGGCGTCGGCGAAGCTCCGGGCGATGGCGTCGACCAGCTCCGGCCGGGTCAGGTTGAGGAGATCGTTATTGCCCTTCTGGTCGCGGGCGAGGTCGAGGCCGCCGCGATAATCGGCTTCCTGGAGGCGGCGCGCCTGGACCTGCGTGCCATAGGCGCCGTCCTTGATCAGGATGCGCTCGGCCGCCGCGGCCCTAAGCTGTTCGGCGATGTTCATAGGGGTTCAAGTCCTCCATCGGAGGTGGTCGGGATCGGCCGGGGAAGGCGGCTGAGTAGGAGAGGGCCGAAGGGCGGGCCAGGAAGCCCGGTCGAGGCGCTCGACGCCCGCAGCCGCCTTCCCCGGCCGACCGCGTAGCGGCGGACTGTCTTTTGTCGCCCGGACGTCGTCGCTTCGTCGGTCACAATGGGGTCTCCATTGCTCCCTCCTCGCTCCTCGCCGGACAACAAAATCCAGTCCGTCACGACCGCCCCCGATGGAGGACTTGAACCCCATCTTCCCTGGGCCTGAGGCCGAGCAGGTGGCAGATCGCATAAGCCAGCTCGGCGCGGTTCAACGTGTAGAAATGGAACTGGCGGACGCCGCCGGCATAAAGCTGCCCGCAAAGCTCGGCGGCGACGGTGGCGGCGACGAGCTGGCGCGCCGACGGCAGATTGTCGAGCCCTTCGAACAGGCGGTCCATCCACGGCGGGATGGTGGCGCCGCAGCTCGCGGCGAAGCGGCGGGTCTGAGCGACGTTGGAGACGGGGAGGATGCCCGGCACCAGCTCGGCATGGATGCCGGCCGCCGCCGCCGCGTCGCGGAAGCGGAAGAAGCAGTCGGGCGAGAAGAAGAATTGGGTGATCGCCCGGTCGGCGCCGGCGTCGATCTTGCGCTTCAGATTATCGAGGTCAGCGGCCAAAGTCGGCGAGTCCGGATGGACCTCCGGATAAGCGGCGACGGAGATTTCGAACGGCGCCACCCGCTTCAGCCCGGCCACCAGCTCGGCGGCGTTGCGATAGCCGCCGGGATGCGCCTCGAACGGCTTGCCGGGCTCCGGCGCATCGCCGCGCAAGGCGACGATGTGGCGGATCCCCGCCTCCCAATAAGCGCGGGCGATGGCGTCGACCTCGTCGCGATCCGCTTCGACGCAGGTGAGATGGGCGGCGGCGTGGAGCGACGTCTCGCGCACGATCCGCGCGACGGTGGCATGGGTCCGCTCGCGGGTCGAGCCGCCGGCGCCGTAGGTGACCGAGACGAAGCGCGGCTGCAGCGGCTCCAGCGTCTTCACCGATTCCCAGAGCGTCTGCTCCATCTTCTCGGTCTTCGGCGGGAAGAATTCGAAGCTGACGCCGATATCGCCGGCGACGTCGGCGAAGAGCGGCTCGCGCCAGGCGGCGATGGCAGGGCTGGCGATTACCGGGCTGGCGATTACCGGGCTCATGCCGCCGCCTTCAGCTTCGTCGGCACCCGCTCGCCGGCCCAGATGGTGACGGTCAGCTCGCCGCCCTCGAGATGCTCGACGACCCTGCCCCGCAGCCCCGCCGCCTCGAGATATTTCAGCATCGCCTCGTCGGCGAAGCCGAGCCGGACATGGGCGTCGCGGTCGCGCAATTCCTCGCGCTCATGGGGCGCGAAATCGACGATCAGCAGCCGGCCGCCGGGGCCGAGCAGCCGCGCCGCTTCCTCGACCGCCGCCGCCGGCTGCTGCGCATAATGGAGCACCTGGTGGATGATCACCGTATCGGCCGAGCCGGAGCCGAGCGGCAGCGCGTACATGTCGCCCTGGCGAAGCTCCGCGGCCTGCAGCCCGGCCTCGGCGAGCTTGACCCGCGCCAGCCGCAGCATCTCCGGCGAGCGGTCGACGCCGAGGGCATGGGCGGCGGCGCCGCCGAACAGCTCGATCATCCGGCCGGTGCCGGTGCCGATGTCGACCAGCCGCCCCACCGACCGGTCGGCAAGGGCGCGGCCGACCGCCGCTTCGACCTCGCTCTCGGCGATGTGCAGCGATCGGATCTCGTCCCAGTCTTTGGCGCGGGCGGCGAAATAGCGTTCGGCCGCGGCGGCGCGGTCGGCGCGGACCGCGGCGAGCCGGGCGGCGTCGGCGGCGGTGCGGGAATCCCGCCCTTCCCGCTCCGCCCAGGCGTCGAGCATCGCGACCAGCGGCGCCACCATCACGCCGTCGCCGAGGCTGAGGAACACCCAGCTGCCCTCCTTGCGCCGCTCCGCAAGACCGGCGTCGATCAGGATCTTGACGTGGCGGGAGACGCGCGGCTGGCTCTGGCCCAGCACCTGCGCCAGCTCGCCGACCGACAGCTCCATCGCCCGCAGCAAGGCGAGGATCCGCAGCCGGGTGGGATCGGCGAGCGCGCGGAAGACGTCGGCGAGGGGCATGGCGCTGGACATGAGGGATAAGGATATAAAGATATCTTTATATGCGTCAACGCTCGCTGGGTTCCGCCGGCATTTCGCCGCATTTACAACTGAATGAGTAGACTTGGCCCTGCGGCTCCGATACACCGCGCCCGCTGGATCGCCGGGAGGGAGCTCCCGGCACCTCGCCCAGCATCTTGGATCCGCTCCCAACAGGAGGACATTGTCATGAAGAAGATCGCTCTCACCCTGGCCGCCGTCGCGGCCTTCGGCATCGCCGGCTGCACGCCCAAGGCCGACACGACCAATAACAGCGTCGACGTCAACGCCACCGCCAACGAAGCGGCCTTCGACGTCAACGCCTCCGCCAACGAGGCCGATGCCGGCAATGCCGTCACCCCCACCGAGAATGCGGGCAGCGCGGTCGGCAACGCCGCCGGCGCCGCCGTCGGCGCGACCGGCAATGCCGTCGAATCGGGCGCCGGCGCGGTCGCCAATGCGGCGCATAACGCCACCCACTGATCGCCGATCGCGACAGGATGAAGAGGGCCGTGCGCCGGTTGGCGCACGGCCCTTTTTATTTGCCCGCCGATGCGGCAAGCTCGGCGAAATCGACGAGCGGGAGACCCGGATGAACAGGATGATCGGCGCCGCGGCGCTCCTCGCGGCGCTCGCCGCCCTCTCCGCCTGCGGCGGCGCGAAGAAGGATCCGAACGCGCTGACCGAGGAGGAGAATCGGCAGCTCGACAATGCCGCCGAGATGCTCGACGCCTCGCCCGACGGCCTCGCCGCCAATGAGGACGTCGCGCTCGGCAATGGCGACGAAAGCAGCGCCGAGGAAGGCGATGTCGAAGTGGCGGAGAACAGCGCCGGCAACCGCTGACAGGCGATGTGACGCGTTGCCGGGGCTCGGTCGAGGCCCTAATCTCCCGTCATGGATCCGGCCGAATCCCTCGACGAATTCGAAGAGCAGCCGCAGCTGCGCGAGGCGGACCGGCTGACGCTCGACCTCGACGGCTGGGAAGGGCCGCTCGACCTGCTGCTGACGCTGGCGCGCTCGCAGAAGGTCGACCTGACCGGGATCTCGATCCTCGCCCTGGTCGAGCAATATCTCGCCTTCATCGCCGACGCGAAGAAGCTGAAGCTCGAGATCGCCGCCGACTATCTGGTGATGGCGGCCTGGCTCGCCTACCTCAAATCCTGTCTGCTGCTGCCCAGGGATCCGGAGGCCGATCCGAGCCCCGAGGAGCTGGCGATGCGGCTGCAGCTCCGGCTCCAGCGCCTGTCGGCGATGCGCGAGGCCGGGGCGCGGTTGATGGCGCGGGACCGGCTCGGCCGCGACGTCTTCGCGCGCGGCGCGCCGGAGGGGCTGAAGGTGATCCGCCAGTCGCTGTGGCAGGCCGGGCTCTACGACCTGATCGCGGCCTATGGCGCGGTGCGGGCGCGGACCGAGCCCGCCTTCCACGTCGTCGCGCGGCGGCCGGTGATGACGCTCGACGAGGCGCTGCACCGGGTCGAGCGGATGCTGGGGGCACGGCTCGAATGGACCCGGCTCGAATCCTTCCTGCCCGAGACCGAGGATGGCGAGTTCCGCAAATCGGCGCTCGCCTCCAGCTTCGTCGCCGCGCTCGAGCTGGCGCGGCTCGGCAAGGTCGAGATCGACCAGAAGGACGCCTTCGGACCGCTCTGGGTGCGCGCGGCATGAGGGAGATGTCGGACACCAACCGCGCCGTCGAGGCGGTTCTGTTCGCCGCGGCCGAGCCGATGACGCCCGAGGAGATCGCGGCGCATGTCGGCGGGGAGGGCGGCGTCGAGATGGCGCTGGGCGCGCTCGCCGCCGATTATGCCGGCCGCGGCGTCAACCTGGTCGAGCGCGGCGGCCGCTGGCATTTCCAGACCGCGGGCGACCTCGCCCATCTCCTGCGGCGCGAGCGGGAGGAGCCGCGGCGGCTCAGCCGGGCGGCGGTCGAGACGCTGGCGATCATCGCCTATCACGAGCCGGTCAGCCGCGCCGAGATCGAGGCGATCCGCGGCGTCCAGATCTCGAAGGGCACGCTCGACGTGCTGATGGAGGCGGGCTGGGTGCGTCCGGCGGGCCGGCGCGAAGCGCCCGGGCGGCCGCTCACCTACGCGACCACCGCCGCCTTCCTCGCCCATTTCGGCCTCGACAGCCGGCGCGACCTTCCCGGCATCGACGACCTCAAGGCCGCCGGCCTGCTCGACCCGATCGACGCCGCCCTTGCGGAGCTGGGACAGTCCGAGCTGGAAAGCGAGAGCGAGGAGGACTGAGCCGATCGTCCCGGGTCGGAGCGGTCGCGCGTTGCGGGAAACGCATACAGACCCTAGTTAGGGGTCCAAGCGTCATTCGGAGATTTCAAAATGGGCTCGTTCAGCATCTGGCATTGGCTGATCGTGGGGATCGTGCTCCTCCTGCTGTTCGGCAAGGGCCGCTTCTCCGACATGATGGGCGACGTCGCCAAGGGCCTCAAAAGCTTCAAGAAAGGCATGGTCGAAGAGGAAGAGGAGAATCGCGCGCCGCCGGCCCGGCCGGCCGAGCCGCCGCGGCTGCGCGACGAGACGACGCTCGAAGTGCCGACCGACCGCACCCGCGATCTCGACACTCCGCCGCGGCGCGAGCCCTGAGCGCTTCCGCCGCCTGAGGGGCGCGGGCCCATGTTCGGCATCAATTATTCCGAGCTTCTCGTCATCGCGGCCGTGGCTCTGGTCGTGATCGGCCCGAAGGACCTGCCGCGGGTGATGCGGCAGGTCGGCCGCTGGATCGGCCGCGCCCAGGGCATGGCCCGCCACTTCCGCACCGGCATCGACACCATGATCCGCGAGGCCGAGCTCGAGGAGATGGAGAAGAAATGGCGCGAGGAGAATGAGCGGATCATGCGCGAGCATCCGCTGCTCGGCCCGGGCGCCGAAATGCTGCCGCTGACCGGGCCCGCCGCCGCATCCGCGGAGCCGGCATGGGAAGCGGCGGCGGAGATCCCGCCCGGCCCGGAGGCCGCCGCGCCTCCCGCCGCCGCCGCGCCCGATCCGGAGGCACCGGAGCTGCCGCTGGCGCCGCCGCCCGCGCCGAAGCGCGAGCTGCCATGAACGAGATCGACGACACCAAGCAGCCTTTGCTCGAGCATCTGACCGAGCTTCGGCGCCGCCTCATCTGGTGCTTCCTGACGCTCGCCGTGGCCTTCGCGATCTGCTTCTATTTCGCCGACGCCATCTTCGCCTTCCTCGTCCAGCCGCTGGCGACGGCGTTCGGCGGCCCCGGCCATGGGCGGCTGATCTACACCAAGCTCTACGAAGCCTTTTTCGTGCAGATCAAGGTCGCCTTCTTCGCCGCCTTCTTCCTCTCCTTCCCGGTCATCGCCAACCAGCTCTGGGCCTTCGTGGCGCCCGGCCTCTACGCCAAGGAGAAGAAGGCGTTCCTGCCCTTCCTCTTCGCCACCCCCGTCCTGTTCATCGGCGGCGGCGCGCTGGCTTATTACGTGGTGATGCCGGCGGCCTTCCGTTTCCTGCTCAAATATCAGGGCGAGATCGGCGGCATCAGGCGCGAGGCGATGCCCTCCGTCGACGATTATCTCGGCCTCGTCATGCAGTTCATCATGGCGTTCGGCATCGCCTTCCTGCTGCCGATCGTGCTGATGCTGCTCGAACGCGCCGGCCTCGTCACCCGCATCCAGCTGAAGCGGGGGCGGCGCTACGCCATCCTCCTCGCCTTCGTGATCGCGGCGGTGATCACGCCGCCCGACGTGGCCTCCCAGTGCATGCTCGCCATCCCTTTGGTGCTGCTCTACGAGCTCACCCTGATCGCGATCTGGTTCACCGAGCGGCGGCGGGCGAGGAGAGTCGGGGCAAACGGGGCGGCGAGAACGGAATAGAAGTTCGCGCGTTGCGGCAGCGGGGCACAGGTTCTAGAAGCCCCGCAGATCCCCCGGAAGCAGGTCACATGCCGCCGTTCATCGACGTGAAAGCTTTCGGCTCCCATCGGCGGCGGCGCGTGACCACCCCCGAAGCGACACCGACCCGGATGAAGACGATGCGGCCGCGGACCGCGGCTTTGCTTGCCTCGACCCTGCTCATCCTCGTCGCCGGCTGCGGCGGCGGGTCCGGTTCGGCGGCCAAGGGCGGCGCCGGCGGACGCAGGGGCGCCCAGGGAACGCCGGAAGCCGGCTTCGTCGTCGTCAAACCGGGGGCGGTGCCGATCGTCGCCGAGCTCGCCGGCCGCACCTCCTCCTACGAAGCATCGGACGTCCGGCCCCAGGTCTCGGGCGTGATCCGCTCGCGCAACTTCGTCGAAGGCTCGATCGTGCGCCAGGGCCAGACCCTCTACCAGATCGACCCGTCGCTCTATCAGGCGGCGGCGGCGCAGGCGCGGGCCAATGTCGCCAGCGCCATCGCCACTCGGGACGCGGCCCAGATCAAGGCCAATCGCTACGCGCCGCTGGCCCGGATGCAGGCGGTGAGCCAGCAGGAATATACCGACGCCAGGGCCGCCGCCCGCCTGGCGGCCGCCGTCGTCGCGCAGAACCAGGCGGCGCTGCAGACCGCCAACATCAATGTGCGCTTCACCCGCGTGCCGGCGCCGATCACCGGGCGGATCGGCCGCTCCCTGTTCACCACCGGCGCTCTGGTCACCGCCAGCCAGACCCAGCCGCTGGCCACGATCCAGCGGCTCGACCCGATGTTCGTCGACATCCAGCAGTCGAGCGGGCAGCTGCTCGCTTTGCGCAAGGCGATCGCCGGCGGCGGCGCCGTGCCGGTGCGGGCGAACGTGACCCTCGTGCTCGAGGACGGCAGCGATTACGGCTATACGGGAACGCTCGAATTCGCCGAGGTGGTGGTCGATCCGAGCACGAGCACGGTGACGCTTCGCGCCCAGTTTCCCAATCCGCAGGGCCTGCTGCTGCCGGGCATGTATGTCCGCGCGCGGCTCGTCCAGCAGACTATCGCCAACGCCTTCCTGGTGCCGCAGGCGGGCCTGACGCGCGACCCGCAGGGCCGCGCGCTCGTGATGGTGGTCGGGCCCGGCAACAAGGCGGTGCAGCGCATCGTCACCGCCGGCGGCACGCTCGGCGCCGACTGGATCGTCACCGCCGGCCTCAATGCCGGCGACCGGGTGATCGTCGAGGGGCTCGGCAAGATCAAGCCGGGGCAGGCGGTGAAGCCGGTCCCGGCCGGATCGGCGCCGGCCCGACGCCCGGGCAGCGCGGGGGCGGGCGGCGCGGGCACGGGCGCGGGAAGCGGCGGCGGGGCCGGCGGGTCGGGCCACTGACCGGCCGATGATCTCCCGCATCTTCATCGATCGTCCGATCTTCGCCTGGGTGATCGCGATCGTGATCATGCTGGGCGGCATCGGCGGCATATTGTCGCTGCCGATCGAGCAATATCCGGATATCGCGCCGCCGTCCGTCAACATCCGCGCCAATTATCCGGGCGCTTCGGCCGACACGGTCGAGACCAGCGTCACCCAGGTGATCGAGCAGCAGCTGACCGGGCTCACCGGCCTGCTCTATTTCCAGGCCAATTCGAGCTCGAGCGGCAGCGTCAGCATCACCGCCACCTTCGCCAAGGGGATCGATCCGGACATCGCCCAGGTCCAGGTGCAGAACAAGGTCCAGCAGGCCCTGCCCCGGCTGCCGCAGCCGGTCCAGCAGCAGGGCCTCGTCATCACCAAGTCCAATCCGGACTTCCTGCTGGTGGTCGCGGTCTACGACGCGACCGACAGCCTGACCTCGGCCGACGTCTCCGACTATCTCGTCTCCAACCTCCAGGATCCGCTCGGCCGGGTGGCGGGAGTCGGCGACATCAACGTCTTCGGCGCGCAATATGCGATGCGGATCTGGCTCGATCCGTACAAGCTCTCCGGCTATTCGCTCATGCCCCGCGACGTCATCCTGGCGGTCCAGGCGCAGAATACCCAGGTCGCGGCCGGCGCGATCGGCGGCCAGCCGGCGCCGGCGACGCAGATGCTGACCGCCACGGTCACCGCCCGCTCGCGCCTGTCGAAGCCCGAGCAGTTCCGGCAGATCATCCTCAAGACCCAGCCCGACGGCTCGCACGTGCTGCTCCAGGACGTGGCGCGGGTGGAGCTCGGCAGCGAGAGCTACGGCTCGACCAGCCGCCTCAACGGCCATCCCGGCGCCGGCATCGCGATCATGCTCGCCCCCGGCGCCGACGCGCTCAAGACGGCGCAGCTGGTCCGCGCCGAGGTCGACGCGCGGGCGAAATCCTTCCCGCCCAGCTTCCGCTACGCCTATCCCAATGACAGCACCCTGTTCATCAAGCTGTCGATCCAGGAGGTGGTGAAGACCCTGATCGAGGCGATCATCCTCGTCGTCATCGTCATGTTCGTCTTCCTGCAGAGCTGGCGGGCGACCCTGATCCCGGCCATCGCCGTGCCGGTCGTGCTGCTCGGCACGTTCGGGATCCTCGCCATCGCCGGCTTCTCGATCAACACGCTCACCCTGTTCGGCCTCGTCCTCTCCATCGGCCTGCTCGTCGACGACGCCATCGTCGTCGTCGAGAATGTCGAGCGGCTGATGGACGAGGAGGGCCTGAGCCCCCACGACGCGACGGTGAAGTCGATGGGCGAGATCCAGACGGCGCTGATCGCCATCGCCCTCGTCCTCTCCGCCGTCTTCCTGCCCATGGCTTTCTTCGGCGGCTCGACCGGCGTCATCTACCGGCAATTCTCGGTCACCATCGTCTCCTCGATGATGCTGTCGGTGATCGTCGCCCTGATCCTCTCCCCCGCCCTCACCGCCAGCCTGCTCAAGCCCCCCGCCCGGGACGGCGCCGAGGCGCGGACGGGCAGGATCGGCGGCTGGTTCCGCCGGGCCGGGGCGCGGTTCAACAATTGGTTCAACGCCTCCGCCGACCGCTACCGCCGCGGCGTCGTCTGGACGATCGAGCGGGGCCGGCCGATGATGCTGGTCTATGTCGTGCTCGCGCTCGTGCTCGGCCTGGTTTTCTTCCGCCTGCCGACCAGCTTCCTCCCCACCGAGGATCAGGGCTCGGCCCAGGTCCAGTTCACGCTTCCGCCCGGCGCCACCCAGGCGCGGACGACCGCGGCCGCCAAGACGATCGAGCATTATTTCCTCACCACCGAAAAGAACAACATCAGCGCCCTGTTCACGGTGGTCGGCAGCAGCCAGGCGGGCTCCGGCCAGAATGCCGGCCGCGGCTTCCTCCAGCTGACCCCCTGGAGCCAGCGCAAGGGCACGGCGAACAGCGCCCAGGCGATCACCCAGCGCGCCAACCGCAACCTGTCATCGATGCGCGACGTCCAGTTCTTCGCGCTGAACCCGTCGCCGGTGCGCGGCCTCGGCCAGTCGACCGGCTTCACCATGGAGCTGCTCAACAGCGGCTCGCTCTCGCGCGAGGCCTTCAAGGCGGTGCGCGACCGCATCCTCGCCGCCGCCAATCGCGATCCGACCCTGGCCTCGGTCCGCCTCAGCACCCTGGAGGACAATCCGACGCTGCAGGTCAACGAGGACCAGGCGAAGATCGGCGCCCTGGGCCTGGCGCAATCGGACGTCGATTCGACCCTCAGCGTCGCCTGGGGCGGCAATTACGTCAACGACTTCCTCGATCGCGGCCGGGTGAAGCGCGTCTACGTCCAGGGCGACGCGCCCTATCGCAGCCGGCCGGAGGATCTCGGCAGCTGGTTCGTGCGCACCTCGACCGGGACGATGGCCCCCTTCTCGGCCTTCGCCACCACCGGCTGGGGCCAGGCGCCGTCCACCCTCAGCCGGTTCAACGGCCTTCCCTCCTACGAATTTTCGGGCGATGCGGCGCCGGGCACGAGCTCGGGCCAGGCGATGAACCGGATGGCGGCTTTGGCCGGCGCCGAAGCGGGCGTGTCGGTCGACTGGAGCGGCCTTTCCTATCAGGAGCGGCTCTCCGGCGGGCAGGCGCCCTATCTCTACGCCCTGTCGCTCCTCGTCGTCTTCCTCTGCCTCGCCGCCCTTTACGAAAGCTGGTCGATCCCGCTTTCGGTGCTGCTGGTCATTCCGCTGGGCCTGCTCGGCGCGGCGCTGGCGGTGTTCCTGCGCGGGCTCGAGAACGACGTCTATTTCCAGGTCGGGCTGCTGACGACGATGGGCCTTTCCGCCAAGAACGCGATCCTGATCGTCGAATTCGCCGAACAGGCCGAACGGCGCGGGCGCAGCCCGTTCGAAGCGGCGGTCGAAGCGGCGCGCCTGCGGCTGCGGCCGATCCTGATGACCAGCCTCGCCTTCATCTTCGGCGTGCTGCCGCTCGCCATCTCGACCGGCGCCGGCGCCCAGAGCCGGATCGAGATCGGCACCGCGGTGATGGGCGGCATGATCACCGCCACCATCCTCGCCATCTTCTTCGTGCCGCTCTTCTTCGTCCTCGTCCGCCGCCTGTTCCGGGGCCGGCACCACAACGCCGCCCCCGGCGCCACACCCGGCGCCGCGCCAACCGGGGTGCCGGCGCAATGAGCAAGGCCCCCCTCACCCTGCTGCTGGCGGTTTCGCTCGCCGGCTGCAGCCTCGAGCCCCATTACCAGCGCCCCGAGCCGCCGGTTCCGCCGGGCTGGCCGGTCGGCGATTCCTATCTGCGCCAGAGCGAGGCGGCGCTGCCCAGCGTCAGCTATCGCGACATCTTCCGCGACCCCAAGCTCCAGGCGCTGATCGCGCAGGCTCTGGTCGACAATCGCGACCTCAGGATCGCGGCCGCCAATATCGCCTCGGCCCGCGCCCTGTACCGCGTGCAGCGGGCCGCGCTGTTCCCGCAAATCACCGGCGCCGCCGGCGCCAGCATCGCCGGCGGCGGCTCGCGCACCACCACCAGCGGCACCGCTACCGGAGGAACGACCACCACCACCACCAGCGGCACCAGCTCGCGCTTCTCGGCCGATATCGGGCTGAACAGCTTCGAGCTCGACCTGTTCGGCCGCGTCCGCAGCCTCAGCCATTCGGCCCTGGATCAATATTTCGCCACCGAAGCCGCGGCCCGCGCCACCCGCCTGTTGCTGGTCGGCGAGATCGCCACCGCCTATTTCACCCTCGCCGCCGACCGCAGCCTGCTCGGCGTCGCCCGGGCGACCGCCGACAATGCCCGCCGTTCGGTCCAGCTGACCGGCGCGCGGCTGCAGGGCGGCGTCTCGTCGCGCATCGAGCTTCGCCAGGCGCAGACGGTGCTCGACCAGGCGCTGAGCGACGTCGCCAGCCAGACCACCCGCGTCGCCCAGGACCGCAACGCCCTCCAGCTCCTGGTCGGCGCGCCGATCGACGATGCCGACCTACCCGCCTCGATCGAGAGCGTCGACGGCCTCATCGGCGAGCTTCCCGCCGGCCTCGGCTCCGACATATTGCTGCGCCGGCCCGACGTGGTGGACGCGGAATATCAGCTTCGCGCCGCCAATGCCCGGATCGGCGCCGCCCGCGCCGCCTTCTTCCCGCGGATCAGCCTCACCGGCCTGCTCGGCCTCGCCAGCAGCTCGCTGACCGGCCTCTTCTCCGGCGGCGCCTTCAACTGGAGCGCCGGGGCCAATGCGTCGGTGCCGATCTTCGACGCCGGCGCCAATCGCGGCAACCTCGCTTATGCCCGCGCCCAGCGCGAATTGTTCGTCGCCCGCTACGAGCAGACCATCCAGATCGCCTTCCGCGAGGTCTCCGACGCGCTTGCCCGCCGCGGCACGATCGACGCGCAGCTGACCGCCCAGAAGGACCTCTTCGCCGCCGCCGAGGATTATTACACGCTGTCGAATGCGCGCTTCCGCCTCGGCATCGACGAGTTCCTCACCACTTTGATCGCCCAGCGCACGCTCTATGCGGCGCAGCAGTCGCTGGCGCTGACGCGGCTGCAGCGGGCGATCAACCTCGCCGACCTCTACCGGACGCTCGGCGGCGACGCGCTGATCGAGGCGGCCGCCGCTCCGAACCAGGCGCCGATTCCGCTTTCGCCTTCCCCCTCCGCCTCCCCTTAATCTTCCAGCGAGACCCAGGTCGGGGCGTGGTCGGAGGCTTTTTCCCGGCCGCGATAATCCTTGTCGACGCCGGCATCGAGCAACCGGTCGGCCGCCTGCGGGCTGAGCAGCAGATGGTCGATGCGGAAGCCCGCGTCGCGCTGCCAGCAGCCCGCGGTATAATCCCAGAAGGTGTAGACGGCGCCCTCCGGATAACGGGCGCGGATCGCGTCGGTCCAGCCCTGGTGGAGGATGGTCCGGAAGGCGGCCCGGCTTTCCGGCTGCATCAGCGCGTCGTGCCGCATGGCGCGGACCGAGAAGACGTCGTCATGGCTGTCGGTCGGGATGACGTTCCAGTCGCCGGCGAGCACCGCCGGCCGCTCCTCGGCGAGCAGCGCCAGCCCATGGGCGCGGAGGCGGTCCATCCAGGCCAGCTTGTAGGCGAATTTCTCGGTGCCGACCGGATTGCCGTTGGGCAGATAGAGCGAGCCGACGACCACTCCGTCCAGCAGCCCTTCGATATAGCGGCTGTGGCTGTCGTCCGGATCGCCCGGCAGGCCGAGGCGGCGGAGGCTGAGGTCGCGTCCCTGCGGCGCCAGCAGGGCGACGCCGTTAAAGCCCTTCTGGCCGTGCCAATGGCCGTCATAGCCGGCGGCGCGCAGATCGTCGATCGGGAAGGCCTCGTCGGCGCATTTGATCTCCTGCAGGCAGAGCAGGTCCGGCTTCTGCTCGGCGAGATACTCGACCAGCCGCGGCAGCCGCGCGCGGATGCCGTTGAGGTTGTAGGTGACGATCTTCATTGCGCTTCAGTAATCCGGCGAAAGCCGGGGTCCAGCGGAAATGCGTCAGACGCTGAAGCTCGAGCCGCAGCCGCAGCCGGACTGGGCGTTGGGGTTGGTGACCTGGAAGCTGGCGCCGCCGAGATTGTCGACGAAGTCCACCGCGCCGCCCTTGACCAGATCGTTGGTCATCGGATCGACGACCAGGGTGACGCCGCCTTCGCTGGCGACGAGATCGTCCGCCTCGACGTCCTCGGCGAGGCCGAAGCGATAGCTGAAGCCGGCGCAGCCGCCGCCTTCGACCGAGAGGCGCAGGATCGGTTTCCGGCCCTGCCGCTCGGCGATCCAGGCGACGCGGGCGGCGGCGGCCGGGGTCAGGGCGATGTCGGGCGCTGCGGTCATATGCCGGAGATAGGGTGGCGCAAGCGGGGCGGCAAGCTCGGGGCCCTGTTCAGCCCTTGGTGCGGTAGCCGCAGATGATGCCGAACAGGAAGGCCATGAACAGCCCGAGCTGGACATGGCCGTCATAATCGGACCAGCCGAGCATCTGCCCGCCAAAGGCGAACAGACCGATGAACATGATCAACGCCAAACCCGTCATCGGGTCTCTCCCAAAACCGCCGGCCGATCATCGCGGCCAAGGGTTACCGCCCCGTAAACGCTTGTCGCGGCGGCGGCCTTTGTCCATAGGGCGGGCACCCTCCCCGGCCAGGCGAGCGCGCCCATGAAGACCCGAATCTATGTCACCCTGAAGACGGGGGTTCTCGATCCGCAGGGAAAGGCGATCCACCATGCGCTGGAGGGGCTCGGCTTTGCCGGCGTCAACGAGGTGCGCGCCGGCAAGCTGATCGAGCTCGACCTCGATCCCGGCGTCGGCGAGGCCGAGGTCGAGGCGATGTGCCGCAAGCTGCTCGCGAATACGGTGATCGAGAATTTCCGCATCGAGCGCGAGGCATCGACCGAGGCGGGTGCGTGAAGAGCGCCGTCATCGTCTTCCCCGGCTCGAATTGCGACCGCGACGTCGCCGTCGCGCTCGCGCAGGTGAGCGGCCGCAAGCCGCTGATGGTCTGGCACCGCGAGACCGGATTGCCCGACGGCCTCGACCTCGTCGCCCTCCCCGGCGGCTTCTCCTATGGCGACTATCTCCGCTCCGGCGCGATGGCCGCCCGATCGCCGGTGATGCGCGCCGTGATCGAGGCGGCGGGCCGCGGAGTCTCGATCCTCGGCATCTGCAACGGCTTCCAGATTCTGACCGAGGCGGGTCTCCTCCCCGGCGCGCTGATGCGCAATGCCGGCCTCCACTTCGTCTGCCGCGACGTGCCGCTGAGAGTGGAGAACAGCCAATCCGCCTTCACCAGCCGCTACGATGCCGGCGAGGAGATCCTGATCCCGGTCGCCCATCATGACGGCAATTACCAGGCCGATCCCGACACGCTCGACCGGCTCGAGGGCGAGGGCCGGATCGCCTTCCGCTATGCCGGCCAATGCAACGGCTCGGCGCGCGACATTGCGGGCATTGTCGGCGAGGCCGGCAACGTGCTCGGCATGATGCCGCATCCCGAGCGGGTGGTGGAGCCGGCCCATGGCGGCACCGACGGCCGGCGGCTGTTCGAAGGCCTGCTGGAGGCGATCGGCTAAACGATCAGGTCCGCTGGGCCGGCTCGGCAGGCGCGTAGGACGTGCCGAGGACGAGATCGTAGCGGCGGCGGAAATCGGGGAGCAGCCGGCACCCCGTGCCGGTCAGTGCGAACATCCCGGTCGCGATATCGCTCCTCCGGACCGGCGCCGGCACGCGGCGCGCCCAGCCGAGCTCCGCGGCGGCGCTCCAGAAGAGGTTTGCAGGGGAACCGGGGACGGTCCCGACATGCGATTCCGGGCTGCCCAGCGCGGCGTCGAGCCGCGCCACGTCCGCGGCGGAGAGGTGGTGCCAATTGCCAAGGATGTCGCGCATCCGGCGGCGCGCTTCGGCGGATGGCGGACCCGCAATTGCCGCCGACGCGCGGGCATGGGGGCACGGCGCGGAGAAATCGGCTCTCCCCACGGTTGCGGGCATCGGCTCGGCCATGCTCCGGAGCGTCCACAGAACCGGCAGACCCAGGACGAGCGCGATCAGATCGAGGAGCAGGAGAGCGGGCGACATGCGCCCATCATGCCGCCAAGGCGTTGACGGGCGGTGAAGGGCCTCAGACCTTGGCGCGGAACGGCGTGAAGTCGGTGCCGGTGTCGTAGACGTCGATCCCTTCGCGCCGCTTGAGGAAGCCGACGACCGCATAGGTGGCGGGGGTGAGCAGCACCTCCCAGCCGACCTTCAGCGCCCATTGGGCGAGCAGCACCGCGACCAGGTCGCCATTGTCCCAGATTCCGTAGAAAGCGAGCGGGTAGAAGATCAGGCTGTCCACCGCCTGGCCGAGGACGGTCGAGCCGATCGTCCGGGTCCAGAGATGGCGGCCGCGGGTCAGGATCTTCATCCTGGCGAGGACGAAGCTGTTGACGAACTCGCCCGCCCAGAAGGCGCAGATCGAGGCCAGGACGATGCGGGGCACCTGGCCGAACACCTGCTGATAGGCCTCCTGCCCGTGCCAGCTCGGCGAGGGCGGCAGGGCGACGACGACCATGCTCATCAAGGCCATGAACAGCAGAGCCGCGAAGCCCGCCCAGATGCAGCGCCGGGCGCGGGCATAGCCGTAGACTTCGGTGAGGACGTCGCCGATCACGTAGGAGACCGGGAAGAAGAGGATGCCGGCACCGAACTTTTGCGGGCCGAGGCCGGGCAGGTCGACCACCGCCACCTTGCCCGCGCCGATCACGTTCGACAGCAGCAGGATGGTGACGAAGGCCGCCATCACGAAGTCGAAATAGCGGAAATGCACGCCCGCCAGTGCGGCGGCGTCGACCGGCCTGGGCTGCGCTTCCCCCTGCATGAGGCGGGCCTAGCGCGGATGGGCGCGGCGGGAAAGGGTCGGGCCGTCCGCTGTTTCGCTGGCGCGCAAAGCGGGCTAGAGCCGGCCTGGGCGCCCGTAGCTCAGTTGGACAGAGCACGAGCCTTCTAAGCTTGGGGTCGCAGGTTCGAATCCTGCCGGGCGCGCCAGTGATATCAATGACTTAGCACGATTCCGGGTTTCTCCGATAGAGCCGGAATAGCGGCCACATTTCCGAGGCTTGCAGGTGCGGTCGCCGCGACTTGTGACCGAGAGACGGCTAGAGAAGTGTCCCCAAACCGACTTTTGGCCAACTCGGGAGCGTACGCTTGTGGCCGTCAGCAGACCGACCGCTCTCGCGCGCGACCGGCTAAAACTGATATGCGGCGAGTACAGCCGGTGCGACCCCTGCGAGCGGGGTCTGCCGGGCAGCGCAATGTGAGAATCAAGTTTCTCTCGCCTGATTATTTTGCCCTCCCGCCAGAACAGGCATTATGGCGAAACCGAGCTGGCCGGCGAGGCCGACGAGGCCGAGCGGAGTGACGAGATCCGCGGCCCATTGCGCTAAACTCTGTCCTCGAATCATGTCCGCAAGCGCAGCCTCGCTGATCATGGTCAGCGCAAAAGCGCTCGCTCCGATCGAAACCAATTGCCAGAAGGCGAAGAAACGCTTGTGAACGAGGCGGCGGGCTACGAACCAGCTAACGGTCAACAGCACCGGGATTTCGAGGAAAACCGCTGCGTTTGCCCCGAGCCGGGGCGCTACCACGAGGACGCGGCCAATTCCCATTGCAAAGGCAAAGGCGAAGACGACTGCGAAGTATAAGAATCCGGTGGCGACGAGGGCCGTGAGCCTCGATGGGCCACGCTGAGCCGTCACAGGTCACGTGGCCTTGTCGGGTCACAACGCAGGAAGAGGGTTAGGAGCAAGGCGTCCACCACCAGGAAAGCGCCGAGATATCCGGCGATACCGATGTTGCGAATCGTCATGTCGCCCAAAGCCACACCCGATAATCCGGCGAGGGCCAGCACTCCGCTGACAGCCATACTGATCCGAATTGCGCGATTGATGCCTCCGCCTTCAAAGACGAGCGCGGCGAACAGCATCGAGAGCGCAAAAAATACATCCCAGGCCAGAATATCAAGCGCGTAAACCACCGAGGGCCATTTAAAGGCAAGCATGGCCCCCGCCAGCGCGTGGCCGCCAAGGCCGGGCTGGCCGCTCAGCGTCAGAATGCTGAAGTGCACGCTGCATGTTATAGTCGCCAGCATTGCAGTGAAGCTGAGCGCGGCGAGGCTCAGCGCCTTGGATTCCTGTGGCGACCATGCGTGCACGGTCGCCATCAAAGCGACCATTGCCGGTGCCAGCACGAGGATGAGGACTTCCAACACAGTGAAATACGGGTTGCCGATTGGCTCAGCCGGCGAAGACAGGGTTGCAAACCCGAACCCCAGCACGATCGCATAGAGAACACCTACGAGCATGATGGTCGCAGCGGACACGACACCCATCACTTTTGCCGATGGTGAAAGCGCTTCGGGCATGCTGCCTCTTGGGCGCTCGGGCCGGAGAAGCCAATGAACGAACGTCCGCTTGTGGGAGCCGCTCGCCCGGTCGCGAACGATCCTCCAAGTCAGCTTCAGGAAGCGAAGTGATCGACAGACGCCTGGCTTTTCTTACGAGAACAATGATTGCTCCCAGCCCGCGGCTTGGTGGGCCTTGCGGGATTTTTACCTGCATCCGACCGTAATCTGCGGTCTGCTCTGGCTATTGAGCTAAAGTACCATGAGCGATTTACGCTCAATGCCTTTACAGACTGTATGCTCAGCTACGCTCGCGCGATGCAATTGCATAGTAGCGTCCAGGACATGTCCATAGCTCGCCTTAAGGTCAGAACCGGACAATCAGGTCTCGGTCGCGGCGAGCAGCGTTACAGAGCGAATGCGAAAAAGATGATTGTCGCAGCCAGCATGACGAGGGTCGCACACCACCCCAGTATGGTCGCGGGCAGCGACAGCGTCAGCCGGCCCATCGCCCGCGGATTTCGGACGATCAACATCATCACTGCCATCAGAGGCGCAGCTAGCACGCCATTGACCACCGCTGCCCAATAAAGCGCCCTGACCGGGTCGATCCCTACAGAATTGAGCGAGGCGCCGGCCAAGGTTGTCACCGCGATCGTGGCATAGAACAACCGTGCGTCGAGCGGCTTGGCATCGAGGCTTCCGGCCGCCCCAACCATCTCGGTCACGGCGTAGGCAGCGGAGCCGGCAAGGATCGGCACTGCGAGCAGGCCGGTGCCGATAATGCCGAGCGCGAACATCGCAAAAGCGAACTGGCCCGCGATCGGACGCAGCGCTTCGGCCGCCTGAGCCGAGGTCGCGATGTCGGTGATGCCGTGCGCATTGAGTGTGGCCGCGGTGGCGAACACGATGGCGAGCGAGACGATAGAGCTGAAGGCCATGCCTGTCAGCGTGTCCGTGCGAATTCGCGCCAGCTCCGGCCCCGCCTCGCGCGGCGCAATGCAAAGCGGCTTGGCGTGGCGGCGGTGCTCCTCCTCGATCTCCTGCCCGGCCTGCCAGAAGAAGAGGTAGGGACTGATCGTGGTGCCCAGGATCGCGACCATCGCGGTGGCATAGGCCGCGTTCCATTGCAGCTCGGGTACGACCAGGGCCCTCAGCGCCCGCGCCCACGGAACGTGCGAGACAATAACGACCGCTACATAGGTGAAAAGCGATAGCGTGGCCCATTTAAGAATGGCGGCGTAGCGCGAATAGCTCAGTGCCACCTCCAGCACGACGCATAGGATACCGAACAATAAGGTGTAGAGTACTGCGTTCCCGCCGGCGAGAAGGGTGAGCGCTGCGCCCATCGCACTCAGATCAGCCCCGAGATTGACGACATTGGCGACGAGCAGCAGTGTCACCATCCCCCACAACACCGGCCGCGAATAGTGACGGCGCAGATTGCGCGCGATTCCAGCGCCGGTCACGCAGCCAATGTCGGCGGCCACCTGCTGGATGACGACCATCAGCGGAAAGCTCAACACGAATGTCCAGGCCAGGCCGTAGCCGAACTGCGCGCCGATTTGGCTGTGCGTGCCGATGCCGCTGGGATCGTCGTCGGCGGCGCCGGTGACCAGGCCTGGACCGAGACTCCGGAAGAAGCCGACAGCCCTCCCCGGGGAAACGGTGCCGTCGGTTGAATCCGTCACGGGGGCCTGTGTGCGGTTGTCCACTCCTGAATCTCGCACGCAAACCCTCCCGATTCAATCCAAGCGGACATTCAGAAAGCTGTCGATCGGCCTTCCAATCAGCGACTGGATTCTGCGGGCCGAAGAGCACGCCGACTCAGCCCGCCCGCTCAGCGAGGGTGTCACCGGCATCCTCGAAGACATCGCCAGGGTGGAAGCTGGGACCTACCCCGACTAGGTTTGTCCGCGCTCGCCGCGGTGTGCCCGGGGTTCGGGGAGTCTGGTGCGAACCCGTCTCCACACTGGAAATTGGCCACATTGGCAACAACTAAGTAACTGATTTCACGCAGCAAAATTATTGCTGGGGTCGCAGGTTCGAATCCTGATCAAGGCGCCAATAATTTCAATGACTTAACTCGATTCCGGGTCTCTCAGATAGGGCCGAAATAGCGGCCACATTCCCGGGACTTGCGGGCGCCCTCACCACCATTTGTGGCCGAGAGACGATTGGCCGCACGGCAACGCCCATTTCTGGGCCGAATTCTCGGGACCAAGTAAATGCCCCAACCCGCGCTCACCAACAGTTCGCCAGTACATGTCCAATTGACGTGCAAAAAGGCCAGCTCTTAGTTTTTGACTTGTGTCCACAGACGCTGCGCATCTGGCGGAAGTTTGTCCATTCGCTCCAAAAATAGAGCCAAGGTCCAGATCTGCTTGTCGTTGAGATAACCACCCCACGCGGGCATTCCAGTCAGGCGAATGCCATGTTTGATTTTCCAATAGGAGACGCCATCGGGATCGTCTTCTACTCCGTCGGTCGCCAGTTGCGGCGGGCTCGGGTAAAGGCCCTTCGCGATTGGAGAGGCTGAGGCAGCGCCAGCGGCGGTTCCGTGACAGATTGCACAGTGCTGGCCAAAAAGTTTGATGCCCTCGACCAGATTAGCGTTTGTCAGCGCAACGGGATTGGAATCTTTGGGAGCCTGGTTTCGCAGAGTCGCATTTAGTGATGTGGTGGCGACCCATAACTCAAGACCGTCTGGTTTGGCGTCTGCATTGGCTGGAATTAAGCCACTTTGGAGGCCCACGTAGCCTCCGATCAACGCGACCACGACGGACGCGGCAACACCCGCGAAAAAGCCTCGTATCATGTCAAACTCCCAGGAGAGATCGTCTATCCAACCCTTCAATACGCGCGATGGGCACGAGACGTGCCTTTGCGACCAACGGACGTGCAGATATTTCGATGAATGACCGGAGTTCGCGCAGTTTTATGTGAACCCGCCTCCACGGGCCGAAAACAGCCCACATTCGTTCCCCGGACTCATCGGGGTGCGGTGCCGACCATGATCGATCGTCAGCCGGACGTCCGGCTACGATACCACCGGCCTGGAATTGGCCGGTAGCTCGGCCACCAGCTCGCGCGCCAAGCCGTTGAGCAGCGCCCTGACCTCCTCATGGTCCTCAGGCGACCAGCGTTCGAGAATCTGCGCCAGACGCGCGCGATAGCCCGCGACGATCTGCTCGAAGGTTCGGCGGCCCGCTTCGGAGACCAGGAACCTGCCGTCCGTTTCGTATGTCAGCAAACCCCTATTCACCATACGCCTGGCGATCGGCTCCAGCGACTGATCTGCGAAGTTCGGCGGCGACGCTCCCGCATCCCGACAGAGTTGCACCAGTAGCCATATCTCGTCGGGCACGAGGGAAACTCCGGTCCGCTCGGCGATAAGGCGATAGGTGTCCCAGCGATGCTCGCGCTGAGCCAGGCGCGTGACGATCAGTTCCAGTTCCTCGAGCGATGTCGCGTCATGCGGCATCGCGAAGCTCTCGCCGATCGTCTCCGATCGCTCACCGCCCGGCAGCGGAACTTCCTTGAGAAACCAGCTCAGCACGAAGGCGAACGCCGCGATCGCCGCCGCCGAGAGGAACACCGGGTGCAGCGCCGCAGTGAATATATCGAGGTAGAGGCTGCGGACGTCCGGCGGCAGCGCGGCCAGGGCGGCGGCATCGCTCGCCGAGGGCAGCACGGCCCCCGCCGGCATATGGCTGGCGAGCCCGCTGGCGAGATTCGCGGCGAAGACCGCGCCGAACAGCGACACGCCGACCGAGCCGCCAGTCGAGCGGAACAAGGTCGTGCCCGAGGTGGCGACTCCCAGATTGCGGTAGTCGACAGCGTTCTGGACCGCCAGGACCAGGACCTGCATGACCATGCCGAGACCGAGCCCGAGCACCAGCATGTAGGCCGGCGCCGCCCAGATGCTGCTCGCCGTGCCCAATGTGGAGAGCAGGCCGAGACCGATCGTCATCACCGCGGTGCCGATGATCGGGAATATCCGGTAGCGGCCGATTCGGCTGATGATCTGCCCGCTGGCGATCGAGGTGACGAGCACGCCGCCCATCATGGGCGTGAGCTGGAGCCCGGCCGTGGACGGGCTCACCCCCTTCACCACCTGAAGGTAGACCGGCATGTAGGTGACCGATCCGAACATCGCCAGGCCGACGATGAACCCAACCGCGCAGGCGACGAGAAAGGTCGGGTTGGCGAAGAGCGGCAAGGGGAGGATCGGCTCCGCCGCCCGGCGTTCCGCCATGATGAAACCGGCCAGCGCCGCCAATGCGAGCGCGGCCAGCCCGAGGATCTCAGGTGAACGCCAGGGATAGGTATGGCCGCCAAGGCTGGTGAACAGGACCAGCGCCGTCAGCAGGATCGCCATCAGCGCGGCGCCGGCGACGTCGATCGCGGGCCGCCGCCGTTCGGCGGGCGCGGTGAAAGCGACGGCGATCACGCCCAGCGCCACGAGACCCAGCGGCAGGTTTATGTAGAAGATCCAGCGCCAGCTGAGATGATCGACGAAGAAGCCGCCGATCAGCGGTCCGAGCACCGTCGACAGGCCGAAGACGCCGCCGAAGAACCCCTGGTAGCGCCCCCGGTCACGCGGCGGGATGATATCGCCGATCGCCGCCATCGTCGTCACCATCAGCCCGCCGCCACCGAGCCCCTGGAGCGCGCGGAACGCGATCAGCGCGCCCATGGAGCGGCTGAGTCCGCACAGCGCGGAGCCGAGCAGGAACAGCAGGATCGCAACCTGCAGCACGATCTTGCGCCCGAACAGGTCGCCGAGCTTGCCGTAGAGCGGCGTGACGATGGTGGTCGCCAGCATATAGGCGGTGACGATCCACGAGAGATGGGCGAGTCCGCCGAACTCGCCGACGATCGTTGGCAGCGCCGTCGACACGATCGTCTGGTCGAGCGACGCCAGCAGCATCACCAGCATCAGCGCCCCGAAAATCAGCCGGACCGACTGAGGCCGGGGCGGCGGCAATGACGTGGGGGAAATTTCCTCGGGCATCCCGACGCCATCCTCCGTTGCCAGGTGCTTTTTCAGGGCCTGGCGCCCGTCCGACAAGAACTGGTTTGAGGCAAGACGCGGAGATGCCCCTCCTCAGCCGTAACCATCCTAGAAAGGGAGCCCGAAGCGGAGTCCCAGATGGCGGCCCTGGACGAAGCCGACGCGCGCGCTCGCGCCGTTGCCGAGGTTGATCGTGTCGAGACGGTGCGGACTGGAACCGGCGATTTGAAAAGGGGTTTCGCGCATGCCGAAATGCTTCTCGCCCAGGTCGAAGTGGCCCTGATGAACGGTGATGTCCGAGTCCGAATGGCGCAGGTTTCGGCCGAAGTCACGCCGCGCCAAGCCTTCATGCACCGGCTCGTGCCAGAGCGAAAGCCTTGCATGGCGACCCCCGCCCATCGGACCATGGGCCGCTGCCAGCAGCAGAAACAGAATCGGCACCGAGCGCATGTCTCATCCCCCGCGGGCGAGCCTAGGTTAATCTGTCGTTCATGTAAAAGCGGCCGGTCCCGCCCAAGCCCCTAACCACCGCACGGAATCCCGTTATCCGTCCGGCGTCCGGAACCATCACTTCGCCCTGATCAACCGCGCCTTCGCAAGCGGGGCTGCGGCGGGGTCGAACAGGGCGCAGCGGAAGCAGCTCCAGCCGTGACCGCGCCGCGCGAGGACTCGCCGGAGCGGACCCGCCCCCCAACGTGCGGAACGCGCGCGCCCGGTAGCGACGGCACGGTTTTTCGGATAAGAAGGCGCCCGGGTCGCAAGCTTGCGGAGGTGGCGATGACGCCTTGGGAAATCAGCGGATCGGAGCTCGTCAACTGCAATTGCGACTATGGTTGCAACTGCCAGTTCAATGGCTTGCCGGACAAGGGACATTGCCAGGCGGTCGCCGGCATCCAGATCGACAAGGGGCATTATGGCGACACCCGGCTCGACGGCCTTCGAGTCGCGGCCATCTTCAAATGGCCGGGAGCGGTTCACGAGGGCAATGGCGAAGCCGTCGCCTTCGTCGACGAGGCCGCCGATGAGGCGCAGCGTGACGCCCTGCTGAAGATCATGACCGGCCAGGACACCGATCCGTTCGCGACCATGTTCGCTGTTTACGCGTCCACGGTGACGAAGATGAACCCGCCGGTCTTCGCGCATATCGACTTCGATGTGGACGTCGACGGGCGCAGGGGCCGCGTCTCCGTCAAGGATTATTTCGAGACCTGGGGCGAGCCGATCCGCAACAAGGTCACGGGAGCCGATACCCGCGCGCAGATCGTGCTGCCCGAAGGCTTCGAATATGAGGTCGCGGAGATCGGCAGCGCGTCCAGCAAGACGAGCGGGCCGGTCGCGATCGAGATGAGCGACTCCTACGGCCAGTTCGCGCGGCTCCATCTCAACAATCATGGCGTTGTGAGGTCGTAACCCCCCGGCCGGCTCGGCCCTTGCTCCCGAGGCTGCTCAAGCGCGACCGCGCGATCATGATCGCGGCGCTTACCGTCCTGTGCGGGCTCGCCTGGCTCTACATCCTCTCCGGTGCGGGGCTCGGGAGCGGGATGGGTGCCGCAGCGGGCCTGCCCCTTCGCGCAGGCGCCGTCGCCAGCCGCGATCCCGGAATGGCGATGGCGGCTATGGGCATGGGCGGCTGGGATGCCGGGACATGGGCCCTGGTCATCGCAATGTGGTCGGTGATGATGGTGGCGATGATGATCCCCAGCGCCGCGCCGGCGATTCTTCTCTACGATCGAATCCGTCTGCAGCCGCGAAGCCGCGACGGCGATCGCGCGGCGCTCGCGCCGAGCTGGGCATTTGCCTCGGGCTATCTGCTGATGTGGCTCGGCTTCGCCTGCCTCGCCGGCATTCTCCAATGGGCGCTCGAACGAGCGGGCTTTGTTTCCGCGCTCACCATGGGATCGGCAAGCCGGTGGTTTTCAGGCGGCATCCTCGTCGCCGCGGGACTGTACCAGCTCTCGCCGCTCAAGCGCCTCTGCCTTTCCCATTGCCGCTCGCCCGGCCATTTCTTCACGCGGCATTGGCGACCTGGAACGATCGGTGCGGTGCGGCTGGGCGCCCTGCACGGCGCTTTCTGCATCGGCTGCTGCTGGGTGCTGATGCTGCTGCTGTTCGTCGGCGGCGTGATGGACCTGGGCTGGATCGCCGCTCTCGCCTGCCTCATCTTGCTGGAAAAGACCTTGCCCTGGGAGCCCTGGCCTGGACGGCTGGCCGGTATGGGAATGGCGGCCTGGGGCGTGGCCATATTTGCAGCATAAGGCGGTCGTCATGCCGGCGAATGACCGACGGTTGCGCTGGACACCGGCGCCTGCGGGTTCGAAACGAGGGATGAGCGCGCCAGTCTCGCCGCCGCGCCCGAACCCGAAGAGGAGGCTGAACGATGAAGCTCTACCACACCCCCGGCGCCTGCTCGCTCGCGCCTCACATCCTGCTGGAAGAGACGGGGCTCGATTATGAACCGGTGCGCGTCGACCTCATGGCCAAGCGGCTTGAAGGGGGCGGCGATTATCTCGCGATCAACCCGAAGGGAGCGGTGCCGGCCCTCGATGTCGGCGATGGCGAGGTGCTGACGGAGAATGCGGTGATCCTCCAATATATCGCCGACCGGGCCGGAAACGAGGCGCTGCTGCCGCCGAGCGGCCTCGCCCGCTACCGGGTGCTCGAATGGCTGGGATACATCGCGACCGAGCTGCACAAGGGTTTCGGGCCGTTATGGCTTCCCCAGACGCCCAACGCGTTCAAGGACGTGACGCGGGGAATGATCGGGAAGAAGCTCGACTTCGTCCAGGGGCGCCTCGGCGGGGGCTATTTGAACGGAAGCGCGTTCACGGCCGCCGACCCCTATCTCTTCACAATCCTGCGCTGGACCGACATTCACGGCATCGACCTGGCGCGCTGGCCGCAACTGGTCGAGTACCGCAAGCGCGTGGCGGTACGACCGGGCGTCGCCAGGGCGCTCACCGATGAAGGGATCACGGGGTAGGCGGGTTCCGCGAAACAAGGGTTTCGGCGTTCACCTTCGGCTTTGGCGCGGTCGAGAATGTTGTTTCGAACGTCCGCGAAGGAGAGACTATGTCGCTGGATGATGAGATCATCGACACGCCGGAAGGCCCGATGACATGGGCTCAGTGGAAGAAGAAGAACCCGGTTCAGATTCCTTCCCGCCGCACCAAGGGGAAGAAGCTTCCGGTCAAGGTCAAGCGCTTCACCTCCGACCCCTAGCCGTTGGTCCTTTTGCCGTTGCTGGCGTCCGTGCGCGTCCCCTCCGCGTCTGCAACGACAGCCGGCGATTTCTCCCGCTCCTCAGGCAGGATCGAGCGCGAGACGCATCATGATCCGGCTCGAATGCACCGCGATGCCCAGGACATCGGAAAGCCGGTCGCCGCCGAACGCGGCCGGCTAGCCCGGCGCTTCGTCGAAAAGACCGAGGAGATCTTCTTCATCGGCGGTGAGGGCGGCGCAGCCGGGAGCACCGGCACCGATCGGCTTGCCGGTCGCGCGTTCGTACAGGCCGAACAGGCTGTCGAGCACCGGGGCGAGGACGCCGCAGCGATGCGGCTTGAGGGATCGATAGAGCGCGGGCTGGATCGGGCTGCCGGCATCGCGGGCGCCACGCCAGGCCCGCGCCGCGGCGATGACTATCTCCTTTTCGCGGCCCTTGGTCCGCGGAATGTCTCCCTCGACGGCGCGGCTGGGGTTCCGATCGGCGATTTCGGATGTCTCGGCCGGATTGAGGGGAAGGAAGCCGATCGCGACCAGGGCCATGGTTGCTAGGCTCATCCCAGCCGGCCGGAGAAGATCCAGGCCCGGCCAAGGCCGGGGACGAGCGTCGCGCCGCAGCGAAGGCAGCTCTTTCTCAGCCTGCCGTCGGCACCCTGATGCGCCTTTGACGACGGCCTGTGGTCTCCGTCCTCGCAGCCGCCCAGCGGCCGGCGGCGAACATTCCTGCTCTTGAGCGCCATGTTCATAAGGCGGCTATCGGCGGGCGCTGTGGCCGGGGTTTTGCGCCTTTGTGTCGGCGCGTGACCGGATGCGGCCGCCGCGGGCGGACGGCTCCGGCAAAATCCAGCAACAATCGGCCGTTACGCTGCGGCCGGCTGACCATGGGAGGTTGTATGAAGATCGCATTCTTGTTGCCGGCGCTCGCCTTGTTCGCGGGCTGTGCGTCGGCGCCGCAACCCGCCGATCGGCGCATGGGGCCGCGGGCCGGGCCGGAGCGCCACAGAGGCTTCTACATCAGCGCGATGGGCGAGCCTTTCAGGAGCCAGGAAGGCGGGCCTCCGCCTGCCATGGCCTGGTTCTCGAATGCCGATGCGGACAGGGACGGCGCGATTTCGCTTGCCGAGATGGAAGCCGATGCCAGCCGCTTCTTCGCGACGCTCGACGTCAATCATGACGGCGAAATCGATCCGGCGGAAATCACCCGCTACGAGGAGGTGGTGGCGCCGGAGCTGCACCAGCTCGGCCGCTTCGGCGGCGGCGGCGGCGGCGGCGGCGGCGGCGCGGGCCGTGGCGGCGGAGGCGGCATGGGGCGAGGCGGCGGCGGCGGTATGGGCCGCGGCGGCGGCGGTGGCATGGGCCGCGGTGGCGGCGGCGGTGGCGGCATGGGCGGCGGCGGCGGCGGAAGGGGTGGGCATGGCGGCGGCGATCGGTCCGGTGGAGCAGCCGAAGGCGGCGGCCGGCCGGCGGCGGGGCGGCCCGAAGGACGCGTCGCGGGTGGCCTCCTCAATCTGCCGGAGCCGGTGACGGCCGCGGATGCGGACATGAACCGCGGGGTCAGCGCCGCCGAGTTCCGGCGCGCGGCCGATCAGCGCTTCCTGCTGCTCGACGTCAATCGGGACGGAAAGCTCGCTCCGGACGAGATCCGTCCCCGCCGGCCCGGCGAGCCGTGACGGAATTGGCGCTACAGCCCCTCCGGTCGCGCGCCGGAAGATAATCCCGGAACCTGTGGCATCGGTGCCGCATGGCACCGATGGCGGCGATGCGCGTTATCCCCTCGGCCTCGGCACAAGCCGTTGTTTTGCCCGGCGTATTTGGGAAGCGTGTGATGACTTGCGCGACGATGCCGCTCGTCCGGCCCCTGTGGCTTGCCTTCGTCCTGGCGGCGGCGCCGATCTGCGCGGCCGAGGCCCGGCCCCAGCCGTCGTTCGAGGCTGCCGCGACCTCCCTGAAGCCGGGCCAGTTCATCTGGCGGCCGGAAAATGCCGCCGACGGGCCGGTGAAGATCGTGGTGAGCCTGCCGCTGCAGCGCGCATTCGTCCTGCGCGGCGGCGTGCTGATCGGCGTTTCGACCGTCTCCACCGGGCAGCCGGGCTACGATACGCCCGCCGGCACCTTCACCATCTTGGAGAAGCAGGTGGATCATCGCTCCACCCTCTACGACGATGCGCCGATGCCCTATATGCAGCGCCTGACCTGGGACGGCGTCGCGCTTCACGCGGGCAAGGTGACGGGCCTGCCGGAATCGCACGGCTGCATTCGGCTGCCGCTGCGGTTCGCCAAAATCCTCTATGCCGCGACGCCCAAGGGCGCCACGGTGATCGTCACCGACGAAGCCTATGACCCGGCCGATGGCGAGGGATCGGCGACATTGCCCGAGGAAATGGGCACTTCGAACTAAGCTCAGCCCTCGCTTTGCATCCGCGCCCGGCGGGCGAGCTCGGCCTCGGAGGGATGCTCCAGCTGGAACGAGCCGGTGCGGATCGCGCCGGCGCATCGATAGAGGCTCATGATGACGCCCGTCGTCGACGTCTGGGTTTCGACCAGCTCGAGCCCGCCGGGCCTGGCCCCCTCGCCGAACAGGCGCTTGCCGGGGCCGAGGATCAGAGGGAAGGTCAACAGCCGGAACTCGTCGATCAGATCGTGCGCGAGCAGGGTCTGCAGCAGGACGCTGCTGCCCTGGGTGAGCAGGTCGGGTCCGTCCTCCTGCTTCAGCCGGGCGATCTCCGCCGCGACGTCGCCACGGAGCGCGACCGAATTGCGCCAGCCGAGCGGCTCGGTGGAGGAAGTCGCGACATATTTGGTCACGCCGTCGAACAATTTCCCGATCGGGTCGTCGCTCCCGACGAACGGCCAGTGCGCCGCGAAGATTTCGTAGGTCTTGCGGCCGAGCAGGAGATCGAACGGCGTCGCGAACATGCCGCCCATGAACTGCCCCATCGGCTCGTCCCAATAGTTGACGGTCCAGCCGCCGCAGGCGAAGCCTCCGGTCGGGTCCTCGGTCGGCCCGCCCGGCGCCTGCATCACGCCGTCGAGGCTCACGAAGGCGGCGGCGACGATCTTCCTCATCCCGGAATCCTTTTCGGCATCTGCACCGGAGCCGGTCGGTGCAGGCCGACCCGGCGCTCGTCAAGTCGCCTCCGGCAGGATCGCGTGACGGCACGGGAGACGTCGCCCACCGGCCGGCATGGGATTTCTTTACGCGGCGCGGTCCGAATGCCGCCAGCGGGGGGCCTCGCCACGCGACGCGACGCCGGTGCCGGTGATGCCGGCCCCGGTGACGTCGGTCTCGTCGAAGCGGGTGCCCGAAAAGTCCGCGCCCGCCAGCCGGCTGTGGGCGAGCGTGGCGCCGCCGAGATCGGCGTCCCGGAACGACGCCTCTTCGAGGCTGGCGTAGCTGAGATCGACCATCCGCAGTGACGAGCGGTCGAAGCGCGCCCGCCGGAACAGGCCGCTGGCGAGCCAGGCGCCGGTGAGATCGCTGTCGCGAAGGTCGATCGGCCATTCCGCCCCGTCCGAGCTTTGCGTTTCCGGCCGCGCCGCGAGCACGTTCAGCGCGGCCTGAACGTCTTGCGGCGGCGTCGAACCGTTCGGCCGCGCCGCCGTCACGGGCGCGCGGGTCCGGATGAAGGCGCAGAGCGAGACGATGATGCGGGACCGCTGGTCGACCGGCGCGGTTCGCAGCCGCTCCGCCAGCTGCGCGATCAACCTCACCCGCTTCGCCTGGCCGATATCGGCCGACAGCAGGGCGGCGAGCCGCGCCAGGTCGCGCGACGACGGCGAGAGGGGCGGCACGGCAGATTTGTCGCTGAAGAGGGAGTCGGTCATTGCGTCCATTCTGCTTGGGGATCGGTTGGGCCGCCCTGGAAATGACGGCCCCGCGCGGAGGCGCCGCCGCGGGCATGGGAAATGGGCATGTGGAAGACGGCATCCAACCGCAAAAGCCATATTCGAAACCGCCTCGGCACCGGCTTCACCGTTCGGACGGCGTTGCGCCGTTGCGCGTCGACCAGAGGAGCAGCCGCACGAGCAGCCCCCAGCCTTCGCAGCGCCCGAGGTTCTCCAGCGGTTCCTCCGCCTTGAGCACTTCCGGGCATGGGCGCGGCACGACCTTCGTCCGGCGCCGCCGGGCGCGTGGCATGGTCAGGGTGGAGCTTGCCCGCATCCTCCCTAAGACGCCGCCGCGCGCGAATCCCGCACCTGCCCGGATCAACGGAAATTCCCGGCGCCGGCCGGGCGGAAGGCGAGGCACCGCGCCGCGAGCGACTGGAAGAATGTGGCGAGGAAACGCTCGATCGCGCCGAAGCCTTTCCTGTCCTGGGCCTTGAGCAGCGCCGCCGCCGCCGCCCAGCAGGCGATGACGAGGGCGGCATCGGCGAAGGGTGCGACGCCGGTCAGATGGTCCTCCGCGAAAGCCGCGATCTTCCAGTAGAGCACGATGATTAGGATGCCGGCGAACAGGCCCAGGCCCGTCGTCGACCGTTTCGGCGGCACGCCGAGCGCGAAGCCGAGCATCGGCAGGCAAAGGCAAAGCCCTCCCGCCGCGATTCGTCCCGCGGCCGATGCCAAGGCGCGCTCGCGCGAGAATTCGGCGGCGCCGATCGTCCCGAGCTGCGCGAAGGTCAGCCGATCGAGCCGGTTGCGCGGCGAATCGTTCTCGGCAGGGACTCTGATCTGAAGCGGCACGGTGACGGAGAGCGTCTCGAACTGGACCCGGCGGGGGCCGCCGCTCGTGCGCCAGATCGCGATCCCGTTGCGGAGCCCGAGGATGAGGCGATCGTCGCGGGTGCGGATGAGGCTGGCCGAGCCGGCCAGCATGGTGACCGATTTCTGTTCGATGACGACGTCGGTCAGCGTGTTCGATTCGGGGCGCAGATGATCGAAATAGAGCTGGGTATGGGGCGGCAGGACGTTGGCGATGCGCGGCTTGAGCGGGATTCCGAACAGCCCCTGAGCGACGGAATAGCCGATCCGGTCCAGCTTTTCCTCGCCGACCGGCTGGACATAGCCCCGAAGGCCGATCAGCAGGGCGCAGGTGAGGAGACCGAAGGCGGCCGGCACGAGCAGGATGCGGCGCGTCCCGAGGCCGCTGGCGGCGAGGATGTCGAGCTCCCCGCTCAAGGCCAGACGCCGGAAGGCGAGGCCGGAGGCCAGGAACAGGGCGATCGGCAGCGCCACCGCGACATATTCGGGAATGAGATAGAAAAAGGCGCGCGCCACCAGCAAGGGCGTCTCGTTGATGCCGCTCAGGCGCCTGAGAACGACCGGAAAATTCTCGAGGCAGAGGATGACGACGACGATCGCGACGATCGCCGCATAGCGAATGGCGACGAGCTGCGAAATGTAGCGGTGGATGATCAGGCCGCCCTCGTCCGATAGCCTGCGAGCTGTTCGTAGGAAGCGAAAAGGTCGCGGAAATGATCGCCCATCGTCCTTGCGCGGCCCGTCGCCCCGGCGCGGATCGCCGCGCGGGGCCTCGGGTGCCGGATGAAGTCCCCGATCGCGCGCGCCGCGTCGGCCGGATCGCCGGCGGCGAATAGCAGGCCGCCGCTCGCTTCGGCATGATCCGCCGCGCCGCCGCGGTCCGGGGCGATCAGCGGCAGGCCGGATGCCCTCGCCTCCGCGGCGACCATCGAGAAGGTCTCGGCATCGCAGCCGTGGATCAGGGCGTCGGCGCTGGCGAGGAGGCGGGCGAGGGCGCGCCGGTCCGAAATCGGCGCGACCAGCTGGATATGAGGGTTCGAGCCGATCTCCCGCTCGAGCCTGGCGCGGTCGCGCCCGTCGCCGACCAGGACCAGGCCGAGCAGATCCCGGGCGCCCGCCGCCGCCGCGGCGCGGATGACCATCGGCCATCTCTTCTCCGGCGAATGACGGCCGACGCCGAGCAGCAAGGTGGCGTTGCCGGGCAATCCGCACCGCGCGAGCAGCCGCCTGCGCAGGCCCTCGTCGCGCAGCCCGGGGGTAAAGACCGAGTCTTCGATGCCCATCGGATTGGTGACGACATTCTTCATGCCGTGGGCGGACAGGCGGCGGGAAAGGCTTGCGCTCGCGCTGACCACCGCGTCGAAGCCGGCGGAGGTTTCCCGGAAATAGGTCCAGGCGGCATTCAGGCCGCGGTCGATCGTCTCGACCCGGGCGACCGGGCTCAACAGGCGATAGCCGAAGGCGGCGATCGGATCGGCGTGCATGATCAGCGCGCGCGGGGCGGCGCCCTTCCATTCCCGGACGATCTGGGCGGTGCGGAACGGCGACGAGGCCTCGACGAAATCGGGCTGCTCGCGGTCGAGCAGGCGGTGGACCGCGTGGTGGCGGGGGAAATAGCGGTAGCGGCGGTCGACCAGCAATTGCGGCGAGGCCAGCCACTCGATGCGGGCGGCGGCGCCGCGCCGCTCGGTGCGGGTGCGATCTCCGGGCGCGACGATGACGATCTCATGCCCCAGAGCGGGGCCCAGCAGCAGCTTCTGCTCGATATAGGTCCGCACGCCCCCGCCCGCGGGCGCATAGAAAGCGGCGATGTCGACGATCTTCACTGGGACAGAGGGGCGAAACGGAACGGCCCCCGCCGGTAATTGAGCAGGATCCCCGTCGGAGTCAGGCCGGGCCCGGCATTGAACCGCGCCGACGCCGCCTTCGGCTTGGACCAGCCCAGCTTCGGATTGCCGGTGAAGCCGATGCCGTCGCTCGACAGGCTGAACCGGCGGTCGGCGTTGCGGTCGTGCAGCAGCGACAGGCTATAGGCTCCGGCCGCGGGGACGCGGATGCAGAGCCTGACCGGCCCGGTCGGCGGGATCCTCTGCTCCACCCGCCGGAAGGCCTTGCCCGCCATGATCAGGATATTGTCGTCGGCGAGGAAGTCCGCATCGTTCGACGGATAGACTTCGAGCTTCAAGAGGCCCGTCCGGTCCTTGAGGCCGAGCACCTCCACGACGATCGCCGGTCCGCGTTCGTCCGGGCGGCAACGGCCCTCGGCGATGCCGAGGGTCGGGCTCGACGGGATGAACGGCGCGGCCGCCGCCAGCAGCGCGAGGATCATCGTGCCCCTCCCCGGGCGATGCCGTCCGGCACGGCGGCGAGCAGCAGGGCGACGCCGAGATGCGCGCCCAGCACGAGCACGGCCATCATCGCCAGCAGGTCCGCCAAGGCGGTCTGGCGGCCGACCAGGACGAAGGCGATGCCGGCGAAGACGAGGTCCTTGTTGGTGACGAGCGGCAGCCGGCCGACCAGCAGGTGCAAGGCCGCGAGGACCACCCACCAGCGCATGCCGACGCCGGGGAGGACCAGGTGCCACATCAAAGCGGTCAGCAGGGTCGTCGCGAGCAGGCGGCCGGCATGGACGAAGGCGATGAAGTTGCGGTCGGCGACGGGCAGGCTGAACACGCGGCGCTGCAGGGGCAGCACGGCCAGCGAGCAGACCAGCAGCACGGCCGCGCCGGCATAGAGATCGTGGCCGTAGCCGCCGAGAGCGAGCCGGCCGACAAAGGGATAAGCGAGGGCGGCGAGGCAAAGCGTGAAGATATTGCCGACGAGGGCGGAGAGGATCGCCACGTCCTTGATCGCGCCGAACGGCGCCGCGACCATCGCCGAATTCCGGCGCGACCAGGCGTAGAAATAGACCTCGCCGCTATAGCCGAAGAGGATCTCGTTGCTGACCATCTTGCGCAGCAGCGGCAGCAGCCCGCCGGCCGGGATCCGCCACAGGCGCCGATAGATCAGCCAGTCGCCGAGCGGCAAAGCGAGATAGCAAAGGATGAAAATCCCCCAGAAGACGGGGGTCCTGGGGACCATGGTCTGGATGTCGGCGAGGTGAAGCCGCCGGATATTGGCGAGCACGGCGACGATCATCGCCGCCGTGAAGGCCGGCCCTATCCAGCGCAACAGGCTCCGGCGGGCCGCGGGGAGCGGCTCGGGATCCGGAACGGACGACAATGGATGCTGGGGAGCGGCGGCTCCGCCGGTATCGTAGCTGGGCTGAAACACGCGTGCTTAATTTCCAGATTGGCATTCCCACAAAGGACGCCGCCGGCCCACCATCTCCGCATCAGATTGCATGGCTGCCGACGCTCGACCCCCCCGGATCGTGGACGCGGGCCCCTTGCCACGGCTACGGCGCTTTCGCAAGCGCATGCGCCGATCCGCCCTCCCCGTGCTGGGCGATGGTCCTGACATAGGCTTTGGCCAGGGATGCGTTGACCTCGTCCCAGCCGTAGCGCCGGCTCGCCTGCCAGCCGGCCCGCCCCGCTTCGCGGCGGGCGGCCTCGTCCCCGCAATAGAAGGCGAGCGCTTCGGCGAAGGCCTCGATGGCCTGGGGAGGGACGAGGCGTCCGGTCCTCCCGTCGGCGACCAGGCTTTCGCTGCCGGTGGCGATCGCCGCCACCACCGGCAGGCCCGCCGCCATCGCCTCGAGAGTGACGTTGCCGAACGTCTCGGTCACCGACGGGTTGAACAGCATGTCCAGCGAGGCCACGGCCCGGCCGAGCTCCCGCCCCTGCCGGAAGCCGGTGAAGACCGCGTCGGGCAGCTTCGCCTCCAGCCAGGCGCGGGCCGGGCCATCGCCGACCACGAGCACGCGGTGCCGGACGTTGCGGGCGGCGAGGCATTTGATCGAGTCGGCGAAGACGTCGAGCGCCTTTTCCATGACCAGCCGGCCGACGAAGCCGATCACCGGCTCGTCGTCGGCGATGCCGAGGCTGCGCCGCCAGGCGAGATCGCGGCGGCCGGGATTGAAGATCTCGTCGTCGATGCCGCGGGTCCAGATCCCGACATTGTGGTTCATCCGCTGCTGCCGAAGCAGCCGGGCCATCGAGCCGGAAGGCGCGAAGATCGCGTCGCAACGCCGGTAGAAGCGCCGCAACCCCGCCACCACGAGCGGCTCCAGGAAGCCCAGGCCGTAATAGCGCGGATAGGTTTCGAAACGGGTATGGACGGAGGCGACCACCGGCAGATCGAGCCGCCGGGCCAGGCTGACCGCCCGGTGGCCGACAATGTCCGGGCTGGCGACGTGGATGATGTTGGGCGCGAAGCGGCCAAGGTCCCGCCGCGCCCGCGCCGGGAGCATCACCGGGACCCGATATTCCGACCGGCCCGGCACCGTCACGCTGGGAATGTGGACGACCTCGCCGTTGCGCGGAAAGGCGGGTTCCTCGACCGTCGGCGAATAGATCCTGACCGCAGCCCCCTGCCGCAGCAGATAGCCGACCAGCCGCTGCAGCGACTGCGCCGCGCCGTCCCGCGTATAGTCGTAATTGCCGCTGAACAGGGCCACCCGAAGCGCGTCGACGTTCATCGGCCGGCCGACGCCCCGTCGAGCGCGGCGGCGAGATCGCCGTACCGGCCGCATCGTCTCCCCGCGA
Source organism: Sphingomonadales bacterium (assembly GCA_034668705.1). Taxonomy (GTDB): domain Bacteria; phylum Pseudomonadota; class Alphaproteobacteria; order Sphingomonadales; family Sphingomonadaceae; genus Allosphingosinicella. The sequence continues at coordinate 48,686 of JAXDOV010000220.1, forward strand.
GCGACGTCCGCACGGTCCGGTCGATGCTCTCGAGCAAAGCCGGCGACCCCTGGTCGCCGGGGTGGAGGGCGATGCGGAGGGTCGGCAGCCGCTTCAATGCGTGGCGGGCCAAAGCGGCGAAGGCGAGCGAGGAGGCCAGGCGAAAGCGGCTGCGGCTCGCCCAGCCGATCACCGGGCCGCGGGCGAGGATGCGTCCGTCCGACGGCCGCCACACGCGGAGATGGTCTTCCGCCACCTCGAACCCCTCGTCGGCGAGAGCCTCGCGGGCGCCGTCGCCGTAGAGCCAGGCCGGCGCCACGAAGCCGGTCACCGGGCGGCCCAAGGCGTCCTCCAGGGCGGCGCGGCCCTCGCGCAGGCGCTGCGTCGCCTCCTCGCGCGACAGGGCCAGGAACTCGCCCTCGCGCGCGGTCATGTAATTGGCCTTGAGCCGGGCCAGGCCTTTATGCCCGGTCGATTCGTCGCGGTGGCTCCAGCCGTGGAGCAGCATCTCGACTCCGTCCTGCGACCATCGGCGCAGCTTGCGCTGGAAGCCCGGCGACCGGGCCAGCGGCGCCTTCCGCCAGAAATCGGGAACGACGAGCATGGTGAAACGGGCGCCGCCGAGCAAATCGGTCAGGCGCTCTGAGAGCCGGTCGACTCTGTCCTCGAAAGCCGGCGAGACGTCGTGAATCGAGACGAGGAGGCGCCGCGACCGGTTAGAAATTTGCATCGAGGGCGATCCTGATGGTGCGCGGCGTCACCGGCGTGATCTGCCTGCGCTGGAAGACGGTGAAAGGGTTGCCGTAGGAGAAGCGGTTGCCGACGACGTTGCCCAGATTGCTGATGTCGAGCGAGACGCCGAAGCGTCCCAGATCGAGATGCCCCCCCAGGGCCGCCTCCATATACTTGCCCTGCGGGATGTCCAGTGGCGGCCCGATGCCGAGTTGCGAGCGCCCGACATAGCGAAGCGAACCGTCCACCGTCAGGCGGGCGCCGCGGCCGATACGCGTCTCGTAGCGGGCCGCGGCCCGCGCGCCGGCTTCGGCGATGTTGGGCAGGCTTCTCTCGTCGGCGGCCAGGAAGTCCGGCGCGGGATGGCTGAGCGCGCTGTCGGCGAGAAAGGCCGCCGCCTCGATCCGAAGCGAGTCCAGCGGACGCCACATGGCGCGGGCCTCGGCCCCATAGATCCGTCCCCGGCCGATATTGGTGGTGTATGGAAGGCCGCGCCGGTCGATCAGATCGGCCTGGATGTCGCTCCACCGTGTCGCCGACAGCACCAGGTCCATGGCCAGCGCGTCGCCCTCCCGGCCGGCGCGGAACCCCAGTTCCGCGCTGTCCAGCTCGTCGGAGCTGTACCGCTGGGCGGCGGTCGAGACGCCGCTGGCGGCGATGGCAAGCCCGCCGGCCCGGAACCCGCCCTCGTAGCGCATGTAGACGAGCAGCGCCGGATCGGCCCGCCAGCTGAGCGCGAAGCTCGGCGTCGCCCGCCCATCCGTCCTGCTATGCTCGCTCCCGTCCCGCTTGCGGGAGTTGAGCGGGTTGCCGATGCTCTGCGATACGGTCAGCCGGCCGCCGATGCTGGCGATGAGTCCGGATCCGAGGTCGAAGCCGACCCGGCCATAGACCGCGGCCTCGTTGACGACGTTCCGCACGCCGGTGATCGGCACCATCGCCTCCGGCGGGCCGATGTTGCGCTCGATCCGGCTCCAGTCGTGGATGAGGCTCCAGCCGACCACCCAGCCCTTGCCGTTCCGCGAGATTCGCGACAGACGAGTCTCGTTCGACAGCAGGCTGATCCGCACGTCTTCGGTGTAAAGCCTGAGCCGCTGCGTTCCGCCCGATCCGGTGGCGTCGAACTGGCTGTTGAGCGCGTGGCTGACGAGGCCGGTCGACGAGACCAGCTCCAACGGCCCCCATCGGCGCCGGACCGTCAACTCGCCGAGCAGATAATCATTGTCGAAGGGCTGCGGAAAATGGGTGCTGTGGGTCAGCGGGGGCAGGCCCCGCTCCGCATATTGGCCGTCCTGCCCGGAGATGAACTGGACGACGCCGCCAAGCTCGATCTGCCAGTCGCCCGGCGTGTAGAGCAAGGTCGCCCGGCCGCCGTCGATGGTCGTGCGGTTGACGTCTTTCGCTCCCCTGCCGAGGTCGTCGATATAGCCCGGCTGCAGCACATGGTAGCCGACCGCCCGCAGGGTGAGCCGGCCCGGCTGGAGCGGCGCGTTGACGACCGCCGCCAGATCCTCGCCGACATCGCCGTCCTGCATCGCGGCGAGGCCGGCCGAAATCTCGCCATGCCATGCGGACGGATCCGGCGGGTTGGGAACGACACGAAGGATGCCGCCCAGCGAGCCGGAGCCGTAGAGCGTCCCCTGGGGGCCTTCGAGCAGCTCCACCCGCCGCACGTCGTAGAGACGCAAATCGGGATCGGGCGCGTTGAAGGTGAGGCGCACGTCGCCGAGATACTGGCCGACGATCGACTGGCTCGGTCCGTTGAAGCTGCTGTCGGCGACGCCGCGGATATAGAGCTTGTCGCGGCCCGGCCCGAGGCTGGTCGAGGCCAGCATCGGCAGGCGCGCCAGCGTCGCCTCGCTTCCCGCCGCGCCCATCCTCCTCGCCTCCTGCGGGGTCAGCTCGACGAGGCGGGCGGTGCCGGCGAGCTCGTCGAGGGCGATCCCCTGCTTGGTCGCGGTGACGACGATGTCCGCCAATGGCGACTGCGGCGCGGGCGCGGAAAGCTGCTGCGGCGGTGCCGGCGGGGCCCGGCGCGCCTCAGTCGGCGGCCGGGTCGGCGACCTGGGCGCGGGCTCGATCCGCACCGCGGCCAGCCCGACGAACTCGAAGCGGAAGCCGCTGCCGGCGAGCAGACGATCGAGCGCCCTGCGCACCGGCATCCGGCCGCGCACAGGCCCGACGCGGCGGCCGGCGAGACGCGGATCGTTGGCGACGATGGTCAGACGGGCCTGTTCGGCCAGTGCGACGAGCGCCGCGGTCAGCGGCCCGGCAGGAATGTCGAAGGAAACGGAATCGGCGGCCTCGACCGGCGTCGCGGCAAGACAGATCGTAAAGGCGCCGGCGAGCGCCCTACCTGCCCGCACGCGGCGGGGGCTCGAATATCCAGAAGCGGCCGGCGCGGCGAACGCTGAGGCTGAGCACCAGGGCCATACGATTGAGGGTTGCCGCATCGTCCTTGTCTACCCGAATCGAGCCAGTGAACGAAGTGGCTGCCAGGCGCGGGTCGAGACGAATGTCGGCGCCGGTGGTTCGCGCGAGGTCGCCCACCACCATGGCGAGGGAGGCGCCCTGATAGCTGAGCTGCCCTTTCCGCCATCCGCCGACATGGCGGGGATCGTTGCGGCCGAGCACGGCCCCGCCGCCGCCTTCGCTCCGCAGCGTCTGCCCGGCCGATAGCGGGATCGCCGGGCCCGCCGGATCGAACAGCACGGCGCCCTCACCCACTTCCAGGCGAAGCCGCCGATCCTCGCTGACGACGTTGAAGACGGTTCCCAGGTCGCGGAGTTTATGCCCGCCGGCGACGAGCTCGAACGGATGCGCCGGGTCGTGGCGGATCGTGAAGGTCGCCTCGCCCGCGGCCAGCTCGGCGTAACGGGCATCGCGGCGATCGAGCACCAGGCGGCTGCTTCCGTTCAGCTCGACCGAGCCGCCGCCCGGCAGCTTCACGCTCTTCTGCTCGCCCGCGGCGGTCGCCACTTCATAGCGCGCGCTCGTCCCGCCGGTCCCCCACAAGCCGGCGAAGGCGAGGATGAGCGCAGCCGCCACGGCTCCGACGGGCGCGAACCAGCGGCGGCGCGTCCGGCCGTCCCGATCGGGAAGGGGGTCGGGATCGTTGGCGGCGGCCGCGGCGACCGGCGGCAGCGAAGCGGCGTCGAACCGAGCGTCCGCCGACGCGACGGCGTCATAGGCGGCGGATCTCGCCTCGCCCTGCTCCAGCCAGCGGACGAACGCCTCCCACTCCTCGGCGCCGCCGTCGCGAAGCCGAATCCGCCATGCGATCGCCTCGCCGATCGTCTCTGTTTCAGATCGCATCATCACCCTGTCTCTCCGGGAGACGCCGCGGCGGCGAGGTTTCCGCATCAAGCGAGGCTTCGACGTCGACCAGCACGCGATAGGCCCGCTGCAGATGCTTCTCCACCGCGCTGACGCTGATCCCGAGCTCGCCGGCGATCTCCCGCTGGGGCAGGTCGTCGATGCGGAACCTTCGAAAGACCAGAAGAGTCCGCTCCGGCAGATGGGCCAGCCGGTCGGAAACGAGGCGCAGGCGCTCGCGGGCGATCAGCTCGCGTTCGGAGGACGGTCTGTCGTCGGCGCCGTCCCCGGCGCCGTGCGACGCCTCCGTCCACTTGCCCTCGCGGGCGACCCGGCGGGCGGATGTCCGCCGGCTGTCGAGCAGGAGATTGTCGAGCATCCGGTAGAGATAGGCCCGCGGCTCGGCGACCGGGCCGGTGGCGCGCGCAGCCAGCTTGACGAACATGTCCTGCAGCAGGTCCTCCGCTTCCTCGGCGGCGACGCGGCGCGCGGCGAGGAACCGCAGCAGATCCGCGCGGATCGCCATGAACGAAGCGGTCAGGCCGCTGCTCTGGGACTGGGACTGAGGGATTCGTCGAGTCCTGCTGGAGGGCCGCGCCATCTTATTCGTCGCTGCCGGCGAGGACAATTGCCGGGTCAGGCGGCCGCGGCCGGCACGTCCGGTTCTTCGCTCCGTCCCTCCCGCGGAGTCCACCAGGCGAGGCCGGCGGCCGCAGCCAGCATGTCGATCGGCGCCGCGGCAAGAAAATCGAGCTCGCGGGCGCGAGACGCGGCGACCGGACCGGCGGCATGGGCGGCGGCGGGATGGCAGATGAGGAGGTGCAGCGACGCCGATGAGGTGAGCCAGCGCCGGAACATGGCCGGATAATCCGCCTTGTGGCGAAAATTATAGAGGCCGGCGAAGCTGGTATTGGTTTGCAGACCCTTTGCGGCAGCCTGGCGCGCGAGGCCCGACGACAGCAATGACGAGCGCGCCGCCAGCCAAGGATAGACGCCGCGCCCGACGATCGCCTGGAGCCGGTCCTCGCAGGTCCGGACCCAGGCGTCCGGCGCGCGGCGGGCGGCGGTGTCGAGGAAGATCCGCCGGATGCCCGGAAGCATATGGCTGTGCTGATGCGCATCGACGAAGTCCGGGGCCCGGTCGAAGAGCAGCTCGAACCGGTCGTATTGGCGCTCGATCTCGGCCGAGATCGCCGCCAGCGGCAGCCGGCCCGCAAAAGCGGCGGCGGTCAGCCGATCGACGTGGGGAAGCCGGCCCTCCGGCGCGAGGGCGGATCTGGCGAGCGCATCGCCGCCGCCGCTCAGCGTCAGGTGAAGCCCGATCGCCACATCCGCCGTCCGCGCCAGAAGCGGCGCGCCCGCCGCCGCTTCGCCGCCGCCGACCATTACCGTCGCGGCGTTGATCCGTCGCTTGCCGGCAAGGGCCAGGATCGCTTCGGTGGCGGCTTCGCCGTCGCCGAAATCGTCGGCGCACAGGATCAGGCGTCGCATTCCGTCCCTCCCCAGTCGCGCTCGCGAAGGCGGGCGCTGTCGAGGCCGCGGCTGGCCAGCCGCTTCGACAGGAAGTTGCGGAAATAGCGGTCCTGCAGGACGAAGGGGGTCGCATGATAAAGCAGTCGCTCGGCCAGCGACCAGCGAACGGCGTTGAGGTCGTTGCGGCGGTCCGAGGGGAGGCACCAGAAGGTGCGATGCCAAACCTGCCGTCCGTGCCGCAACACGCGGTTGATGATCTCGTGATCGGCGAGGACATAGGGCCAGACGCTCGCGTCATAGCCCCCGGCGGCATCGAGCGCGGCGACCCGGAAGCACTGGCCGGCGCCGCCGGTATGCGCCTGCCGGGGCAGCAGGATGTTGACGGCCAGCTGATAGACCGCCGAGGCGATCCGCCGCGGCCAGGAAGCGGCCGGCGCGAGATAATAAGCCGAAGCCACCGCCGCGTCCGCTTTCTCGTCCAGGAGCCGCTCCGCCACGGCGAGATAATGGCGCGGATAGGTGGTGTCGGCGTCGCAGGTGGCGACGAACTCGCTGCGGACCTCCCGCATGCCGCGGGCGAGCGCGGGCACCGGACCCGGCTTCGATTCGGCGACGACGATTCCGTCCAGGCCGAAGCGCGCGAGGAGGCGCCGGGCGATGTCGCCGCTGCCGTCGGTGGAGCCGTTGTCGACGAGGATCAGCCGGAACTTGCGGGTCTGGGCGGCGAGCGACGCGAGGGCGCGCGGCAGATACGCCGCCTCGTTATAGACCGGCATCACCACCGACCACCGCATCGCGGCGCCGCTTTTCGCGCTCGGCCCCGCAGGACGGCCGGCCGACGACTCCTCGTCGTGACTCGCTCGATCCGGGTCGGGGGGTCGTTGCCCTGATCTCTGTGCCACTCGCTCTTCCGGATTGCGACGGATCGTGGCGAAGTTAGAGAGTCGTTAGCCATAGCTGAAGTCATATTTTTGCAACGCCCCGGCGCGGGACGGAAACGCAAGGTGCCGCCCGATCCGCTCCGCCTCGGCGTCAGAGCTGGTTGAGCTGGGCCTGGATGGCGGCGACGTCGGCGGCGTTGAGCGGCATGTCGGAGGCCATTTGCTGGTTGTTGCCGGCGGCGTCGCCGTCGGGCGCGGCGAAGTCATAGGCCATCCAGCAGATCCCCGCCGCCCAGAGCAGCGCCATCCAGCGCGAACGGAAGATGGTCTGGTAGCGGAACGGGAACATGAGGCCCCGTTTACGCTGCCCTGGTTAAGGAAAAGCTGCCGTCTCAGCTTCCAGCGCCAGCAGGGCGAAGGTGGCGAGCCAATGCTCGCCCATATAGTCGCCGGCGACGTGGGGCAGGCTGGCGTCGAGATGCTCGACGGCGGTGCGGCGGGCGAGCTCGGCCAGCTCCGGCTCCAGCGCCTCGGCGAGCCCGCGCCAACACCAGGCGCGGCTCAGGTTGACGCCGTCGAGATGGGCGATCTTGCCGTCCGAGCGGTCGGAGACGAAGGCGGGGGTGAAGAGGCTGCGCGGCTCGCCGGCGGCGAGGTCGGGCAGGAAGGCGTCGAACCAGGCGCGGAAGCGGGCATCGGGGAGGACGCGGCGCATCAGCAGCGCCTCGGTGAGCGCGGAGGAGAGGAAGTCGTCGCCGCCCGGCTCCCAGGCGGGGCAATTGCGGTCGCCGGCATAATAAGCCTCCGCCCGTTCCCGGATGAGCGCTGCCAGCGCCGCGTCATTCGCCTCGGCCCAGTCGAGCGCGAGGATCATGGCGAAGGCGGTATTGAAATGGGTGCCGGTGCGGATCGGATAGGTGAGCCTGGGAAGAAAGGACTCGAACCGTTCGGCGAAGGCGGCGGCGAGCGGCGCCAGCTCGGCCGCCCATGGGCGGTCCTCGTGCCGTTGCGCCTCGAGGTGGAGGGCGAGCAGCCACGCCCAGCCATAAGGCCGCTCGAAGCCGCCGGTATAGGCGCGATCGAGATAGGCCAGCTCCCCGGCGACCTTGGCCGGCGTCAGCATCTCGGCGGCCAGCGCCTCGACCCGCCGCGCCTCGGCCAGGTCCGGGAACAGCCGCCGCACGCGCAGCATCAGCCACCAGCCATGGACGCAGCTGTGCCAGTCAAAGCTGCCGAAGAAGATCGGGTGGAGCGCGCGCGGGCCGAGCAGATCCTCCGGCCCCTCCAACACATGGTCGAGCTTGTGCGGATATTCGCGGGCGACATGGCCGAGCGCGATGGCGGCGAAGCGGCCGGCGGTTTCGGGCGTGAGGGCGCGGGTCATCGGAAGGCCAGGAAGTACATGAGGAGAAGGTTGCAGGCGAGCAGCGGTATGGCCGTTCCTACCTGCGCCTTGATCACGCCGTTCTGGTCCCTGAGCTCGAGCAAGGCGGCGGGAACCAGGTTGAAGTTGGCGGCCATCGGGGTCAGCAGCGTGCCGCAATAGCCGGCGAGCATGCCGATCGCGCCGATCACCGCCGGATTGCCGTGATAGGTGTGTATCAGCAACGGCACGCCAATCGCCGCCGCCATCACCGGGAAGGCGGCAAAGGCATTGCCCATGATCATTGTAAACAAGGCCATGCCGATCCCGAAGACCAGCACCGTGACGAAGATGCTGCCCTCCGGAATCACCGCGCCGGCGAGGCCGCCGATCACCGTGCCGACGCCGGCGGCGGCGAAGACCACGCCCAGGGCGGCGAGCATCTGCGGCAGCACCGCCGCCCAGCCGATCGCGTCGATCAGCCGCCTTCCCTCCTGCAGCGGCGCAGCCGCGGGCGGCCTCAGCCAGGCAAACAGGACGAGCAAGGCGAGGAGGGCGCCCAGGCAAAGGAAGATGTAGGTTTCGCGCTTGGCTTCGATCAGTCCGAGCTGGCCGAGCGGAGTGTAATTGTAGACGAGCGTCCCGACCAGCGCGGTCGCCGGGATGATCAGCGCCGGCAGGAAGAGCCGGTTGCCGAGCCGGTCCGACCATCCGCTCCGCTCCGCCTCGTCCGTCGTCGGCGGTGCGCTCCGGCCGACCAGGCCGAAGCCGCCGAGCGCGACAAGGCCGAGTACCAGCAGGCCGTTGCCGAAATCGCCGAGCAGGCCGCCGGCGAGCAGGCTCACCGCCATCAGTCCCCAGAAGCCGGCATTGCCCCAGCGCTTGCGGTTCGAGCGGTCAAGCGCGCTGAACAGGGAGAAGGCCGCGAACATCAAGCCGGCGAAGCTGTGGGCCCACTGGATGGTGATCATGAGACGCGCTTCCCGCGTTTCGAGAGCGTTCGGTCGAGCAGCAGCAGGCGCGTGGAATGGATCAGGAAGGCGAGGATAGCGGTGGGGATCGACCAGACCGCCAGCTCGAGCGGCGCGAGGTTGTAGCCGTAGGTGGCGAGGGTCTGCTGAATGAGGACGATCGAGCCGATGGCGATGAAGATGTCCTCGCCGAAGAATACGCCGACATTGTCGGTGGCGGCCGACCAGCTCTTCACTTTCTCCTCGGTCGCCGCGTCCAGCGCGCCGTGCTGCTTCTCGGCGGCGGCGAGCGCCATCGGCGCGACCAGGGGGCGGACGGTCTGGGGATGGCCGGCGATCGAGATCAGGCCGAGCGAGGCGGTGATCTGCCGGAAGGCAAGATAGACGATCAGCAGCCGCCCGACGGTCGCCGCCTTGATGCTCCGGATCACCGCCGCGGCGCGCTGCTGCAGGCCGTAGCGCTCGAGCAGGCCGACCACGGGCAGCACGACCCAGACGATGGCGATGATGCGGTTGTCGTTGAACGCCTTGCCGAACAAAGAGACGATCTCGACCAGCCCCTTGCCCGCGATCAGGCCGGTCGCGATCGCCGCGCCGGTGACGACGAGCAAAGGGTTGAGCCGCAGCGCGAAGCCGATGACGACGATCGCGATGCCGGCGAGAAGGAAATAGTTCACGGCGTTTTTTCTCCCGGCAGGCCGGGAGGGGAGCTTGGGTGACCATAACCCCCTCCCCCCGGAGTCTCGATCACGAACACGTCGCCCACCGCCATTTCCGCCGAGGCGGTGGCGCTCAGCGTCTCGACGCTGCCGTCCGCGCGCACGACGCGGTTGACGCCCGGCGCCGCGTCGCCGCCGCCTTCGATGCCGCGCGGCGCCACCTTGCGGCGGTTGGAGAGGATGCCGGCATGCATCGCCTCGCGGAAGCGGAGGTGCCGCTCGACGCCGTCGCCGCCGCGATGCCGCCCCTCCCCGCCGGAGCGGCGACGGATGGCGAAGCGCTCGAGCAGGATCGGATAGCGCGTCTCGAGGATCTCCGGATCGGTGAGGCGGCTGTTGGTCATGTGCGTCTGCACCGCGCTCGCTCCGTCGAAATCCGGCCCGGCGCCGGCGCCGCCGGCGATCGTCTCATAATATTGATGGCGCGCATTGCCGAAGGTGAAATTGTTCATCGTCCCCTGGCTCGGCGCCAGCGCGCGGCAGGCGGCGAACAAGGCGTCGGTGACGACCTGGCTGGTCTCGACATTCCCCGCCACCACCGCCGCTGGGTAGCGGGGGTTCAGCATCGACCCTTCCGGCACCCTCAGCGCGATCGGCCGCAGGCAGCCGTCGTTCATCGGGATCGCGTCGTCGACCATGGTGCGGAAGACGTAGAGCGTCGCCGCCCGGCAGATCGAATAGGGCGCGTTGAAATTGTCGGGCAGCTGCGCGCTGGTGCCGGTGAAATCGACGATCGCCGAGCGGCTCTCGGCATCGACGGTGACGGCGACGCAGACCTCCGCGCCATTGTCCATCGCGTAGCGGAAGCTGCCGTCGCCGAGACGGCCGATCAGCCGCCGCACCGCCTCCTCGGCATTGGCCTGGACGTGGGCCATATAGGCGTCGATCGTCTCGCGACCGTATTCGGCGGCGACGCGCTTCAGCTCGGCGGCGCCGCGCGCGCAGGCGGCGACCTGCGCCTTCAGATCGGAGATGTTGCGGTCCGGCCGCCGCGCCGGCCAGTCGCCCGAGGCAAGCAGGGCCCGCATCTCCGCTTCGAGGAAGCGGCCCCGGTCGACGAGCAGGACATTGTCGATCAGCACCCCCTCTTCGAGGATCGTCCGGCTGTCTGGCGGCATCGAGCCCGGGGCGATACCGCCGATATCGGCATGATGGCCGCGCGCCGCGACATACCATGCAGGATTTGGCCAGGCCGGCGCCTCCGCGCCGTCGAGAAAGACCGGCATGATCACGGTGACGTCGGGGAGATGGGTGCCGCCGCGATAGGGGGCGTTCAGCACATAGACGTCGCCCGGCTTCATGCCCCGCCCGTCGCGCGGCCTTCCATCAGAGCCCGGGCCACGCGCCTCGATGATGGTGCGGATCGAATCGCCCATCGAGCCGAGATGGACCGGGATATGCGGCGCATTGGCGATCAGCGCGCCCTCGCCGTCGAACAGGGCGCAGGAGAAATCGAGCCGCTCCTTGATGTTGACCGAGCTCGCCGTGTTCTGGAGGGCGACGCCCATCTCCTCGGCGATCGCCATGAACAGATTGTTGAACACTTCGAGCGTCACCGGATCGGCCTCGGTCCCCGCGGCGCGCGCGGCTTGGCGGGGGGCCGACCGGGTCAGGATGAGGTTGCCGAGCGCGTCGACCTCGGCCTGCCAGCCGGGCTCGACCATTGTGGTGGCGGAAGGGTCGATGATGAGCGCGGGACCGGCGATGCGGGCGCCGGACTGAAGGGTGGCGCGGTCGATGACGTTCGGATCCTCCCCTGCTCTTGCAGGATCGGAGCCGCTCTGAGGTTCGTCCCGGGGACGAACCGGCGGCTCCGATGGGGACCGGCTGAAAGCCTGTGGGGGAGCCTGGCGCGGCGGCATGGCCCCTCCACCACCCTTCGGGCGGTCCCCCTCCCCTGGAAATCCAGGGGAGGAATTTCCGATCGCCTCGACGATCGCCGTCTCCACCACGACCGGCGTCTCGGACGAGAGGAAGCCGAAGCGGGTGCGGTGGGCCTCCTCGAAGGCGATGCGCATCTCATCCAGTGATGCGGCGTCCACCTCCAGGCTGGTATCGCTGCCCTCGTAGCGGAGCGCCGCCCGGCGGCGGAGCTCGATCTCCTCCACCCCCTGCGCCCGCAACCCGGCCTTGGCCTCCTTGGCGAGCTCGGCCAGCACCGGCTCCAGCGCCTCGCCGGCGAGGCTGCGCTGCCTGAGCTCGACCATGTCGGCGAGGCCCATGCCATAGGCGCTGAGCACGCCCGCCAGCGGGTGGATCATCACCCGCTCCATCCCCAGCGCGTCGGCGACCAGGCAGGCATGCTGGCCGCCGGCGCCGCCGAAACACTGGAGCGTGTAGCGCGTCACGTCATGGCCGCGGGCGATCGAGATCTTCTTGATCGCGCTCGCCATGGCGTCGACGGCGATGCGGACGAAGCCTTCCGCCGCCTCCCGCTCCGTCATCCCCGCCTCGGCTGCGATCGCGGCACAGAGCGCGCGCGAAGCCTCGGCGTCGATCGGCTCGTCGCCGCCCGGACCGAACACGGCCGGGAAATGCTCCGGCCGGATCCTGCCGAGCACGACGTTGCAATCGGTGACGGTGAGCGGGCCGCCGCGCCGGTAGCAGGCGGGGCCGGGAAGGGCGCCGGCGCTGTCGGGGCCGACGCGGAAGCGGCTGCCGTCATAATGGCAGATGGAGCCGCCGCCGGCGGCGACGGTGTGGATCTCGAGCATCGGCGCCCGCACCCGCACGCCGGCGACCATGGTCTCGCTGGTCCGCTCATAGGCGCCTGCATAATGAGAGACGTCGGTCGAGGTGCCGCCCATGTCGAAGCCGATCACCCGGTCGAAGCCGGCCGCGGCCGCGGTCTTGACCATGCCGACAATGCCGCCGGCGGGACCGGAGAGGATCGCATCCTTGCCCTGGAAGGCGGATGCGTCGGTCAACCCGCCGCTCGACTGCATGAAGAAGAGGCGCGTCTCCTCGCCCAAGGCCCCCACCACCTTATCGACATAGCGGCGCAGCACCGGCGACAGATAGGCGTCGACCACGGTGGTGTCGCCGCGGCCGACCAGCTTGATCAGGGGCCCCACCTTGTGGCTGGCCGAGACCTGGGTGAAGCCGATCTCGCGCGCCAGCGCCTCCAGCGCCGCCTCATGGGTGGTCCAGCGCCAGCCGTGCATCAGCACGATGGCGAGGGCGCGATAGCCCTCGTCAAAGGCCGCCTGCAGCGCGCGTCGCGCCGCCGCCGGATCGAGCGGCCGCAGCACCTCGCCCTCGGCGGTCACCCGCTCGTCGATCTCAAGCGTTCGCTCGTAAAGCGCCTCGGGCAGGACGATGTTGCGCGCGAAGATGTCGGGCCGGGCCTGGTAGCCGATCCGCAGGGCGTCGCCGAAGCCGCTGGTGATGGCGAGGATCAGCGGCTCGCCCTTGCGCTCGAGCAGGGCGTTGGTGGCGACGGTGGTGCCCATCTTCACCGCCTCGAGCGGCGCCCTTCGACCCTGCTCAGGACAGGCCTCGCCATGCGCCGCCTGCAGCCGCCTGATGCCCTCGACGGCGGCGTCGTCATAATGTTCGGGATTGTCGGACAGCAATTTGGCGGTGAGCAGCCGCCCGTCCGGCGCGTGCGCGACGACGTCGGTGAAGGTGCCGCCGCGATCGATCGAAAAGGACCAGCGCCCGGTCGTCATGATACGAGCCGGACGCCGGACGGATCAGCCAATATGCGCCTGGCCGACCATGCAATAGAGCATCGGGATCGACAGGATCAAATTGGTGCGCGACGCCATCATCGCGAGGCTGGCCGAGGCCGCCTTCTTCACATCGTCGGACGGAACGATGCCGAGCGCGCGCTTCTGGTTCGGCCAGATGACGAACCAGACGTTGGCGGCCATGATCAGGCCGAGCCACATGCCGATGCCGATCGTCTTGAAGCCCGGCTTCAGCATCAGCGCGTTGCCGATATAGCCGGGCTGGCTCATCTCGGCGAGGATCAGGCCGATCAGCACGGTGGCGACCGCCGCCCAGCGGAACCAGAACAGGGCCGCCGGCGCGATATATTTGGAAACCGCCGGCTTCAGCTCAGCCGGCACCTTCGGCATGGTCGGGATCTGGACGAAGTTGAAATAATAGAGGAGGCCGATCCAGAGGATGCCGGCGAAGATGTGGAGGAAGCGGACCCAGCCCACCCAGTAGGCGGATCCCGAGCCGATCAGGGAGCCGTGGAGGCCGACCATCGCCGCCACCAGCAGCACGATTCCGATCAGCAGCGCGATGTGGAAATTTCCAAGGATCTTGGCCATTGCGTAACCCCCTCTTTCTGATTGTCGCCTCCCCTCTACCGCAGCCGCCCCCTCTCAGTCGAGCCGCCACATGATGCTTTGGGAAAGCGGCGTCCAGAGACCCGTCCGCACGCCCGCCCGGCGCAGCGCCTGGCCGGTCCAGCTGTTGCAGGTATAGACCGCGTTATAGGGGCCGACCGCCTCGTAGAAGATGTCGGAATTGCCGTAGCCGCGGCCGAGCAGGGGAATGGCCCGACCCTGCGCGTCGGTGCGGAAGCTGCCGCGCATGAAGCGGACCAGCCGGCCATATTCGTCATGGCTGAGCATGATCGGCCGCTGGACGTCGCTCGGCTGCGGGTCGTTGTCGTGATCGGCGTGGACGAGGCTGTCGCCGCTTCCGACCATGGCCCAGAAGGCGTTGCGGATGGTCAGGTCCGCCCAGGTCGGCGTGTTCAGATAGAATTGCCGGTTGCCGTAGCCGATCGCGACATAATTGCCATTGCCCCAGCGCGGGTCCTTCAAATCCCGGCCGGGAAGGAGCGGCCGCCAGTCCATCTCGGCCGCCACTTTCGGCACCATGATCCAGGTGTGGACGCCATTGGTGCGGACGAAGATGCGCACGCCCTGCTTCGCTTCGTGCCAGCCGGGATTGGCGGGAATCGCGCCGAAGACGAGTGCCGCGAGCAGATAGAAGAGAGGCACGGCGACGAGGCCTCCGAAGACATAGAGAAAAATGCGCAGCGCCCGTTTCACCGCGGCGCAGGCTAAGGCCTAGGGGCGGCATCGCAAGGGTCAAGCGGCAAGACGACTTGCGGATCTTCCCCGCCGCCCGCAGGGAGGGTCGATGAGCGGGTGGACGATCGGCATTATCGGCGGCTCCGGCCTTTACGAGATCGAGGCGCTGGAGGAGGTGCAGCGCATCGCCGTCGACACGCCCTGGGGTGCGCCGTCGGAGGAGTTGACGCTCGGCCGGCTCCACGGCATCCGCTTCGTCTTCCTTCCCCGCCACGGGCGCGGCCACCGCATCGCGCCCGGCGACGTCAATTACCGCGCCAATATCGACGCGCTGAAGCGGGCCGGCTGCACCGACCTGGTCGCCATCTCCGCCATCGGCTCGTTGCGCGAAGAGCTGCCGCCGGGGCGGTTCGTCCTCATCGACCAGTTCGTCGACCGCACCGTCGCGCGCGCGGCGAGCTTCTTCGGCACCGGCCTCGTCGCCCATGTCTCGATGGCCGATCCGGTCTGCCCGCGCCTGTCGCGCCTGGCCGCGGACGCCGCCGAGACGGCGGGCGCCGAGGTGACCCGCGGCGGCTCCTATCTCGCCATGGAGGGGCCGCAATTCTCCTCCCGGGCCGAGAGCGAGCTCTACCGGCAATGGGGCTGCGACGTGATCGGCATGACCGCCATGCCGGAGGCGAAGCTCGCCCGCGAGGCGGAGCTGCCTTATGCCCTGGTCGGGATGGTGACCGATTACGATTGCTGGCGGCCTGGCGAGGCGGTGGACGTGGCCGAGGTGCTGACCCAGCTCCAGGCCAATGCCGGCACGGCGCGGCGGCTGGTCGAGGCGCTGGCGCTGGCGCTGCCGGCGGAGCGCGTCCCCTCGCCGATCGACACCAACCTCGACTCCGCCTTGATCACCGCCCCCGCCGCGCGCGATCCGGCGATGCTGATGAAGCTCGACGCCGTCTGCCGGCGGGTGCTGAAGGCCTAGGCCGGTGTCGCGCGCCCTGCCGCCTTATGC
Organism: Sphingomonadales bacterium; assembly: GCA_034668705.1. GTDB lineage: Bacteria > Pseudomonadota > Alphaproteobacteria > Sphingomonadales > Sphingomonadaceae > Allosphingosinicella. The sequence continues at coordinate 64,122 of JAXDOV010000220.1, forward strand.
CGAGCTGCTCGGCCTCAGCACGCGCCGGGGCGAGGATGGCGAACTGCTGTGGGTGATGCCGTTCCGCCAGGAGGTGGTCGGCCGCCCCGGCTTCCTCCACGGCGGCGCGATCGCCGGCCTGCTCGAATTCGCGGCGCTCGGCACGCTCTACGACCGGCTGGGCGAGGATGCCGGGGTGAGCGCGAGCCCGATCAACGTCAGCGTCGATTTCATGCGCGGCGGCGTCGAGCATGAAACCTATGCCGCCGCCATCGTCACCCGGCTCGGCAACCGGGTCGCCAATGTCGAAGCCCATGCCTGGCAGCAGGACCGCGCCAAACCGATCGCCGCGGCGCGGATGAACCTGTTGCTGCGGCGGGCCTAATTCCTTTTCGCGCAGAGACGCAGAGGCGCAGAGACGCCGTGGCAATGACGGCCATGCGCGCATTCGAATGGACGGAAAGATGGAGCTGCGCTCGGCCCCTCTGCGTCTCTGCGCGAACCCTCTATCCGCCGCGCTTGAGCGTCTCCCGCGCGATGACGAGCTGCTGGATCTGGCTGGTGCCTTCGTAGATGCGGAACAGCCGCACGTCGCGATAGAGCCGCTCGATGCCGTAATCGGCGATGTAGCCGGCGCCGCCGAAAATCTGGACGGCGCGGTCGGCGACGCGGCCGACCGTCTCGCTGGCGAAATATTTGGCGGCGGCGGCTTCGAGGGTGATCGGCGCGCCTTTGTCCTTCAGCGCCGCGGCTTCGAGCACCAGCGCCCGCGCCGCCATGGTCTCGGTCTTGGCATCGGCGATCATCGCCTGGATCAGCTGGAAGTCGGCGATCGGCTTGCCGAATTGCCTGCGCTCCGACGCATAAGCGACGCTGTCGGCGATCAGCCGCTCGGCGATGCCGACGCAGACGGCAGCGATGTGGAGGCGGCCGCGATCGAGCACCCGCATCGCGATCCGGAACCCCTCGCCTTCCTCGCCGAGACGGTTGGCGGCCGGCACCGGCGTCCCGTCGAAATTCACGTCGCAGACATGGGCGCCCTGCTGGCCCATCTTCTGCTCGGGCTTGCCGATGCCGACGCCCGGGAGATCGGCGGGGACGAGGAAGGCGGAAACGCCGCGGGCGCCGGGCTCGCCCGTCCGCGCCATCACCGTGAACAGGCTCGCCTTGTCGGCATTGGTGATGAAGCGCTTGGTTCCGGAGAGGCGATAGACGTCGCCGTCGCGGACCGCCTTGGTCTGGACCGAGGCGCTGTCCGATCCGGCGCCCGGTTCGGTGAGGGCGAAGCTGGTGACGATCTCGCCGCTGGCGATCCGCGGCAGCCATTCGGCCTTCTGCGTGTCGTTCCCCGCCATGACGAGGCCCTGGCTGCCGATGCCGACATTGGTGCCGAAGACGGAGCGGAAGGCGGGCGTCGTCCGCCCCAGCTCCAGCGCCACCCTCACCTCCTCGCCCATCGAGAGGCCGAGGCCGCCATGTTCCTCGGGGATAGAGAGGCCGAACAGGCCCATGTCGCGCATCTCGCGCACGACTTCCTCGGGCACCTCATCCTCCTCCGCCACCTGCGCCTCGAGCGGACGCAGCCGCTCGGCGACATAGCGCCGGACGGTGTCGAGCAATGCGTCGAAGGTTTCGGGATCGAGGGCCATCAATAGCCCTTCATGCGCGCCAGCTTGTCGGCATGATAATTGGCGTCGCCGAACAGCTCGTTCAGCGCGCGGTCGCGCTTCATGTAGAGGCCGATATCATATTCGTCGGTCATGCCGATGCCGCCGTGCATCTGGACGCCCTCCTGCACCGCCAGCTGCGACGCGCGGCCCGCCTTCGCCTTGGCGACCGAGACCATCGCTTCCGCCTCCGCACTCCCCTCGTCGAGCAATTGCTGCGCCTTCAAGGCGGCGGCGCGGGCGATCTCGAGTTCCGAATAAAGATGCGCGGCGCGGTGCTGGAGCGCCTGGAACTCGCCGATCAGCCGGCCGAACTGCTTGCGCTGCTTCAGATAGTCGACGGTCATCGCCATCGACGCGGAGCCGATTCCGACCAGCTCCGACGCCGCGCCGGCGCGGCCGGCGTTGAGCATCCGACCCAGGATCGCCTGCCCCTGCCCCACTTCGCCGACCACCGCATCGGCGTCGACCTCGACGTCGCGAAAATCCATCCGCGCGCCGATGCTGCTGTCGGCCAGCCGCACGCCTTCGGTTTCGAGCCCCTTCGCATCCTTCTCGACGGCGAACAGGGTCAGGCCCTCCGCCGCCTGCGCCGCGACGACAATCACATCCGCCGAAGCGCCCTGGACGACGAACTGCTTGCGGCCGGAGAGACGAAAGCCGTTGCCGGCGCGCTCCGCCTTCATCGCGATCGCCTCGGGCCGGTGCTTCGGTCCCTCGTCCACGGCCAGGGCCGCGACGATGTCGCCGGCGAGGATGCCCGGGAACCAGCGCTCGCGATGCTTGGTCCCCTTCAGCGCCTCGACCAAAACCACCGCGCTGATCAGGAAGGGCGACGGGGTGAGGTTGCGGCCGATCTCCTCGAGCACGATCCCCGCTTCGACATGGCCGAGGCCGAGGCCGCCATCGGCTTCGTCGATCAGGATGCCGGTAAAGCCCAGCTCCGCGAATTGCTTCCAGAGCGCATGGCCGAAGCCGTCCTTGCAGCCGATGTCGCGCCAGTGGCGGAGCTGGGTCCCGATCGCGCCCTCGGCGGCCATGAAGTCCCGCGCCGTATCGCGCAGCATCGCCTGGTCTTCGTTGAGGTACAGGGGCAACGTGCGATCCTCTCAAAAAACTCCCTCTCCCTTGGAGGGGAGAGGATATGAAGCCTTGGCGGCTTTGCCGCCTAGGCGCAGTTGGTGAGGGTGACAGCGTTGGAGATTATCCTCTGATGCTGCCACCCTCACCCGGCTTCGCCTAAGCTCACCAAGAAGCTCGCTAAGGCTGCGCAACCCTCTCCCCTCAGATGGAGAGGGAGATTCCTAAGCTCCCGGCAGATCCAAAATCCGCTTGGCGACGATGCCGAGCTGGACCTCGCTGGTGCCGCCCTCGATCGAATTGGCTTTGGTGCGCAGCCATTCACGCGCCGCCTTGCCTTGCTTCGACCTCTCGCTCTCCCATTCCAGCGCGTTGGAGCCGCCGGCCGCCATGACCAGTTCGTGCCGGGCCTTGTTGAGCTCGGTGCCGGCATATTTCATCATGGACGGTAAAGCGGGATGCGCCATCCCCGCCTTCAACTCGTCGATGAACCGCTCCGACATCGCCCGAAAGGCCAGGGCGTCGACGTCGAAGCGGGCAAGGTCGGCGCGCAGCAGGGGATCGGCGAGCCGGCCGCTGTCGTCGCGGCCGACCGTCTCGACCAGCGCCTCGCCGAGGCTGCCGGTCTGGCCGCCGAGTCCCATGCCGCTGATCATCTCGCGCTCGTGGCCGAGCAGGTATTTGGCGACGTCCCAGCCCTTGTTGACCTCGCCGACCAGCTGGTCCTTCGGCACCCTCACATCGTCGAAGAAGGTCTCGCAGAAGGGCGAATTGCCGGAGATGAGCAGGATCGGCCTGGTCGAGACCCCGGGCGTCTTCATGTCGAACAGGAGGAAGCTGATCCCCTTATGCTTGGGCGCCTGGAAATCGGTGCGCACCAGGCAGAAGATCCAGTCCGCCTTGTCGGCATAGGAGGTCCAGACCTTCTGGCCGTTGACCAGCCAATGGTCGCCCCTATCCTCGCATCTGGTCTGCAGCGAGGCGAGGTCGGAGCCGGCATTGGGCTCCGAATAGCCCTGGCACCAGCGGATCTCGCCCCGGGCGATCTCGGTGAGGAAGCGCTTCTTCTGCTCCTCATTGCCATATTTGAGCAGAGCGGGGCCGAGCATCGAGATGCCGAAGCTCATCAGCGGATTGCGGGCGCCGATCGCTGCCATTTCCTGCCTCAGGATCTTGGTCTCGGCGGGCGAGAGGCCGCCGCCGCCATAATCCTTCGGCCAGTCGGGCACGGTCCAGCCGCGCCCGGCCATCACCTCCATCCAGCGTCTCTGCGCGTCGTTCTTGAAGACGGCGTCGCGCCCGCCCCAGCAGGCGTCGCTCTCGTCGCGCATCGGCTCGCGCATCTCCGGCGGGCAATTGGCCGCGAGCCAGAGACGGGTTTCCTCCCGAAATGCGCCCAGCTTCGCTGCCTCGGCCATCGGCCCTCTCCTTTACGTAAACGTCAACTGCCTCCGACAGGGAAAGGAGTCAACCGGTCTTCCGGAACTCCATCGCCTCGTCGGTCAGCGCATGGAAGCGCAGCGCGATCAGGTCCCGGAAGTAATTCTGGTGGAGCCGCCACGGCACCTTATTCCCCTGCGCCGGCAGCAGGCCGACGGCGCGGCGGACATAGCCGGAGGTGAAGTCGAGCATCGGCTGCCGCTCGGGCGGCGGATCGGGCAGGCGCGGCATGCAAGCGGCATAACCGCGCCTGTCCATGAATTTCAGGAGCCGGCAGACGTAGAGCGCGGTGAGGTCGCATTTCAGCGTCCAGGAGGCGTTGGTATAGCCGAAGGACAGAGCGAGATTGGGGACGCCGCTCAGCATCATCCCCTTGTAGACGAAGCGGTCGGCGGCCTCGACCGTCTCGCCGTCGACGCTGAGCGCGATGCCGCCGAACAGCTTCATCACCAGGCCGGTGGCGGTGACGATCATTTCCGCCGGCAGGGTCTCGCCGGACTTGAGCCGAATGCCGCTTTGCGTGAAGCGCTCGATCTCGTCGGTGACGACCGACACCTTGCCGCTCCCGATCGCCGTGAACAGGTCGCCGTCCGGCACCAGGCACAGCCTCTGGTCCCAAGGATCGTAGGACGGGGCGAAATGCCGTTCGACCTCGAAGCCCTCCGGCAGGCTCCGGCGCACCAGGTCGAGAAGCTTGGCGCGGATCCGCGCCGGCCGGCGGCGGGCCAGGTTGAAGAAGAAGAGGCCGAGGAAGACGTTCTTGAGCCGGGCGAGGCGGGCGCCGAGCCGCCGCGCCAGCGGGTCGCGCGACGGCCGCGAGACGATGTAGGTAGGCGAGCGCTGGAGCATCGTCACATGCGCCGCCTGCTCCGCCATCGCCGGGACGAGGGTCACCGCCGTCGCGCCGCTGCCGATCACCACGACGCGCTTGCCCGCGAAATCGAGATCCTCCGGCCAGTGCTGGGGATGGACGATCGCCCCGCGAAAATCGCCCTCGCCCGGCCATTCCGGCCGGTAGCCCTGCTCGTAACGATAATAGCCGCTGCACAGGAACAGGAAGCGGCAGGTGAAGTGGCTGCTCCGCCCCGCCGCCTCCACCTCGACCGTCCAGAGCGCTTCGGCCGAGGACCAGGCGGCATGGACGACGCGATGGCCGAAGCGGATGCGGCGGTCGATGCCGAATTCGCGCGCCGTGTCCTCGATATAGTCGCGGATCGCCGGCCCCTCGACGATCGACCGGTCGCCCCGCCAGGGGCGGAAGGGGAAGCCCAATGTGTACATGTCGGAATCCGACCGGATGCCGGGATAGCGGAACAGGTCCCAGGTGCCGCCGATCGCGTCCCGCGCTTCGAGGATGCAATAGCTCTTGTCCGGGCATTTCGTCTGCAGCCGGTAAGCGGCGTCGATGCCGGAGAGGCCCGCGCCGACGATCAGCATGTCGAAATGCCGGCTGTCCTCGTCGCTCATTCCGCCCCCTGCTCCGCCCGCTTCATGGCATTGCCGGCGCGGCAACGGAAGGGCGGCCTCGCGCCCTTTACTCCCCACCCGAAGCCGCTAACCTTGCCGGTGGAGAAGCGGAACAGGACGACGGAAGCGCAACCGATTGGGAGAGTCGCGCCGGGGCGGATGATGCAAACGCTCGTCCCGGACCGCCGAAATGCTTCTCGAAATGGGGAGAAAACGGATGGGAAGCTTCCTGGGATCGATCGGGCGCGGTTTCCGGATGCTGTTCCGGTTCGGCGGCAGGGACAGGCCCGGGCAGTTCTGGCCCTATGCCGGCATGGTCATCCTCCTCTCCTTCATCGCGATGATCGGCATGATGATGCCTCCGGTCTTCGACAGCATCGCCCGCATGCAGCGTTTCGCGGCCGAGCACCCCGAACTCACCACCGTGGAATCCGGCCCGGGCCATTATTCCATGACGATCCACGGCTATCATCCCGAGCTGATGCCGGACATGGACGGCCTCATCGTTCGGATGGCCGTGATTGCCGCCCTCACGATCGTGCTGTTCGCCGGCGCCGTCGCGCGGCGGCTGCACGACCGCGGAAAATCGGCCCTGCTCGGGCTCCTCCCGCTTCCCTTTATCGTCCTCGGCTTCGCGATCATGCCGCAGCTCTTCCACAGCGTCGCCGCGACGACGCCGGACGTGCATCTGTTTATGCGCCTGTTCCCGCTGCTTTTCCTCAACAATCTTCTCTATCTCGCCAGCCTCGCTTATTTGGTCGTGCAGCTGGTGAGCGCCGGGACCAGGGAACCCAACCGCTTCGGCGAAGGCGCTTGACCCGCCGACCGGGAGATCGGCGCGCCTCGGCGGGAATTCAGCCTCAGGCTGCCGTCGCCACCCCCTGCCGGCTCTTCATCAGCGGCTGGATGAGGGTGCCGAATTTCTCCGTGCCCTCGATGAAATCGTCGAAGGTGAGGAGGACGCCGCCGGTATTCGGCACCGTCGCCATCTCGTCCAGCATCCGGGCGATGCTCTCATAGGAGCCGACCAGGGTGCCCATGTTGAGGTTGACCGCGCTCTCGCGGTCGGCGAGCTGGCGGACGTTGGTGGTGCTCGAAGTCTTGTCGGCGGCGCCCTGCACGCCGAGCCAGGCGACCGCCGCCTCGTCGACGCCCTCGCGGTAGGAGATCCACTTCTCCATCGCCGCCTCGTCGGTCTCGTCGGCGATGACCATGACGAGGACGTAGATGCGGACGTCGCGGCCGGTCTTCGCCGTCGCCGCCATCAGCCGGTCGTTATTGGAGGCGAAGGCGGTCGGCGTGTTGACCCCCTTGCCGAGGCAAAAGGCGTAATCCGCATATTTGGCCGAGAAAGCGAGGCCCTCGTCCGAGCTGCCGGCGCAGATGATCTTCATGTCGCCCTCCGGCAGCGGCCGGACGCGGCAATCCTCCATCTGGTAATAATCGCCCTTGAAGTCGGAGACTCCGGTCGCCCATAATTCGCGCAGGATATGGGCATATTCGCCGAGCATCTGGTAGCGGTTGCGGAAATGCTCGTCGCCTGGCCACAGCCCCATCTGGCTGTATTCGGGCCGCTGCCAGCCGGTGATGAGGTTGAGGCCGAAGCGGCCGTGGCTGATCGAATCGATCGTGTTGCACATCCGCGCGCAGAAGGCCGGAGGGATGACCAGGGTCGGGCAGGTCGCGTAGATCCTGATCTTCTCGGTGACCGCGGCGAGGCCGGCCATCAGGGTGAAGCTTTCGAGATTATATTCCCAGAATTCCGTCTTGCCGCCAAAGCCCCTGAGCTTGATCATCGAGAGCAGGAAGTCGACGCCGTAGCTCTCGGCGCGCTGGGCGATCTCCTTGTTGAGATCGAAGCTCGGCATATATTGCGGCGAATTTTCAGAGATCAGCCAGCCGTTATTGCCGATCGGGACGAAGATGCCGACTTCCATCATGAAGCTCCTTCGAGAGTGGCGCCGGCGAGCCAGGCGCTGACTATGGTGTCGAAACGGTCGGGATCGGTGAGGTTGCAGGCATGGCCGCCCCAATCCATCAGCGCCACCGAGCCGTTCGCGAGCCGGTCCGCATAAGCGGGCGAGCAGGTCCAGGGGACGAGCATGTCGTCCTTCGCCGCGACCGCCAGCACGGGCGTGACGATCTCGTCCAGCCGGTCGTCGACATCGAAGGCCTGAAGGGCGGCGATCCGCGTCTCGATCGTCTCGGCGCCGGGAAAATGGGCGAGCTGATTGTCGAACTCGCGGTCGAGCTCGGGCGTGTGCTCGGAGATCCAGGTCGCCGGGAACAGGAAGAGCGGCTGGGCGCGCAGATAGGCGCGCGGTCCGCTGTCGCGCAGCAGAGTGAGCCGCGCCTCGAAGCAGCGCGCGAAATGCGGGTCGAGCCGGGACCAGCCGTTGACCGCCACCAGGCTCGCCAGCCGCTCCGGCGCGCGAAGCGCCAGCGTCAGCCCGATCGCGGCGCCGGCCGCATGGCCGATGAAATGGACGCTCCCCAGGCCGAGGCCGTCGATCAGCGCCAGCACGTCGTCGGCCATATCCTCAACCGTCAGATTGCGGGGCAGCGCGCGGTCGCTGCGGCCGGTGCCGCGATGGTCGTAGAGCATCACCCGGTGCCGACGCGCCAGCGCCGCCAGGTTCGGCGTCCAATAAGCGCCGGAGCCGCCAAGGCCCGCCGACAGGATGAGCGGCGGCGCGCCCGCCGGCCCATGCTCTTCGAAATAGAGCCCTGCGATCAACCGGCGCCGCCGAGATGGGCGACGCTGGCGATCTCGACCAGCAGGCCCGGCTTCACCAGCCCGCATTGGATGCAGTAGCGCGCCGGCTTGGCGCCGGGAAAATAATCCGCATAGACCGCGTTCATCGCCGGATAATCGGCCCAGTCGGTCAGGAAGATGTGGTTGAAGGCCACGTCCGCCATGGTCGCGCCGGCGGCTTCGAGCGTGATCCGGATCGTCTCCAGCACATGGCGCGTCTGCGCCGTCGCGTCGCCGGGATGGAGCACCGTCCCGCCGGGCCCCAGCGCCAGCGTGCCCGAAACATAGACCGTGTCGCCCGCTTTGGCGCCCGCCGAATAAGGCGCGATCGGGGTCGGGAATTGCGGCGGGTTGATCGATTCGAACGGCATCAATTGTTTCCTTCCGTCATTGCGACCCCGGCGAATGCCGGGGGAAGCAATCCAGACGCTGCGGCGGTGGAGACGGGTAGATTGCCGCGTCGCTGCGCTTCTCGCAATGACGGCGAGCCCCGGTCATTCCGCGATCTGCCCGAACGCGCCGCAGAAATCGGCGACGGTCGAGACCCAGCCGAAGAAGGTCTCGACATTGTAGACGGTCGCCTGCTGGAGGAATTCGGGGCCGGCCTGGTGGGTCGCGTCCTCCAGCATGATGCCGAAATATTCGAGGAAGAAGCCGTCGCGCAGGGTCGATTCGACGCAGACGTTGGTGGCGATTCCGAGGAAGACGAGGTTGCGGATGCCGCGGGCGCGAAGCAGGCTGTCGAGCTGCGAGTTGAAAAAGCCGGAATAGCGCGGCTTGTGGAGGCGGATGTCGCCGGGCTGCGGCGCAAGGCCCTCGACCAGCTCATAATCCCAGCCGCCGCGGGCGAGCAATTTGCCCTGCAGCTCCGGCCGGGCGCGCATCGTCTTCAGCGCATTGGACTTGTGCCAGTTGGGCGAGCCGGGGCCGCCGGCCTCGACATAATCCTTGTCCCAGCCGTTCTGGAAATAGACGATCGGCATGCCCGCGGCGCGCGCGACCTCGAGCACCTTGGCGGATTGCTCGATCACCCGTTTCGCGCCGCCGATGTCGAAGCCGGCGAGGTCGAGATAGCCGCCGGGCGAGGCATAGGCATTCTGCATGTCGATGACGATCACCGCGGTCTCGTCGACGACGACCCGGATCGGCTCCGGCCGCGCCGGCAGGGTGACGGTACGCTTGCCGGCGAGATCCCGTCCGACACCCGCCTCGACCGTCATGAACGCCCCCTTTCGGCGGCAAACTTGGCCGGAATGAAGCCGCCGCACAAGCCCATGCCCGCTTCTCCCGCTTACAGGAGAGGGCCGAGAATGACGCGAATAGGTCGTCGGCAGCGGTGTCGGCCATGAAGGCCGTATTTGGTTCGCGCAGAGACGCAGAGACGCAGAGGGGCCTGTGGTTCGGGCGCCCCAGCGGCGAAGCCGCAATGTTTCTGGTCTTCTCTGCGTCTCTGCGTCTCTGCGCGAACAACAACAACGGTCGATGCCGCCAGGCGGCACGAGGTTCGGGCTCCACCGTCAGGCGGGGAAATCGCCGCGAAACGCGAAGTCGGACACCGGCCGTCGATCGCTCGGCGCCTCGCGGGCGCGCATCCTCTCGTCGAGGATCGCCGGATCGCCGATATGGCCGATCACCGCCGCAGCCTCGATGCGGAAGCGCTCGGGCACCCGGAGCTCGGCCCGTGCGCGGTCGAACGCGACGCCCGACATGCCGTGGGCATGATAGCCCATCCTTGTCGCCTGCAGCGCCAGGCACGCCCAGGCGGCGCCGGCGTCGAAGCTGTGGCTGTGCGAGCCCTGAGGCTGCCCCGCCTTGTCGACGATCGGCCTCGTGTCGGAGAGGATGTAGATCAGCACCGACGCGCTATGCGCCCAGCTCCGGTTCCATGGGATGAGCAGCGACAGGAAGCGCTCCCAATCGGCGTCGTCCCGTTTCGCGTAGAGGAAGCGCCAAGGCTGCGAGTTGAAGGCGGAGGGCGCCCAGCGCGCCGCCTCGAAGATGGTGTGGAGGTCCTTTTCCGGCATTTCGGAGCCGTCAAACGCCCGGGGCGACCAGCGTTCGAGGAAGAGCGCGTCGACGGGGTGATCGGGCTGGCGGGCTGACACGGGGGCGAGGCTAGGCGCGGCTCCGACCCCGGGCAATCCCTCCCGCCACTGGCGCGAAACCCCCGTTTCTGGCAGCGAGAATGGGAAGCCGCAGAGAGGAAAGCCGAGGCATGGATTTTGACCTTACGGAACGGCAGGCTTTTTACCGCGACCGGGTGCGCGACTTCGTCGAGACTTGGGTCAGGCCGCGGCACGCCGACTACAAATCATATATCGCCGAGGGTGACCGGTGAGAGCCGGCGGCGGTGAGGGTCGGTCGAGCTTGCAGGCAACCTGCCCCGCGAAGCCGGCGTTCCGACGGCCCACCGACGCCTAACTGCGCTCCGGGACATACCCTCTCAAATTCTCGTCCCCGCGTGCCCAAGCCGAAACCCAAAAGGCGATCGTGGTGAGGGTATGACGGTCCTGACAAATTAGGCTATGTCGCAAGCGCGTGAGCCCGCTTCCGCCGCGTCTATCTAGGCGACAAATATGAATTCTTCCCGCGGCAGGCGTGTTGTCGATGCGCAGCTGGACAAACAGCACGTCCATCGCGGTTCTCCAACCAAGGCTGAAGGCGCTAAGTGAAGGCGAAATAGTGCCGCTTGCCGCCATTACTGCCACGGAGGCGATTGCGGCCGCCCAAAAACCAATGGTGATTATGAGCACTGGCAGAAACCAAAACGAATCCTGCGTCACTTGCCAGTCGATCAAACGAGGGTACCAAAGCCACCCGATCAGGCCGATTGCTATTGCCAGCGTCTGGAAGACGCAGCAAACTACAAAAGTTCTCCATGCCATCACCTGAGCTCGGGAAGAGATCATCAGCGAGAATTTGATTGCCCGCCTCGCTTCGTCGGCTTCGTCGAAAACGCAGAGCATGGGACAAGCCGCCGTGGCAAACTTCCGGTAGCGGCACCACGCGTTGGCGGCCCATTTGCGGTTGATCCGCACCGAAAAAGGTCGAGCGAACCACTCAGCTATCCACCATGGCATGATCAAGGCGATCCAAAAAAGGAGATTCACCGCCACCCCAATCAATGCGGCTGGGAAGTCGGCTCGAAAAAAGAGATTCAAGGCCACCCATACCATCGGGATTGTCACGAAATAGGCCAGCGGGGCGAGTAGGAATCTCAGGACATCCTGCGTCAGCGGAGCGTCCCGCGGTGTCGCGGTGATAAAAGGTGTTGCCAATGTGATTACGCTACTGACCCGGCGTGGAGCGAGCGATGCGGCGGCTAGAGCGACATTGCCGCCATGACTGTGCCCGAGCAGATGGATATGCCGAAATTCGTCCATATCCTCGCTTCGTAACGATCTCGCGAGGTCGCTTGCCGCGCGTCGGCGCGCCGCATGGCAGTTCCGGCCTGACCACTCGAAATGTCTTATTTCATGGCTCGCACCCGGCATCCTGTCGAGTGTTCTGAACAGCGGTGAACCTGCTTTGGTCCAGTTGGATTCTTGGCCCCAGGTGCCGTGCACCAAAATGATGCAATCGCGCGTCTCCATTGCCTCGCCTTATACACGAGGCGACGCGAATCGCCGCATCGCAAGTGTCTCACTGGCGCGACAATGCAGATTCTGGCAGCGATGACAGTGCAGCAATGACTTAGGACCGACCGCATGGATTTTGACCTTACGGAACGGCAGGCTTTTTACCGCGACCGGGTGCGCGACTTCGTCGAGACTCGGATTCGCCCGCGCTCCAAGGACTATAAGGCGCAGCTGGAGCAAGGCGACCGATGGCAGCCGATCGCCGTGATCGAGGAGCTGAAGCCGGAGGCGAGAGCGGCGGGGCTGTGGAATTTGTTCATGCCGCCGGGCCAGGCCCTCGTCCATGTCGACGAGAGCTTCGAGTTCGAGGGGACCCAGCTCACCAACCTCGAATATGCGCTCTGCGCCGAGGAGATGGGCCGGGTCGCCTGGGCGCCGGAAGTGTTCAACTGCTCCGCGCCCGATACCGGCAATATGGAGGTGCTCCACCGCTACGGCACGCGCGAGCAGAAGGAACAATGGCTGCGGCCGCTGATGAACGGCGAGATCCGCTCCGCCTTCCTGATGACCGAGCCGGCGGTCGCCTCCTCGGATGCGACCAACATCCAGTGCGAGATCCGCCGCGACGGCGAGGATTATGTGCTGAACGGCCGCAAATGGTGGTCGTCGGGCGCCGGCGATCCGCGCTGCAAGGTGGCGATCGTGATGGGCAAGACCGATCCCTCCGCCGACAAGCACCGCCAGCAGTCGATGGTGCTGATGCCGCTCGACGCGCCCGGCGTGACGGTCGAGCGGGCGCTCACCGTCTACGGCTATGACGACGCACCGCACGGCCATATGGAGATCCTCCTCGAGGACGTGCGCATTCCCGCCGCGAGCATCCTGCTCGGCGAGGGCCGCGGCTTCGAGATCGCGCAGGGACGGCTGGGGCCGGGCCGGATCCACCATTGCATGCGCACGATCGGCGCCGCCGAGGAGGCGCTGAAGGCGATGGTGAAGCGCCTCCAGTCGCGCATCGCCTTCGGCAAAAGGCTGATGGAGCATAGTATCTGGGAGCAGCGGGTGGCGCAGGCGCGGATCGACATCGACATGTCGCGCCTGCTCTGCCTCAAGGCCGCCGATCTGATGGACAAGGCGGGCAACAAGGCCGCCCAGGCCGAGATCGCGATGATCAAGGTGTTCGCGCCGAACATGGCCTTGCGCATCATCGACGATGCGGTGCAGGCGCATGGCGGCGCCGGCGTCAGCCAGGATTTCGAGCTGGCGAAGAGCTGGGCCGGCATCCGCACCCTCCGCCTCGCCGACGGCCCCGACGAAGTCCATAACCGCGCCATCGCCCGCCTCGAGTTCGCCAAGCATGCGTCCACTTGATCGTCATTCCAGCGAAGGCTGGGATCCCAGAGCGAAAAAGGCGCCGGCGCTCTTCACCCGCTGGGGCCCCAGCCTTCGCTGGGGCGACGACAGCCTATGAAAGCCGCGATTCTCCACGCGCCGAAAACGGCGCTGACGATCGAGGATATCGCCGTGGCCAAGCCGCGTGCACGCGAGGTGCTGATCCGGACCATGGCCTGCGGGGCATGCCATTCCGACCTCCACTTCATCGACGGCGCCTATCCGGCGCCGCTGCCTCTCGTTCCGGGCCATGAGGCGGCCGGCGTGGTCGAGGCGGTCGGCGAGGACGTGACCGCGCTGAAGCCCGGCGACCATGTCGTCACCTGCTTCTCCGCCTTTTGCGGGCGCTGCGAATATTGCGTCACCGGCCGGCTGTCGCTCTGCGTCGACGCCTCGACCAGGCGGAAGAAGGGCGACGCGCCGCGGCTGTCGCTGGGGGACCAGGCGGTCCACCAATTGCTCAACGTCGGCGGTTATGCCGAGACCCTGCTCGTCCATGAGAATGGCGCGGTGGCGATCGATCGCGACATGCCGTTCGACCGCGCCGCCTTGATGGGCTGCGCCGTGGTCACCGGCGCCGGCTCGGTGCTCAACACGGCGCAGGTCCGCGCCGGCGAGGACGTGGCGGTGATCGGCTGCGGCGGCATCGGCCTTGCCGCGGTCAACGCGGCGCGGATCGCCGGGGCGCGCCATATCGTCGCCATCGACCCGGTGCCGGCCAAGCGCGCGCTGGCGGAGACGGTCGGCGCCACCGCCTCCTTCGCGCCCGACGAGGACGGGCTCAGGGAGAAGATCGTCGAGCTGACCAAGGGCGGCGTCCACCATGCGATCGAGGCGGTGGGACGGATCTCGGCGGGCGAGCTCGCCATTTCCCTGCTCCGTCGCGGCGGCACCGCCACCATCGTCGGCATGATGCCGCTGACGGAGCGCCTCTCGATGGGGGCGATGGACCTGCTGGCGGAGAAGAGATTGCAGGGCTGCCTGATGGGCTCGAACCGCTTCCCGCTCGACATCCCGCGGCTGGTGGATTTCTACCTGGCGGGACGGCTCGACCTCGACAGCCTGGTGGCGGAGCGGATCGGGCTGCCCGAGATCAATGACGCGATCGATACGTTGCGGACCGGGGAAGCGGCACGGTCGGTGGTGGTGTTCGAATGAATGAAGACGCGGAGACGAGCCTCCTCTGTACGCCGCTCCCCTCGATGGGGAGGGGTTGGGGAGGGGTGATGTTCGACATAAGGCAAGGCGGGTCTCGAACCTCACCCCCACCCTGCCCTCCCCCATCGAGGGCGAGGGTGGCGCCATGTCGGGTCGTCCGCGAGCAATGAAGGAGCATGGGATGAACCTGTTCGACCTTAGCGGGAAGGTGGCGGTGATCACCGGTTCGTCGCGCGGCATCGGCCGGGCGATCGCCGAGGCGATGGCCGACCAGGGCGCGAAGGTGGTGATCTCGAGCCGCAAGGCCGAGGCCTGCCAGGAGGTCGCCGACGCGATCAACGCCAGGCATGGCGAAGGCGCCGCCATCGTCGTGCCGGCCAGCATCTCGTCCAAGGAAGCGCTTCAGCAGCTGGTCGACGAGACGCGCCGGCAGCTCGGCAGGATCGACATCCTCGTCTGCAACGCCGCCTCCAATCCCTATTACGGGCCGATGGGCGGGATCAGCGACGACCAGTTCCGCAAGATCCTCGAGAATAACGTCATCGCCAATCACTGGCTGATCCAGATGGTCGCGCCGGAGATGATCGAGCGGCGGCAGGGCTCGATCGTCATCGTCAGCTCGATCGGCGGGCTCAAGGCGTCGGCGGTGATCGGCGCCTATAACATCTCCAAGGCCGCCGACTTCCAGCTCGCCCGCAACCTCGCCGCCGAGTTCGGCCCGCACCAGGTGCGGGTGAACTGCATCGCGCCCGGCCTGATCCGCACCGATTTCGCCAGGGCCCTGTGGGAGAACCCGCAGACGCTGAAGGCGGTGACGATGCACACGCCGCTGCAACGGATCGGCGAGCCGCACGAAATCGCCGGCGCCGCCGTCTTCCTGGCGAGCGACGCCTCCACCTTCGTCACCGGCCAGGCGATCGTCGTCGACGGTGGCGCGACCACGGGGATGGGGCTGTGAGGCTCTTCCCCGTCATTGCGAGCAAAGCGAAGCAATCCAGTGCGGCGTTCGAAGCTCGCGCGGCTGGATTGCCGCGTCGCTTTGCTCCTCGCAATGACGGGAGGGGCAGCGCATGAGACTCAACGGCAAGGTCGCGATCGTCACCGGCGCGGCGTCGGGGATCGGCAAGGCGACGGCGGCGCTGTTCCGTGCGGAAGGCGCGCAGGTGATCGCCGCCGACATGGCCGAGGGGGAAAACCTGGTCCGCGCCGATGCCGGCGCCGCGGCGGACGTCGCCGGCCTGGTCGACCAGGCGGTGCGGGAGCATGGCGGGCTCGACATCTTCTTTGCCAATGCCGGCGTCTCGGGCGGCCTCGCCTCGATCTTCGAGCAGTCGGCGGAGGATTGGGAGAAGATCCTCCGCACGAACCTGATCGGTCCGTTCCTTGCGATCAAGCACGCCGCTCCGGTTCTGAAGCACCGCGGCGGCGGGTCCCTGATCTGCACCGCCTCGGTCGCGGGCATCCGCGCCGGCGCCGGCGGGCCGGCTTATTCGGCCTCGAAGGCGGGGGTGATCAACCTCATCAAGGTCGCGGCGACCCAGCTTGCCGGCGCCAATATCCGCGTCAACGCGATCTGCCCGGGATTGATCGAAACCGGCATGACCAAGGGCATTTACGACAGCGCCCGCGCCGCCGGCAAAGAGGAATTGATCGGCCACCTCAACCCGATGAAGCGCGGCGGTGGGCCGGACGAGATCGCCCGCGCCGCCCTCTTCCTCGCCTCGGACGAATCCTCCTATGTGAACGGCCACGCTCTGGTGGTCGACGGCGGCCTCTCCGCCTCGCACCCTTTCTATCGCCAGGATTACGGACGCACCGCCTTTTAGAAGACCGGAGACATTGCAATGAGCCCGATTTCCACCCGCCGCCACGGCGACGTCCTCATCGTCGCCTCGAACAACCCGCCGGTGAACGCGCTCGGCCATGCGGTGCGCGAGGGGCTGGTGAAGGCGATCGAGGAGGCCGACGCGGACGAGAAAGTGAAGGCGGTCGTGATCCTCTGCGAAGGCCAGACCTTCTTCGCCGGCGCGGACATCACCGAATTCGGCAAGCCGATGCAGCTGCCGATGCTGCCGCAGGTGGTCGACCGGATCGAAGCCTGCACCAAGCCGGTGGTGGCAGCGATCCACGGCACCGCCTTTGGCGGCGGTCTCGAAGTGGCCTTGGCCAGCCATTACCGCATCGCGGTGCCGTCGGCGAAGCTGGGCGTGCCCGAAGTGAAGCTCGGCCTGCTGCCCGGCGCCGGCGGCACCCAAAGACTGCCTCGCGTCGCGGGCGTCGCCAAGGCGCTGGAGATGGCCGCGACCGGCAATCCGATCGGCGCGAAGGAGGCCTATGAGATCGGCCTCGTCGACCGGCTGATCGAGGGCGATCTCGAGCAGCATGCGGTCGCCTTCGCCGAGGAGGTGCGCGACGTCCGCCCGATCCCGAGGACCAGCGAGCGCGACGACAAGCTTGCCGAAGCGCGCGCCAATCCCGCCATTTTCGACGACTTCCGCAAGGCCAATGCGCGCAAGTTCCGCGGTTTCGACGCGCCGGAATATAATGTCCGGGCGATCGAGGCGGCAGTCGCCAAGCCCTATGCGGAAGGCGTCGTCACCGAGCGGCAATTGTTCATGGAGCTGATGAGCGGCACCCAGGCGAGGGCGCAGCAATATTTCTTCTTCGCCGAGCGCAAGGCCTCGAAGATCGAGGGCCTGCCCGAGGACACCCGGCCGCGGCCGATCAACCGCGTCGGCGTGATCGGCGCCGGCACGATGGGCGGCGGCATCTCGATGAACTTCCTGTCGGCGGGGATCCCGGTGACCATCGTCGAGATGCAGCAGGAGGCGCTCGACCGCGGCACCGGCGTGATCCGCAGGAATTACGAGGCGACCGCGTCCAAAGGGCGGATGACCGCCGGCCAGGTCGAGCAGGCGATGGGGCTGCTCAAGCCGACGCTGAGCCTGGACGACCTCGCCGATTGCGACCTGATCATCGAGGCGGTGTTCGAGAATATGGACGTCAAGAAGGAGGTGTTCGGCAAGCTCGACAGGATCGCGAAGCCGGGCGCCATCCTCGCCTCCAACACCTCCTATCTCAACGTGGACGAGATCGCGGCCTCGACCTCGCGGCCGCAGGACGTGGTCGGGCTCCACTTCTTCTCGCCGGCCAACATCATGAAACTGCTCGAGATCGTGCGCGGCGCCAAGACCGCTCCCGATGTGCTGGTGACGGCGATGCAACTCGCCAAGAAGATCCGCAAGGTCGCGGTGGTGGCGGGGGTCTGCCACGGCTTCATCGGCAACCGGATGCTGATGCCGCGCCAAGTCCAGGCGAGCCGGCTGCTGCTGGAAGGCGCCACGCCCGAGCAGATCGACCGGGTCCATGTCGAATTCGGCATGCCGATGGGGCCGTTCCAGATGGCCGATCTGGCGGGCGTCGACATCGGCTGGCACCGCGACCCGAACCGGATCGAGAATATCCGCGACAAGCTCTGCGCACTCGGCCGCTGGGGGCAGAAGAAGGGCGCCGGCTTCTACGATTATGACGAGAAGCGCCGCCCCACCCCCTCCCCCGTCGTCGCCGAGGTGATCGAGGAATTCCGGCGGAAGGAAGGCGTCGAGAAGCGCGACATCTCCGACCAGGAGATCGTCGAGCGGACGCTCTATACGATGGTCAACGAAGGCGCGAAGATCCTCGAGGAGGGCATGGCCCAGCGTGCGTCCGACGAGGACGTGGTCTGGGTCTACGGCTATGGCTGGCCGGTCTATCGCGGCGGGCCGATGTTCTGGGCCGACACCGAAGGGCTCGACAAGATCGTCGAGGGGCTAAGGCGGCAGCAGGGCCGGCTCGGCGCCGATTTCAGCCTCTCCGATCTGCTCGTCCGCAAGGCCGAAGCGGGCGAGA
>JAXDOV010000221.1:0-12374 GCA_034668705.1 Sphingomonadales bacterium
CCTCGGGCGCGATGCCGAAGAAGGCGGCGATGCGGGCCGTCGAGCTGAGGCCGACCTCGAGCATATGCGCGCCGGCGGCGCCGAGCGCATCCTCGCCGCCGGCCAAGGGCACGCCATGGTCCATGCCGGTGATCGTATATTGCTCGATCAGCGGCTCGCCCTTCGGCCCGAGCCAGGCGCGGCGCGGATAGGTCTCCACCGCGTCGATCCGGTCCGGCTTCGGTTCGAGCCCGTGGAGATGCGCCCATTGCAGCGCGATCGCATCGGCGTTGCTCGCCGCGACCGTATGGTCGGCGCTGCCCTGCCAGACCTGGACCCGCGGCCAGGCGCCCTTGTGCGGCGAGGCGCGGCGGACCTTGTGGGCGAGCTCGGCCGCGTCGCTCCGCGCCCGGCCGCCCATGCAGTCGAACGCCTGGCCGACATCGGCCGCGCAGCCATAGGCGACGCCGGCGATGATCGCGCCGGCGGCGAACAATTCGGGATAGGTGGCGAGCATCACCGAGGTCATCGCCCCGCCGGCGCTGAGGCCGGTGACGAAGATGCGGGCCGGGTCGATCGCATGCGCCTTGCGCATCGCCTCGATCATCGCCCGGATCGAGGCCGCCTCGCCCATGCCGCGCTGAGTGTCGTTGCCGGAGAACCAGTTGAAGCAGAGCAGGGGATTGTTGGCCCGTTGCTGCTCGGGGAAGAGGAGGATGAAGCCGTGGCGGTCGGCCAGCGTCGACCAGCCCGAGCCGTGATCGTAGACCGCCGCATCCTGGGTGCAGCCATGGAGGATGACGACCAAAGGCGCCGGGCCCTCCAGCCCCTCGGGCACGTAAAAACGCCCGCGCAGATTGCCCGGATTGTCGCGGACCGGCGGCAGATCGGACAGGCGGTCGACGGTGGCGCGCCGCGGGGCGAAGGCGCTCAGCCCGTTGCCGCTACGGCGGAGGCGTAATCTGGGCGTGACGACCGGCATGAAATCCCTCCGTACCGCCGAAAAGGGCGGTTTTCCGCGCCATCAACGGCGCGGCGCATTGCTTTGTTGCAGTGCAACATAGAAATATCCCG
Source organism: Sphingomonadales bacterium (assembly GCA_034668705.1). Lineage (GTDB taxonomy): Bacteria > Pseudomonadota > Alphaproteobacteria > Sphingomonadales > Sphingomonadaceae > Allosphingosinicella. The sequence goes on from JAXDOV010000221.1 coordinate 1,054, forward strand.
CTGGGTTTCCAACCCCGCGGCCTCTATGTTGCCGGCATGCAACCCCCCACCACGCTCGAAAGAGCCTTCGCCCTCGCCCGCTCCGGCACCTGTGCCGGCGTCAGCGACGTTCGCCTCGCCCTGAAGCGGGAGCGTTTCGACCAGGTCGAAGCTCACCTTGCCGGCGCCTCCATCACCCGGCAGCTGCGCGCCTTGTGCGAGGAGGCGCAGCGGGCCCAGGCCGCCTCTCCCCCCACGGGCGCCGCCGAGCCGGCCTGAGCGCCGCCCGCCCCCCGAGCCCCCCATCCCTGAGCGCGCCCCCCGCCCCTGAGCGCCCCCATTGCCGCCGCCGGCGGCGCGCGGCATGGTGCCGGCCATGCGCATCTTCGACGTCGACGAGACCAGGCCGGCCGAGGCGGCCGCGCTCACCGCGCATCTGATCGCCGGCGAGACGGTGCGCGCCGCCTTCGTCTCGCCGGCCGGCTCGATCCTGTTCACCGACCGGCGCATCCTGCTCGTCCAGCGCGAGCATCTGCTCGAGGAACGGGTCGAGACCAGCTCCTATTCCTGGCGCGAGGTCCGGCGCTTCGCACTGCAGGAGAGCGTCAGCAAGGACGGCCTGGTCCAGCTGCGCATCTGGCTGGGCGAGGAGGACCATCCGCTCCACCTGCGCGCCCGGCCGGGCACCGACCTGCGCCCGCTCCAGCGCCTGCTCGTCGAGCAGCTGGCCTGAGGCGCGGCGCGGCGATACCGGCCAGGAGGCATGAGCGGAGGACGCCGTCGCCATGGTGATCTGGATCAACGGCGCTTTCGGGGCGGGCAAGACCAGGGTCGCGCGGCGGATCCTCGCTTTGCGGCCGGGGGCGATCCTGCTCGATCCCGAGCAGATCGGCTTCATGCTCCGCCGGCTGCTGCCGATGCGGCAGATCGCGGATTTCCAGGACCTGCCGCTCTGGCGCGAGCTGACGGTGCGGATCGTTCGCGAGGCCGCCGCCGAGGGCGGACCGGTGATCGTGCCGATGACCCTCGCCGATCCGGCCCGTTTCGAAGAGGTGATCGGCGGCCTGCGCGCCTGCGGCGTCGACCTTCGCCATTTCACCCTGATGGCCAGTCCGGAGACGCTGCGGCGCCGCCTGCGCCGCCGGCTCGACTGGCCGTCCTCGCGCCGCTGGGCACTGGCCCAAGCGGAGCCGGCGGCCGCCGCCTTGGCCGACCCGGCCTTTGCGGAGCATGTCGACACGGAGGGCCGCAAGGTGGCGGAGATCGCCGACGACATCCTCGCCCGAGCGGGGGCCTGAGCACGGCGCGCACCCTTTCCCCGTCCGCTGCCAGGCAGCGCTTCCCCTCCCCGCGCGTTTCCGCCTCATGCCGTCGACGATCATCCGTTCCTTCGCCTATCGGCCCGAGGCCCGCGAGCTGGAGGTGCTGTTCACCACCGGCCGCCGCTACCTCTATGGCGAGGTGCCGCCGGAGGCCGCCGCGGCCTTTCGCGCCGCTTTCGCCAAGGGGCGCCATTTCAACGCCCGCATCCGCAACCATTACCCCTATAAGGAGCTGGAGCCGGCGGAGACGGCTCCGTGAGCCGCACCATGCTGCAAGGAGCCGCACCCATGCGCCAGGCCCTGTTCGCCCTTGCCGCTTTGGCCGCGACCGCGGCGGTCATCGTCCTGCCGTTCGTCGTCATCCGGCTGCTCGGCCGCTTCCAGAACGGCTGGTTCTTCGCCGTGATCGGCATCGTCGTGCTGGCGGCGATCGTCCATCTCGCCCGCCGCGGCCGGGGCTGACCCGCCGCCTCACCGGCCGGGATGGACCCTCCCGCCGCTTGTGCTACCAAGGCGGCGGCATGAGGGGACGCCGCTGATGTTGGGGGAAATATGCAAATCGCCGACCGCTCGATGACGCCGGACCGGAAGCCGCCGGACGGCGCGGTGACGAGCGCGGACGCGGCCGCCATCCGCATCCTGCGGTGGATGGGCGCCGCCTTGCTCCTCCTCAACGGCGGCGCGCTGATCGCGGTGACGAGGGCGCATGGGCTAAGGGGCCTGCTCGACAGCGATGGACGGTCCTTCGCCGCGGGCCTGCTATCCGCCCTCGCCGGCGCCCTGTTCTGGACGCTCGCTTATTCCGCCTTGTCGCGAGAGCGGGGCGCGCGGAGCTGGGATGCGGCGCAACCGGCCGAGGCGGAGCCGGACCAGCAGGAGACGGGCGAGCTGCCCAAGACGCTTTGCGCCATCGCCATCATGCTGTGGGTGGGCGCGCTGACCGGCTTCATCACCGGCTGCGAATCCTGACGGACGCACGCCGGGAGGCTGCGGCCCGCCGGTCGCGGCGGCGCCTCGGCTCGCCGCTCTTCGAAACGCCTGCGGAACCACATCTTTTAACTTGAGTTAAAGGCGCAGCGGCATAGTCAGCCGCTCTGTTTGGAGTTTTGCGATGGCCAGTCAGCCGAGCGATGGCGCGCTGCACCGGTTCGGCTGCTGGCTATCGGCCAGGGTCGCCGAAATCTCCGCCCATCCCTACGCCCAATTCGGCTTCATCCTCCTCTGCGTCGCCTGGTTCCTGATCGGCTGGGGCGTGAACGGGCTGACCGCCGCCCTCTCCGTTCTCGCCATCACCCTCACCCAGATGGTGCTCAACCAGCAGGCCGCGCGCGAGGTCGAGGCGCATCGCCGCGACGTCGCCCTCCACGCCAAGCTCGACGAATTGATCCTGGCGTCGAAGGAGGCGCGGGACGAGATCGCCGGCGTCGAGGAGCTGGAGGTCGAGGACATCGCCGCCCTGCGCGAAGGCGCGAACGTGACTCCTTTGGCCAGGCGCAAGCGCAACTCAGCCTGAACCCGACCTAGCCGTCCGGCGCCGGGACCGGGGGCCGGCGCGAGCGGAGCGCGACGACGAGCCCGGCGAGGGTCAGCACGCCCCCGGCGGCGGCGGCGAGCGACCAGCGATAATGCTCGAACAGGGTCGACAGGCCCATGGCGAGGATCGGGATCAGCACGCTCGAATAAGCGGAGCGGGCCGGTCCGATCATGCGGATGATCCGGAAATAGAGCGCGAAGGCGAGCGCCGAGGCGACGAGGGCGAGGTAGAGCAGGCTCACCCAGTAAAGCGGCCGCGTCTCGATCACCGGGGCCCCGAACAGCAGCCAGGCGGCGGCGATATCGGCGGCGACGCCATAGGCCATGCCCCAGGCGAGCATCGCCGCCACCGGCCGCCGGCGCAGGCGATCCGAAGCCTGCATGACGTTGGAGATCGAGGCGGCGAGGACGGCGAGCAGGGTGAGGCCGATGCCGAGGAGGACGTCGTGCGGCCGCGCCCCGCTCGCATGGAATTCCTGGAGGAAGAGGAGGGCGACCCCGGCCAAAGCCACCGCCGAGCCGAGCAGGAAGCCGGTGCTCACCTTCTGCTTGAGGAACAGCCAGGCGAACAGGCTGTTCGGGACGATCAGCAAGGCGAAGACGACCGCCACCAGCCCCGAGGTGACGTGAAGCTCGGCGGCGTAGACGAAATTGTAGTTGAGGAAGAACTGGAAGAGCCCGGTGAGGAGGGCGAGGGCATGGCCCTCGCGGCCGATGCGCAGGGATTCGCCGCGGAGGCGGGCAAAGGCGAACATCGCAGCGGCGGCGATGGCGAAGCGATAGGCGACCGACCAGGCCGGCGGCACCCGGCCGAGCTGATCGGTGATCACGATCCAGGTCGAGCCCCAGATCAGGGTGACGAGGATGAAAGGGAACAGGACCCGCGGCTGGAGGAAGCGGGCCTCGCCTGCGGTCACAGCGCCGCGATCGCGCCGGCGAGGGCGTCGATCGCGGCCGGATCCGAATCCCAGCTCGTCACCAGCCGCGCCTCGCCCGGGCCCCAATCGTAGAAATCGAAGCCCTGCGCCCGCAGCCGGGCGGCCTCGTCCGGAGTCACCCGGATGAACAATTCATTGGCCTCGACCGGCAGGACCAGCCGCTCGCCGCCCGCCGCCTCGGCGAGCCGCGCCGCCGCCGCATTGGCGGCGCGGGCGTTGCGCAGCCAGACGCCGCCGTCGAGCATCGCCAGGATCTGGGCGGCGAGGAAACGGCCCTTCGAAAGCAGATGGCCGCCGCGTTTGCGGCGATAGAGCGTCGCCGCCTTCAGCTCCGTCCGGAAGAAGATCAGCGCCTCGGCCGACAGGCCGCCATTCTTGACGAAGCCGAAGCTGAGCGCGTCCACCCCCGCCTGCCAGGTGAGCTCGGCCGGCGAGGCGCCCGTCCGCACCACCGCATTGGCGAAGCGGGCGCCGTCCATGTGGAGGCCGAGGCCGCGGGCGCGGCAGAGCGCGCCCAGAGCGGCGACCTCGTCGGGCGTGTAGACGAGGCCGTATTCGGTCGCATTGGTGATCGAGAGCGCGGCCGGCTGGGTCTGGTGGACGTCGTTGCGGACGCCGTCGAGCAAGGCCGTCACCGTCTCCGGGCTCACCTTGGCGCCGGCGCCTTCGGCGAGCAGCAATTTGGCGCCGTGGGTGTAGAATTCCGGCGCGCCGCATTCGTCGTTCTGGATATGGGCGTCGCGATGGCAAAGGATGCTGCCATGAGGGGGGCAGAGCGCGGCGAGGGCCAGCGCATTGGCGGCGGTGCCGGTCGCCACCCACAAAGCCGCCACCTCGGTGCCGAACAGCTCCGAAAACACCGCGTCGAGCCGCGCGCTCCAGCCGTCGCCGTCATAGGCCGTGTCGAGCCGGTTGGCCTCGGCGAGAGCCGCCATCACCTCCGGGCAGGCGGCGGCCGCATTGTCGGAGAAGAAACGCATGGCGCCCCCATAAACGCAGCGCCCCCGAGGTCAACGCGCCAGCCGCATTCCGCGGCTTGCCGGCGGCAGATTCCGCACCCGATGTTTACCACAATTTAGCTCCCTCGGGCCTAGTGTCCGGCCGAAGGTGCACAAGGAAAAGAGACGGCAATGGGCGTTGAGACGTTCGGCAACGCGGGCGTGACCGGCAAGCGGCAGGCGAAACGGGCGCGGGTGCTGCTCGCCGCCAAGCTGCAGACGCCCGCCGGCGAGGTCGACGCGCGCCTGCGCGACCTGTCGCGCAAGGGCGCGCTGGTCGAATGCACCGTCGCGCCGCCGGTCGGCACCGAAGTCGTCTTCTACCGCGGCGCGACCAGCGTACCGGCGCGGGTCGCCTGGACCGCCGGCAATCGGGTCGGGCTCGAATTCGCCTATATGATCGACGAGAGCGAGGTCTTCGTCCAGCTGCGCCCGGGCAATAACGACCAGAACCAGCCCCGCTTCCGCCGCCCCGGCCTGTTCGGCGACATGAGCGAGCAGGAGAAGCAGCTCGCCCGCCTCTGGGGCGTTACGGTCGGGATCCCCGTCCCGGGGGAGTAAGCGCCCGCCATGGAACTCTCCGGAGAGCTCTCCACCCAGCCCGGCATGGAAGGACGGCGCGCCGCCCGCGCCGAGATCGTGCTCGGCGCCGGCCTGCGCCAGCGCGGCGCCCATGCGGTGACGGTGCAGATCGTCGACCTGTCGACCGACGGCTTCCGCGCCGCCACCCATCTCGACCTGTTCCCCGGCTCCGACGTCTGGCTGAAACTGCCGGGCCTCGAATCCCTCCACTCCCGCGTCGTCTGGATGCGCGGCCATATGATGGGCTGCCAGTTCGTCCGGCCGCTCCACCCCGCCGTGCTCGACATGGTGGTCCGCGCCGCCGGCGGCGGGCGCTGAGAAGCACGCCGAGGCGAAGCAGGCCGTCGATCGTTTCGGCCTGACGGGAAAGCGCGGAATGGAGTATGACGACTCGGCCACCGGCAAGGGAGGCCGAGATGACAGATCGCGGACATCGAATGTGGGCCAGGCTTTGTCGCGGCGCGGCACTCGCCTTCGGGCTGCTGACGGTCGCGGCTTCGGCTCAGTTGAGCGAGGGCGAAAGGCTCGATCGGTGCGCCAGCAATCGCCAGGCCGTCGCCGCGCTGGAGGCTCAGCGGGACCATCCGGGCGCCATGGATACGTCGATGGCGCGCGCCGAGCTTGGCCGCATGAAGGCGCATTTCACCCGGCTACGGCAGATAGAGGCCCTCCGCGCCACCGGCGGCCTGCTGGGCGGGTGGCAGCCGTCCGAGGTGGATCGCCAGCTGGAGTTGGAGACCGATGCGATCGTAACTTCCGCCCGCAAGTACAACGTCTGTGAGAGTTACATTGGGGCGTATCCGGTCGAGGGATGCATCACGCAGTTCGAGCAGATGATCGCCGCCGCCGCGGCCGCGCCGCCGCCCGATCCGCAGGTGGTGCAGCGGCAGCTTGCCGTCTATCGAAACAATCTGGTCGCTCTGGGTTGCGCCGGGGCGGATCAGGCCGCCGCTGCCGCCGGCTCGGGGCCCGGCTGCCACGGCTTCACGGGGAAATGGGACACCAATTACGGCCCGATGTGGCTCGTGCAAAACGGCAGCTCGATCACCGGTTTCTACGATTGGGTGGGCTCGGCCGGCCCCCGGCACGACACGCTGAGCGGAAATGTGGCGGGCAATGTCGCCGAGGGCACTTATTCCCAGCCGGGCTACCCGAACCCCGATTACCAGAGCGGCCGTTTCAGGTTCGTCCTCCGCGGTAACGGCTTCACCGGCGAGGGCTGGAAAAGGGGCGGCGGCGGCGCGATGGGGTGGGGCGGCACCTGCGCGAGCCATTAGGCGGCGGCGGCTTTCCGGATGGTCGCTGACGGCTGCCGCGAGGAGAGACAAGCGCACGCCCCGGCGGTCCCGCACCGGCGCCGGCCCGCGCGAGCCGCCTCCTTCCGTTATCCGTTCGGATGGCGTCGGCGGCAGCCCGCGGGGCGGCCGGCCGACCTGATTTCCGACGGGATGGTGCTGCCGGTGAGGATTGAACTCACGACCTCAGCCTTACCAAGGCTAGCCCTACTCTTCCGCCCGGTTCCGAGTGCAACCGAAAAACCTTTTACTCACAATGCGTTCCGGCTAGTCCGGCTCTAGGCGGTTCCGATGTGTTCCCGCCGAAACCGGGTGCCGCCGTTTCCCCGGCGCTACCCCGAGAGGGCAAGGAGGCAGGGATGGCGACGGCAGTAGAGGCCCGGATTGAGCACCAGTCGGGACGCGAGCGGCTGACCGACAAGCGCATCGAGAAGCTGGCGGCGCCGGCCGGGCAGCGGCTTGAGGTGGCCGATACCATCGTGCGGGAGCTCCGCCTCCGCGTCAGTGACCGCGGGGCGAAGAGCTGGTCCGTCGTCTACCGCGTGGCGGGGGCTGGCGAGCTCGGGCGCCGCGGGAAGATGCGCCGGCTAACCCTCGGCAGCTACCCCCTCCTCACGCTGGAGAAGGCCCGCGACCGCGCACGCGCGGCGCTAGGCGTGGCCGAGCGAGGAGAGGACCCGGCCACGAAGCGCGCGGCCGAGGTCGAGACACGCAATCTCCGTACCGTCGAGGCCGTCGTCGAGCGGTTCATCGAGCTCCACGCGAAGGCCCATACAAAGGAGTGGAAGGCGGCCGAGAGGCTACTCAAGGCCCATGTCGTGCCGGCTTGGAGGGACCGGCTGATAGACACCGTCACGCGCGCCGAGGCTCACGAGCTCCTCGACGACGTCCTCGCGCGACGGGGCGCGCCGGCCGCGCGGGAGGTCCGCAAGCACCTCACGAAGCTCTTCAACTGGGCTGTCGACCGGGGCCAGCTAGCCGCCAACCCGCTGGCGGGGATGCGGCGGCCCGAGCTCGGCTACGTCGCGCGGGAGCGGGTCCTCTCGATGGACGAGCTCCGCCGGGTGTGGGAGGCGGCCGGGGAGGCGGCCTACCCGTTCGGGTCGATGGCCCGCCTGCTCATCCTCACCGGGCAGCGCCGCTCAGAGGTCGCGGAGCTGGAGCGTGGGTGGATCGACGCAGAGCACCGGGCAGTCGAGATACCCGCCTCGCGCTACAAGACGAAGCGCCCGCACGTGTACCCGCTTTCGGCGCCGGCTTGGGCTCTCGTCGAGGAGCTCCCGAGGTGGAATGAGGGCGACTGCCTGTTCAGCACGACGGCCGGGCGCGTGCCGGTCAGCGGCTTCTCGAAGGCGAAGGCGCGGCTGGACGCCGCCATTGCCAAGCAGGGAAAGAAGGCGGGCCTCCCGCCGCTCCCCGAGTGGACAGTCCACGACATCCGGCGCTCGGTCGCGACGCATATGGCGCGGCTGGGAGTCCGGCAGGAGCACATCGAGCGCGTCCTCGGCCACGTCGTGCAGGGCGTAGCCGGCACATACAACCGCTACTCCTACCTCGACGAGAAGCGGGCGGCGCTCGACCTCTGGGCGCAGCAGTGGGTGCAGCCTGCCAAGCGGGGATAGTACCACGAATAGCGCTAGGCATTCGCTCAACGGTCTAATTAATAGGTCCTCGCTTTCGCTCGGAAGCGTAGCGAGGAGTACGGAAAATGAGTGCCGAGGAAAAGGTTGTGCTCGACATTGAGGGGGTCGTGGAGATGACCACCCTGTCACAGTCGACCATCTACGCGCTCGCCAAGAAGGGCGAGTTCCCCAAGCAGGTCCGCATCGGTCCCAACCGGGTCGTATGGAAGCGGGCGGACGTCTTGTCTTGGCTGGAGCAGAAGCTGGCCGCCGCCTGAGAAGGTCCCACCCCCGGGAGTTGATGAGGGTGGGACCGATCACCGAGGCGGCGCGGGTGCAGGAGTGCGCCGAGGTCCTTCTATCCCCGGAAGGCATCGGCTCTAAGCTCTCTCCCTTGAACGACGTCCGCCTAGACGTGATCGGCCCCGCTCCGGCTCCCGAGCCGAGAGTGTTTGAGATGGTCGAGTTGAAGCCAAGCCCCCAGGAGGCGGTCGAGTTTCTGGAGTGGTTCCAGCCGGGTGCTCCTTGGGCCATCACCCACGCGACGCCCGGTTGGGAGGACGTCCGTACCGATTGGCCGTGCAGCCCGGCGGCGGTCCGCGCCTTCGTCGCGGGGCACCGGGAGCGCGGCCTCTTCTACACGGTCGCGCGCGTCCAGCCGGGGGTTGACCGAAAGCCGAAGAAGCAACAGCTCCTCGACATAAGCCACCTCCAACTCGACCTCGATCCGCCCGACGGCGTGGATCCATCCGACTTCGACGGCTGGCGCAAAGAGGCGCTAGAGGGCATCCGTTCGCGGCCGCGCGTCCCGCACCCGTCCTACATCGGCTGTTCGGGGAGCGGCCTGCATCTGCTGTGGAAGCTGACAGGGAAGCCGTTCCCGCTCGGCGGCGAAGCACAGGTGGAGGCAATCGAGTGCTATAACGCCGGCCTGCTCGATGCTTTCGGCCGGACGGACGGCACGTGGAACGTGGACCGGCTGCTACGTCTGCCCGGGAGCGTCAACTGGCCCAGTCCGAAGAAGCTGAGGGGCGGGCGCAAGCCGTCTTCCGCTTACATCGTCGAGCTCAACGAGCGGGTCTATGACCTTAGCGACTTCATGCCGACCGCCTCACACCCCGCGGCCAGAAGCAGCGGCAATGCGGCGAGGAAGGCCGGAGGTGGGGAGCGAGGGCAGCTGCGCCGGCTGGGCCACCCCGATGAGCTCGATCAGTGGGACGTTTCCCTCCGAATGCGGGCCGTCATCGTGCAGGGGACGGACCCGGTCGACCCGGACCGCTACCCCTCGCGCTCCGAGGCGCTCTTCGCGGTCTGCCGCGGCCTCGTCGAGTGCGGCGTTCCCGACGAGTTGACTGTCGGCATCATCACGGACCCGGCGTGGCCTATCTCCGGTCACGTCCTCGATCAGAAGCGCTCGACCGAGTACGCCTGGGATCAGGTCGCGAAGGCCCGCGACAAGGCCGCCGAGGCCGAGCTCGATACGGACGGCCGCCGCGTTCTCAACCCGGCCGCCCCGTACAAGATTGCGCAGCGGCTCCGCGCCGAGCTCCTCCCGACGGCCATCCACACGAACGGCGACTGGCTGGAGTACCGGCTCGGCGCCTATCGGGACGTCGAGGACGCCACGATCAAGCGCGACCTTTACGCCGCGCTCGACGCCTCGGTGGTCAGGAAGAAGACGAATGACAAGGTCGAGTTCCTCCCCTTCAATCCTGACGCCGCGAGCGTGAGCAGGGTCCTCGACGCGCTCCGGGGCGTCGCGCATCAGCCGGCAGACCGGATGGCGCCGCCGGTCTGGATGGACGGAGACGGGCCACCGCCGGTCGAGGTCATCTCCTGCCGCAATGGACTCCTCCACGTGCCGTCGGGCGAGCTGCTTGAGCCGACGCCGCGCTTTTTCACGCGCAACGCGCTCGACATCGACTACGCGCCCGACGCGCCGCAGCCGGGGGAATGGCTTGACTTCGTGCAGCAGGTGTTCCCGGAGCCCGCCGCGGCCGAGCTCCTCCAGGACTGGTTCGGCTACTTGCTCCTCCCCGACACGTCGCAGGAGAAGATGCTGCTCATTGTGGGGCCGCCGAGGTCCGGCAAGGGCACCATCCAGAAGGTGCTGACGGAGCTCATCGGGCGCTCCAACGTCTGCGCCCCGTCGATCAAGAGCCTCGGCGGCGACTTCGGCCTCCAGCCGTTGATAGGGAAGCAGGTCGCGTTCCTCTCTGACATCCGCATCGGCCGGGGAGCCGACGCCGAGGCGATCACCGAGACCTTGCTGCGCATCACCGGGCAGGACGACGTGACCGCCAATCGCAAGCACAAAGAAGCGTGGACCGGGCGCCTCGCTGTGCGCTTCGTGGTCTCCTCGAACGAGCTCCCGGGCCTCCGCGACAATAGCCCGGCGCTGGCAAACCGCTTCGTGCCGCTCCTGATGGAGCGCAGCTTCTTGGGTCAGGAAGACCACGGCCTCGCCGCCCGGCTGGTCAGAGAGCTTCCGGGCATCCTGAATTGGGCCATCGACGGCTGGCGGCGGCTCCGGGAGCGCGGTCACTTCGCCCTGCCGGACGTCTCACGAGCGGCGATCAACGAGATTCAGGAGATCGGCTCGCCAGTGGCGGCCTTCATCCGGGACCGCTGCGTCCTCGACCCCGTCAAGTCCGTCTCCAAGGAGGCGCTCTACGCCGCCTACCGCGGCTGGTGCGAGGCGAGCGGCGCCCACGCGGTCCGCGACAACGTCTTCGCCCGCGACCTGCGCACCGCCACCGCGCAGGCGGTCCAAGCGACGAAGCTTTCCGTTCAGGGCGGGCGGGTCCCGGCGTTCAGCGGGATTGCGCTGCTCGGCGGCAACTTTGAGCCGGGCGGAGCGGCGGACATGTACGAGCGAGGGGGCTATGAGCGGGAGCCCTACTGACATGGCGGCGGCGACCGCGTCCGGGCTCGGCCGGGCTGCGTCCGGGTTCCCGTCCGGGTTCTATGCCCAAGGAAACGTGGGCGCGTCCGGGTAGTCCGGGTTAGTTGCGACTTCTCCCTAGGCCCAAGAACAGGAAGGAAGAGGGAG
>JAXDOV010000222.1:0-23140 GCA_034668705.1 Sphingomonadales bacterium
GTCGCTTAAACGGCATGGCAGCACCCGATCACCTGTGACGCGTCACGTGTGACCCTTTTTAAAGTACCCTACGATCGGTCTCAGGAAAGCATCTCCAAGCGTCGTATCAGTCGCGGCCCGCTCGCGCTTCAAAATGCCGGCCTGCTCGACCACCCACATAAAATCCGCGGTCGTCTTTTCGTTGATGGTCGACTGTCAATCGGAAGGTTGCGGCCGGTCACGATCGTCAGGCAGCTAGGTGCCATCCAGTCATTTAAGCGCTCCCCGCAGCGGCAAGCAAATCGCCCCACAGGTTGGGCCTGTAGCCGCGCGGCATTTCGGGCACCCAATCGAAGGTGGTGAGGATTATATCGCTCATGCGCAATCTCCAAGGAACACGGGAAGCTTGTCGAGGAGGCCGTTCCAGCCTGCCTCGTGACTATTGCGGGCCTCTTCGTCGGGCAGGTGCTCGTGGGTCAGGGTCAGCACGGTTCCGCCGTCGACCGGCTCAAGCCGGAACGTCACAAGCGACTCTCGTTCCGGCGTCCCGGGCAAGTCCCAGGTGAAGACGAGCGTCTTCTCGGGAACCACCTCCCGATAGATTCCGGTCGGGTTGTGCTCCTCGCCGTTGAGCAGCCGGAACACGACGCTGAATCGGCCGCCCGGGCGAACGTCCGCCACCACGCCGAGGGTCGGACCCGCATCGGGACCCCACCATTGCATCATCAGCTTCGGCTGCGTGAGCGCCGCCCAGACCTTGGCGGGCGGGGCCTTGATTCGGCGCACGATGGTCACGCTCGGGAGGCGGGCGGTCATTGCTCTCCGTCCTCTTCAACGAGCCCATCCTCTCCAACCAGCCCAGCAAGTCGATCGAGGCTTAGCGTCCAGAAGCGTTCATACCGGTTGAGCCACGCCATTGCCTCTCGCATTGGCGCGGCCGAGAGGTTCACCGCCACGGTGCGGCCGGTCTTGATCCGCGTGATCAATCCGGCATCGGACAGGACGTCGAGATGCTTCATCATGCCGGGAAGCTTCAGCGAAAAAGGCCGGGCGAGCTCGCTTACCGAAAGCCCGGGTTCGACCGTCAGGCGCTGCAGGACGCCCCGCCTTGTGGGATCGGCCAGCGCCCGAAACGTGCGGTCCATGCCCGATATTTGATGCTTCGCCATGTAGCGAAGTATCTATGATCACGCTGGCCAAGTCAATCAACGGATGCCTCCGCCAGGAGAACCGTTTGACGTGCTCACGTTTTCCATGGGTGCGAAACCGTCAAAAGCTGTTTGCCGTAGGGCAGACGCAGCATCGCCGGCACGTTCGACTGACTGGCGGGGTTTCCGCATAGCCTGAGGCAGCCCGCACCTCCCAATCCCCGCCGGGGAGAGGAAGTGCCTACGCAGCCTTGAATGCCGTATCTCTTAGCCCACGGCGGGTTCCGGCAGGGGGGCGGGCTTGCGCCAGGGCCTCCGCGCCGCCTGCCGGCCGCGGCGGCCGACGAGCGTGTCGAAGCCGATCTGCACGCCGACCAGGGCCAGCACGAAGGGCTGGAAGGCGATGCCGACGAAGAGCGAGCCGACCAGATAGACGATCTGCGCCGACTGCAATGCGGTGGCGAGCGGCGCGATCCAGGCATCTTCCGGCCTGTCGCTGCGGCGATGGCGGCGGCGGATCACCTCCATCCGGACGAGACCGGTCAGATGGAGGACCAGGAACATGAACAGACCCGGAAAGCCCTGCTCGCCGAGCATCTCGAAATAGGAGGAATGATAGGCGCGGCCCTCGTCGATCACCACCTGCTGGGCGACCGACTGGACGTCGCCGACGCCGGCATTGGTGCTCACGGTGACCTGCAGCCGGTTGCCGCGAAAGGCGTCGAAGCCGCCGCCCAGCGGATGATGCTGGACATAATCCCAGGTCCAGCCCCAGACGGCGAGGCGCGAGACGGCCGAGCTGTCCGCCTGATAGCCCGAGATCGTCTCCATCCGCGACGAGAAGCTGTGCGGCAGGAAGGGCAGGGCGACGAGGCCGGCGACCGCGATCAGGCCGCCGTAGAGGAAGCGGCGTTTGGCGTCGCGCAGCAGCAGGAAGGTCACCACGCCGATGCAGATAAGCCCGGTCCGCGCCTCGGTGCCGACCGGGATCAGCAGGCAGGCGAAGATCAGGCCGGCGGCGAAGGCGCGCACCCGCCAGTCGCGCGGGAAGATCGTGCCGTGCCGCGCGAGCCACAGGATGATCGGGATCAGGGCGATCGCGACGGTTGAGATCGTGCTGCCTTCGTAGAGACCGCTATTGCTGTCGACCATCAGGTTGAGCTCGCCATAGCCGCCGCCCGACAGCACCGTCTTGATGCCGCCGACGATGACGATCGCCGCCGCCGACAGGGTCATGAACAGCAGATAGGCCTCGACCCGCAGCCGCGTGCGCAGGGCCAGAGGCAGGAAGATCGCCCAGATGATCGACTTCCACACCCACGACCATTTGGCGGCGGCGTCGATCGGGAAATCGGCGTGAAGGGTGGTGAAGCCGGCATAAAGGAGGAGCAGCAGCATCAGGAACTGGCGCGGCGTGAAGCGGAGGTCCTTCTTGTCGTCCGCCACCAGCCAGCCGCCGACGGCGAGGCTGGCGATGATCAGCGACAAAGGGATGCGGTTGAGCAGGAAATAGGAGAGCTGCTGCGGCGAGACGATGTCGACATAGGCATAAGCGAGCACGAACAGGAACGGCCGGCGGAAGCCGAGCGCCAGCAGCCCGAGCAGATAAGCGACGAAGAAGAGGTCACGCACCGGGCGCGGCCTTGCGGAACAGGCGGCGTCCGCCGGCCGCGGCGGGTGCGGGCGGAGCGAGCCTCTCGTCGTCGAGGTCGGGGCGGGAGAGAAGTCGCCAGGCGGCGAGCAGCATCAGCCCATGGCTCACCAGCAAGGCGAAATTGTCGATCATGCCGGGCCCGCGTCCTTGTGCCGCATTGCGAAAAGCCGGTTCGCGTTATGCTCTCGAATGGACCACTAGCCCTCCCCGGTTGACGGGCCGTTAAGCTAAACGTGGCAGAGCCGCGCCATGCGGATCCTCCATGTGCTCGACCACAGCCTGCCGCTGCACAGCGGCTACACCTTCCGCACGCGCGCGATCGTGACCGCGCAGCAGGCGCGCGGCCTGGAGGTCGCCTGCCTCACCGGGGCGCGCCAGCGCGCGTCCGCCGAGGAGCCGCCCGAAGATCCGGAAGTGATCGACGGCATCACCTTCTTCCGCACGCCGGCTCCCAGGCCGGCGCCGTCGCCGCTCCGGGAATGGCGCGAGATCAAGGCGCTGGAGCGCCGGCTCGACCTGCTGGCGGAGGCGTGGCGGCCGGACCGGCTCCACGTCCATTCGCCGGTGCTCAATGCGCTCGCCGCTCTGCCGGTGGCGCGGCGGCGGGCGATCCCCCTGATCTACGAGATCCGCGCTTTCTGGGAGGATGCGGCGGTCGGCAACGGGACGGGGCGCGAAGGATCCTTCCGCTACCGCCTCACCCGCGGCCTCGAAACCTATGCCGCCAGGCGCGCGGAAACGGTGGCGGTGATCTGCGAGGGCCTGAGGCGCGACCTCCTCGCCCGTGGCATCGCGCCGGCCAAGATCATCGTCGCGCCCAACGGCGTCGACATGGTGCTGTTCGGCGATCCGCCGCTGCCCGACCTCAACCTCGCCCGACGGCTCGGCCTCCGCGGCGCCGACGTCGTCGGCTTCATCGGCTCCTTCTACGATTATGAGGGGCTGGACGATCTGATCTCGGCCATGCCCCTGCTCCTCGCCCGGCGGCCGAAGGCGCAGCTGCTGCTCGTCGGCGGCGGGCCGATGGAGGAAGCGCTGAAGGCGCAGGCGGCGGCGTCGCCGGCGAAGGAGCGCATCCATTTCATCGGCCGCGTGCCGCATCACGAGGTGGAGCTTTATTACGGCCTGATCGACATCCTCGCTTATCCGCGCAAGAAGATGCGGCTGACCGAGCTGGTGACTCCGCTCAAGCCGCTCGAGGCGATGGCCCAGCGCAAGCTGGTCGTGGCCTCCAATGTCGGCGGCCATCGCGAGCTGATCGAGGACGGGGTGACCGGCACGCTGTTTCCCGCCGGCGATCCCCAAGCCCTTGCCGATGCGCTGGACATTCTCTTCGCCAATCGGCCTCTCTGGGAGCAACGGCGCGACCGGGCGCGGGCCTTCGTCGAGCGGGATCGTAACTGGTCGTCAAATATTTCCAGTTACATGCCCGCTTACCAGCAGCTGACGGGCAAGGCGTAGACATGGCCAGATTCAACCGCACCGGCAAAGGAGGCAGCCTCCTCGACAATGGCGTGGCGGCGCTCGCGGCCCTGTCGGGCGGCTTCCTCGCTTACGCGATGCCGGACGGGCTGTTCTCGCGCATCGTCGTCGCCAGCCGCCTGCCTTCGTTCCTCGCCGCGGCGCAGCCGCCGCTGGGGATGAAGGCGCGGCTGGTCGTGGTCGCCGTCGCCGTTTTGGTCGTCTATGCCTTCATCTGGTCGGTGATGCGCGCGCTCGACGGCCGCGGCCGCAAGCCGGCGCCGACCGCCACGGCGGAGCCGGAGGCGGAAGCGCCGCGCCTGCGCCGCGCCGATGCCCATCCCGACGCGCCGTCGCGCCGCCCGATCTTCGCCGGCCGCGACCTCGGCGAGCCGGAGCATGAGCAGGCGCCGCTCGAGCTCGACGCCGCAGCCGCCTTCGCGCCCGAGCCGGAAGCTGATGTGACGCCGGAGCCGGAAGTATATGTGGCGCCGGAGCCGGAAGCCTATGTGGCGCCGGAGCCTGAGCCTGAGCCGCTCCCCGCCTTCCTGGTTCCGCAGCAGCCCGAGCCCGAAGCGGCCGAGGCGCCGGAGCCGGTCGCCTTTGCGGAGGAGCCGGCCCCCATTATCCACGAGCCGGCCGCCTTTGAGGAGCCGATCGTATTCGCCGAGGACGAGGCGGATGAGGATGAGGATGGGGATGAAGGCGAGGCGACCGAAGCCGGGGGATCGGAGGACGATCAGTCGCTGGCCAGGCTGATGCACCGCTTCGAAAGCGGTCTCACCCGCAAGCAGCAGGCCAATGCGGCGACGCCGCGCCTGGCGGATGCCGAGCCGGCAACGGAGCCGGCGCCCGAGCCGGTCGTGCAGGAACGGGTCGGCCATCGCCTCCGCAGCGCCATTTCCGACCTCAACAAGATCGCCGCGCCCGGCCGCTGAGCTTCGCCGCCTCCTCGTGAGGCAGCGCGAAGGTCAGGATTTCCGGCGGTCGTTCAGCCAGATCAGCAAGGCGAGCAGGATGCCGGCGCCAGTGCCGACGACCAGGCCGATGCTCGGCTGCCCCGCCATCGTGCCCGCGACCGCGCCCGCGATGATCGCGATGGCGAGGATGGCGCCGCCCGCCTGCTGGTATCTGCCGCCTTCCGTCATGCACGCGCCATGGCAAATCGGCGCCGGTCCCGCCAGAGGCCTTTAGGCATCTGGTGAATTTCATCTTCACCCTCACGCGTTGCGATATCGCAACCTTGG
Source organism: Sphingomonadales bacterium (assembly GCA_034668705.1). Taxonomy (GTDB): domain Bacteria; phylum Pseudomonadota; class Alphaproteobacteria; order Sphingomonadales; family Sphingomonadaceae; genus Allosphingosinicella. Next base: position 5,490 of record JAXDOV010000222.1, read on the forward strand.
CCGGCTAGAGGCGGCCGCGGGGGAGAAAAGGGGAGCAGCTTGCGTCACGACATCCATCTCGCCGACCGCGCCGCATTGGCGGAGGCGGCGAGCCTCATCGAGAAATTCGGGGACCACGCGCCGTCCGAGGCGGCGCGCCTCGCCGGCGAAAGCCGCGAGGTCGGCAACGTCGTCCACTTCTGCCGCTGGCGGCAGATCGAGCGGATGATCTTCATGCTCCGCGACGAAGCGGTGAGCGGCGCGGTTCATTAGCTTTCTGCTGGCGGTTGAGCGATTGCGATTAGAGGTTGCGGCGGGTCAGGTCCCTGTTGGACTCGACGTCCTCACACGGCCTGTGCCGACCTTGACCTCGGGACACCCGCTCGGCGACGCGCATTGGGCCGCCGAACTTGAAGCCCGGACGGACCGCACCCTCGCGCCGAAGAAACGAGGACCCAAGCCACGAATTCAGTGTATTCAGTAAACTGGCACCGTAATATATCGCAGACATACCTGCGGCTCATCGGCTGACTGATGGCGACTTCTGGAGGAACAGCTGATGAATAGCAGTATTCTTTTCGGCCTTAGCCATGGACTCTTACCAGAGAGGTTACGAGCGGGGGGCTTTGCGAGGAATTTGATACGGAGCCAAATGCTCGGTTACCAACCACGATTAGCTAAAAGGGCCACGCGATGAGCTGGAGTTCAGTGCAGTCCTCTACCGGGGAGTTCTGGAGCGGCACCACTGCCACTGGAATATTGCTAGCTGCCTTTTTATGCGCCGCGCATGGGGAGAGCACGCCAAAGACTGTCACCCGCGCCAGTTACGGCACCCACTCGGATTCTGTGAGCCTAATCACACACCATAAGAGGAAGGCGTTGCTGGTGTCAAAAAAAACGAAGCAAGGCCCGCTCACGCGCTTTAACTCTCCTGAAATACTGGAGAGACTCCGCGGAAACAAGATCACGCCTGATCCAGAAATTAGACAACACTATGTAGATTTCACAGAGGAGTTCTTGCCCGACGGGACATGGGTCACTCATCGTACCGAGCGCGGCCCTATCGTTAGGACAGGCAAGTGGGAAGTTAGGAATAACGAGGTCTGCGTTTCGCTCTCGACCGGCAAGTCCCAATGTCGGAAGGTATGGGTGCATCTTTCTAGCGGAAAAATAGCACTTACCGATGTTGGAAGTCGCATCGGGACGATCATAGTGATGGCCGTATCGCAAAGACGGTAGAGACGTCGTAAAGACGGAGCAGTCATAGAATTCCGGGGACATGGCGTAATTGATGTAGGCCCATCCTCCTGCTGATGCGAAGTCGGCGCGAAGCCGCTTCAAGGAGGAGGATGGACCCATGCCTTTGTACGCTGGACTGGATGTTTCGGACAAGAGCACGCACCTGACAGTTCCGGGGACACAATACCTAATTGACGGTTGCGGCCCAGTTTGGGGCAGACCGTGTCGGCGCGCGAGGAACCCGCTCCAATCCTTTATTGAATCCCATTGCCCGGGGAGCGATGGGCATTCGCCGACCGACTCGAGGCCCAAGTCGATCGAAGCTGAAGTGACCCAAGCCGGAACCGAAGCAGGCAGCAAAGGAGTTAGGTACTGTGTCCCCGAAATTGAGAGAACTGGCAACGTCGGCTCGTGATATGTATAGAGCGGCTGCTGAAACTGGGAAAAAGGGTGGCGAAGTAGCGGCACAGCGGCTTAAGCTCATGGAAAATGTTCTGAAAATTGGTAACTTATGATTAAGAGGATTATTATCAGAAATAAATCAAAATCAGAACTTGGTGTTATGCTTGAGCCATGGACTGATAGAGAGGATATTGACCCTAATGGTCAATTGACGGTGGAAGCCGAATTTTCTGAAGACGAGTTAATTATCGATGTTGGAGACGATAATTTTTTATCTATTTGGAGTCCACCAAGATCTACCATAAAACCTGAGTGAGCCGCACTTCAACCGGTGGGGATCATGGCCTTAATGAGCGCGGCGTGCCGGCGATTTGCATCTGCGCCCCGCCATGCCAAAGCGGTGCTCTCCGCTCGGGTCAGCGGGCCCAAATTTGCAAAGTCGCCCCTGATCTGCTCTACCTTGGGTGTGGAACATAGCACGAACATATTCACAAGCGGCGCTGTCGGCAGGTTTGTCCCCGCAATGGACGCGGCGCGGACGGACTGGGAGGGGGCACAGCGTCGGCGGCGCGACGCCTGCTTCGCCCGACAGAGGAAGATTTTCCGCGCCATGGGGTCCTGAACTTCCTGAACTTCCGGCAGGCCGGTGGGGCATTCGGAACGGCTCTTTGACATCGTGGACCGAATGAAGCGGCGCCGCCGCGGGCGGGGGGCGAACGGGCTCAAGCCGCCGTCGCCAATGTCGATCTGATGACAGCCGCCGATTAACGCTGGCGGGCGAACACCGCCCCGGCTAGCCTTTGTCCCATGGTAAAAATCGTTGCGGGGCGGCTGTTCGCGGCTGCGCTTCCTGCCGCATTCCTGCTCTGCTGCCCGGCGCCCGCCTCGGCCTTGCAGCCGGCGCCTCGGACCCCGCCTTTGCCGCCCGCGCCGCCATCGTCGCAGCCGTCCGTCCCGGATCCCTCCGCGCCGCTCGATCCGATGCCGGACATCGGCGTTCCCTGGCCCGACCTCCAGCAGCCCGATGGCGCCAAACCGATCGCCCAGGCGCCGGAGGCCGGCATCGCCGACGCGGCCTCGGAACGGCGCTACACGGTCGAGATCACCGGCCTCGATCCCGCGACCGAGGAGGCGATCCGGCCGCAATTCGGCCAGCTCTCGACCCTGGAGCAGCGACGCAGGGAGCCGGCCAACGCGGCCCAGATCGACCGCCGCGCCCGCGGGGATGCCGATCTCCTCGTCGAGCTGCTGAGGAGCCGCGGTTATTATGACGCGGCGGTCGAGGCCGGAGTCGCCGCCGCCCCGGCCGCCGGCGGCGACGTCAGGGTGACCCTCGCCGCCGAGCCGGGGGCGCTCTACCGCTTCGCCGGCATCGCCCTGCCGGGGATCGAGCAGGCGGGGGCGGAGGCGGAGCGGCTGCGGAGCGCCTTCAGGATCCACCCGAACGACCCGGTGGATGCCGAGCAGGTCGACCAGGCGCAGCAGGCGCTGCAGGTGGAGCTCGGCCGCCGCGGCTATGCCTTTGCCGATCTCGGCAAGCTCGACATCGAAGTGGATCACGCCACGCATACGGCGCGCCTCATTTTGCCGGTCAACCCGAACGGGGAGCGGCAGTTCGGCCGCATCCTGGTCGAGGGCCGGCCCCTGTTCAGCGCGCGCCACATCCAGACCATCGCCCGCTTCCACCCCGGCGACGTCTATCGCGCCGACCTGATCGAGGATCTGCGCCGCGCCCTCGTCGCCACCGGCCTGGTCTCCGCGGTGACGCTGCGGACGGTCGAGGGCAAGGCGCCGAAGACGGTCGACGTCCACGTCTCGCTGGAGCGGGCGCCGATGCGCACCATCGCCGGCGAAGCGGGCTATGGGACGGGGGAGGGCGTCCGGCTCGAGGCGAGCTGGCAGCACCGCAACCTCATCGCGCCGGAGGGGGCGGTGACCTTCCGCGGCGTCCTCGGCACCCAGGAGCAGTCGCTGGCGGCGATCCTGCGGATGAACGACTTCCGCCGCCGCGACCAGGTGCTGAACGCGCAGGCGGCGGCGAGCAACATCAATCGCCGCGCTTATGCCGCCCGCACCTTCCAGATGGCGGCGAGCCTGGAGCGGCAGAGCAACATCATCTGGCAGAAGAAATGGACCTGGTCGGCCGGCGGCGAGTTGGTCGCGACCGACGAGCGCGACATCGACCTCACGACCAGCACCACCCGCACCCGCACCTTCCTGATCATGGCGGCGCCGGCGACGCTCACCTATGACGGCTCGAACGATTTGCTCGACCCGACCCGCGGCTTCCGGCTGTCGGCCCGCTTCTCCCCCGAGCTGTCGCTCCAGAACATCGTCTTCGGCTATTCGCGGCTGCAGCTCGACGGCAGCCTGTACCAGCCGCTCGGGCCGCGGCTGACGATCGCGGGGCGGGTCCGGCTCGGCACCATCTTCGGCGCCGCGCGCGACCAGATCGCGCCCTCGCGCCGCTTCTATGCCGGCGGCGGCGGCTCGGTGCGCGGCTTCGGCTATCAGGAGCTGGGGCCGAAGGATCCCGTCTTCCACGACCCGATCGGCGGCCGCGGCCTTGCCGAATTCGCGCTCGAGGCGCGGGTGCGGTTGGGCAATTGGGGGATCGTGCCCTTCCTCGACGCCGGCAACATCTCGACCACGCCTTTGCCGAAGCTCAACGCGCTCCGCTTCGGCACCGGCCTCGGCATTCGCTACCATACCCGCTTCGGGCCGATCCGCGTCGACGTCGGCACGCCGCTCGCCCGCCAGGCCGGGGAATCGCGCATCGCCGTCTACGTCTCGCTGGGCCAGGCTTTCTGATGCCACGCCTTCCGGTCGACGAGGAGGAGGACGCGCCGCCGGAAACGCCGCCGCCGGCGCCGCCGCGCCGGCGCCGCTGGCGCTGGCTGTCGCGGCTCGCCAAGGCGGCGGTCAGCGTCATGCTGGGGCTGGGCCTGCTCGCCGCCGTCGGCGCCGCCCTGCTCGACACCGCACCCGGCCATCGTTTCCTCGCCGACCGCATCGCCGCAGTCGCGCCCAATTCCGGGCTGAGGATCAGGATCGGCCGGATCGAAGGCTCGATCTGGGGCCGGACGACCTTGCGCGACGTGCGGCTCTACGACACCAGGGGCCTGTTCGCGGAATCGCCCCTGATCCGGCTCGACTGGCAGCCGCTCGGCTGGATCACCAACCGCCTGATCGTCCACGACGCCGATGCGGACCTCGCCGCCCTGCACCGCCTGCCGGCGCTGAAGCCGAGCGAGACTCCGGGCCCGGTGCTGCCCGGCTTCGACGTGCATGTCGGCCGGCTTCGGGTCGGCCAGATGGTGCTCGGCAAGGCGGTGGCCGGCGAGCGGCGGGTGGCGGCGCTGACCGCGGAGGCCGACGTGCGCAAGGGCCGGGCGCTGGTGCGGCTCGAGGCGATCGCCAAAGGGGGCGGCGACCGGCTGTCGCTCACCCTCGACGCGGAGCCGGACCGCGACCGCTTCGACCTCGCCGTCCATGCCGACGCGCCCGCACACAGTATCATCGGCGGCATGATCGGGACCGGGCGGCCGCTGGCGCTGGCGGTCGAAGGCAAAGGCAGCTGGCGCGTCTGGAACGGCATGGGGCGGCTCGACATCTCCGGTCGCCGCACCGCAGAGCTGGCGCTGCACGCGCGGTCGGGACGGTTCGGGCTCGCCGGCTGGGCGGCGCCGTCGCAGTTCTGGACCGGCAAGAAGCAAAGGCTGGCGGCGCCCATCCTCCGCATCCGCGGCCTGGCGAGCCTGGCCGACCGGCAGCTCGACGCACGGCTGTCGCTGCGTTCGGCGGCGCTGAAGCTGGAGGGCGCGGGCACGATCGACCTCGCCCATGGCAGCTTCCGCACCTTCCGCATCGGCGCCGATCTGCTGAAGCCGTCGGCGCTCTTCCCCAACATGACCGGCGAGAAGGTCCGTCTGGCGATGCTGCTCGACGGGCCCTTCGCCCGCGCCGTCTTCGCCTATCGGCTGACCTCGCCCCGCATCGCCTTCGACCAGACCGGCTTCGAGGGCGCGAGCGCGGAGGGGCGGGGGCAATTCTCCCGGGCGCCGGTGATCGTGCCGATCCGCCTCGCCGCGCGGCGGGTGACGGGGATCGGCGACGTCGCCGGCGGCATCCTCGCCAATCTGCGCGTCGAGGGCGTGCTCAAGGTCGATGCGCGCCAGCTGACCGGGGAGGGGCTTAGCCTCGTCTCGGACAAGCTGAAGAGCCGCCTCAGCCTGTTCGTGAACCTCGTCACCGGCGATTACGACGTCGTCCTGTCCGGCGGCATCACCCGCTATCTCATCCCCGGCCTCGGCATCGTCGACGTGACCAGCGCGCTGAAGGTGGTGCCCGGCCCCGGCGGCCACGGCTCGCTGGTGACGGGCAAGGGCCATGCCTGGGTCCGGCGCCTCGACAACAAGTTCCTCGCCGGCCTCGCCGGCGGCCTGCCCGAGATCGAGACCGACCTCGTCCGCGGCACCGACCTCGTCATCCATTTCGTCAATCTGCGGCTGAAGGCGCCGGCGATCGCCATGAGCGGCAGCGGCTATCGCCGCCGCGACGGCACCTTCCTGATCGACGCCGCCGGCCGCCAGGCGACCTGGGGCCCGTTCACCATGAACCTCGACGGTCCCATCGACCGGCCGAAGCTGGCGATCCGCCTCGCCCGGCCGAACGAGACTCTGGGGCTCAGGGACCTGCTCCTCAACCTCGATCCGACCCCCGCGGGCTTCGCCTATCGGGCCGCCGGCGGGTCGACGCTCGGGCCGTTCACCTCGAACGGCGCCATCCTGCTGCCGCGCGACCAGCCGGCGACGATCCAGGTGGCGGCGCTCAACGTCTCCGGAAGCCACGCGGCCGGCAGCCTCCGCGCCGACCCCGGCGGCTTCACCGGCCGGCTCGACGTCTCGGGCGGCGGCCTTGCCGGGAAGCTCGTCTTCGATCCGGTCGGCAATGTGCAGCGCATCGCCGCCGACCTCGTCGCCGACAATGTCCACTTCGCCGGGCCGCAGCCGATCGCGATCCGCAGCGGCCGCCTGGAAGGGGTGGCCCTGCTCGATCCCGCCGGAACGTCGCTCCGGGGAAGCCTCACCGCCCGCGGCCTCAGCCGTGGGCCGCTCTTCCTCGCCAGCCTGACCGCATCGGGCGAGACGAAGGCCGGAACCGGCCGGATCGCCGCCCACATGACCGGGACGCGGGGCCGCAGCTTCGCCTTCGACACAATCGTCGACGTGGCGCCCGGCCGCTATCGGGTGAGCGGCCGCGGCACCGTCGACCGCCGGCCGATCGAGCTTACCGAGCCGGCGGTCCTGGTCCGCGAGGGCGACGGCTGGCGGCTGCAATCGGCCGGGCTTGCTTTCGTCGGCGGCCGGGCGACGGTCTCCGGCCTGTTCGGCGGCGCGGCCAGCGAGCTGGATGCGCGGACCGAGGCGATGCCGCTCTCCGTCCTCGACATCTTCTGGCCCGATCTCGGCCTCGGCGGCACCGCCTCGGGCACGCTCAGCTACCGCTTCCCGAATAGCGGCGGCGCGCCGAGCGGGGCGGCGGACCTGCGCATCCGAGGCCTTACCCGCTCGGGCCTCGTCCTCTCCTCGCGCCCGGTCGACATCGCCGTCGCCGCGCGGCTGCAGGGCGGCATTGCCGGTATCCGCGCGGTCGCGGCGAGCGAAGGGAAGATCGTCGGCCGGGCCCAGGCGCGGCTGGCCCCCGTCACCGGCGTCGGCACCGTGGTGGAGCGGCTGGCGGCGGCGCCGCTCTTCGCCCAATTGCGCTATAACGGCCCGGCCGACACCTTGTGGCGGCTGACCGGCATCGAATTGCTCGACGTCAGCGGCACCGTCGCCATCGGCGCGGACGCGACCGGCACGCTCAACAACCCGCAGATCCGCGGCTCGCTGCAGACCGGCAAGGCCAGGATCGAAAGCGCCGTCACCGGCATGGTGATCGACAACGTCCAGGCGAGCGGCCGCTTCGGCGGATCGAGCCTGGTCATCGACCGCTTCGCCGGCACGACCAAGGGGGGCGGCAATGTCAGCGGCCACGGCCGCTTCGACCTCGGCGCGGCGGACGGCTTCGGCATGGACCTGGCCCTCGACGCCTCAGCCGCCCAGCTGCTCGACCGCGACGACATCAAGGCGCAGGTGACGGGGCCGCTCGCCATCCGCGCCGCCGGCGGCACCGGCAGCATTGCCGGCAATCTGCGGCTGGTCGGCGGCAATTTCCGCCTCGGCAGCGTCACCGCCTCGGCCGAGGTCGCCCGCCTCGCCGTCCGCGACGTCAACCTGCCTCCCGACGAGCGGCCGCAGCCGAAGCGGCTGGCGCCGTGGAAGCTCGACCTCGCGGTCCAGAGCCGCAACGGCCTGAAGGTGACCGGCCTCGGCATCAACAGCGAATGGGGCGTCAATCTGAAGATCGGCGGCACCGTCGTCGAGCCGCGGATCACCGGCCGGGCCGACCTCTTCCGCGGCACCTACGATTTCGCCGGCCGCCGCTTCGACCTCCAGCGCGGCGAGATCCGCTTCCTCGGCGAGACCCCGATCAACCCGGTGCTCGACATCACCGCCGCCGGCGGCGTCCAGGGCATCGACGCGACGATCCGGGTAACCGGACGCGGCGAGCGGCCGGAGATCGCCTTCACCAGCACGCCGGCTTTGCCCGAGGACGAGCTGCTCAGCCGGCTGCTCTTCGGCACTTCGATCACCAAATTGTCGGCGCCCGAGGCATTGCAGCTCGCCGCCGCCGTCGCCTCGCTCAACGGCAGCGGCGGCGGGCTCGATCCGATCAACCGGGTCCGCGCCGCGACCGGGCTCGACCGCCTGCGCATCGTTCCCGCCGACATCACCACCGGCCAGGGCACGGCTTTGGCCGCCGGCAAATATTTCGGCCGGCGCGTCTATGTCGAAGTGGTCACCGACGCGCGCGGTTATTCGGCGACCACGGTCGAATTCCAGATCACGCGCTGGCTCGCTCTGCTTTCCAGCGTTTCGACGATCGGGCGCGAGAGCCTCAACGTCCGGGTCTCAAAGGATTATTGAGTTCGTCGCGGGATCGTCAGCATTTCGTTAACGAGGTGGCGTTAATCTTGCTTCCGATCACGACCGCGAACGGGTGGGCGAATGGGATCGAAGGCCTATGCAGCAGGGGATCTGGCACGCCGGGCCGAACGGCTCGCGCTCGACGAGAGCACGCGGCTGAAGCCCAATAGCTGGAGCAGCGTCGAGATCCGGATGCTGGACCTCTCCCCGCTCGGCTTTCGGGCGAGCTGCGAGGCCCGGCTCCTGCCCGGCAGCGGCGTCACCCTCGACATACCCGGGCTCGGCGGGGTCGAGGCCCAGGTCGAATGGCAGCGCGGCAATCAGTTCGGCGCCCGCTTCTTCACCGAAATCGACCTCGAACTTTGCGGCTGGGCTCTCGGCGAGCAGGGCCATCCGCTGGCGCAGCTGCTCGTGCAGCGCGCCCAGGCGCGCGCTGCCGGCCGCGGTAGCGCGGAGGCGCAGATCCGCCGCCGCATTCTCGACACCCTGCCGATCCGCAAGGGCGGCTTCAACGTCTGAGCGGCGCCCGGCGCGAAGCGCTTTCTTAACGTGGATCAGCCTAAAGTGGGTCCAGGCGGCGGATTTCGCATGGGGTTCGTAGCAGGATGAGGACAGGGCGGTTCCCGGAGCTGGCTGACAGTGCCGCGCTGACGCTGCCGCTGCGCCGTCTGCTCGCGATCGACTTCGCCCGGCCGGCGGATGAGGAGGATGCGCCGATCGCCGCCGAGCGGGCGCGAAACCTCGCTTTGTCGCTGCCGCTGCTGACCGCCGCCCACCTGCTCTGGTGCGCGCTGCTTGCATCGGCCTTCCTGGCCGACCGTCGGACCCTGCCTCTCGCCCCGTTCTGGCTCGCCTGCGGCCTGATCGGCCTCGACCTCGCGCTCATGCGCCTGTTGCGGCGACCCGATATGGAGCCGCATGGCGCGGCCCGTGCGGCGGCCGGTCACAGCGCCGCCTGCGGGCTGCTCTGGATCCTCGCCGCCGTCTCCCTGTCGGGGGCCGGCGCGCTGCCTTTGGCCGCGCAATTCGCGATCCTCGCCGGGGCCGGAGCGGCGCTCCCCGCCTTCTTCATCATTCCCGCTTTGGCGATCCTCGCCTGCTTCGCCGCTTTGGCCGCCGGCATCGCGCTCGGCATTCCGCCGCCTCTCCTCGGCGCCGGCGGAATCTTCGCTCTGCTTCTCTCCAGCCTCAGCCTGATCCGCGCGCGCGATTTCATCCTGCGCGCGGAGCAACGTCTCCTGCTCGAAGCCGAAGCCGAAAAGGCGCGCCGCTTCGTCGACGATTTCGAAGCCTCGGGCCGCGGCTGGTTCTGGGAGACCAATGCCGCCGGCCTGCTCAGTTATGCCTCGGACGCGCTCGCCGGCCATCTCGGCATGGCAGCGCAGGCGCTGGACGGCCGCCGCTTCGACGAGGTGCTGCTGGTCGAGGAGGAGGATGAGGCGCGCCGGGCCTTGGGCTTCCACCTCGCCGCCCGCTTCCCCTTCTCCGACCTCGTCGTGCGCGCGCCCGGCCAGGAGACCTGGTGGCTGCTTTCGGGCACGCCCAATTTCGATCCTTATGGCCGCTTCCTCGGCTTCCGCGGCCTCGGCAGCAATCTGTCGGAGCAAAGGCGCAGCGAGGCGGAGCAGAGCAAGCTCGCCCGCACCGACAGCCTCACCGGCCTGCCGAACCGGGCGATGATGCGCGCGACGCTCGAGGCGGCGCTCGCCAATGCCGGCGAGCGGCGCCAGGGCTGCGCGCTGATGCTGATCGATCTCGACCGCTTCAAGCAGGTCAACGACACGCTCGGCCATCCGGTCGGCGACAAATTGCTCGCCAAGGTGGCGGCGCGGCTGCGGCGGGTGCTCGGCCAGGAAGGGCAGGTCGGGCGGCTCGGCGGCGACGAGTTCGAGGCGATCCTGCCCGGCCTCGCCGAGGAAGGACGGCTGGAGGCGCTCGCCGAAGCCCTGATCCGGGAAGTCTCGCGGCCTTACTCGATCGACCGCCATCAGGTGTCGATCGGCGCCTCGGTCGGCATCGCCATCGCCCGCCCGGGCAAGGCCTGGGCCGACGGTCTCGTCAAGGAGGCCGATCTCGCGCTCTACGCCGCCAAGCATGGCGGCCGCGGCACCCATCGCTTCTTCCGCGACCACATGCACGAGGAGGCGGCCGAGCGGCAGGTCCTGGAGGACGATCTCCGCCACGCCCTGGCGCGCGACCAGCTGAAGCTCCTCTACCAGCCGATCGTCGACGCGGTGTCCGAGGAGCCGGTCGCCTTCGAAGCCCTGCTCAGCTGGCACCATCCGACCCGCGGCGTGCTGCCCGCATCGCGGACCGTGGCCCTCGCCGAGGAGGCGGGGCTGATCGGGCGGATCGGCGATTGGGTGATCCGCAGCGCCTGCGCCGAGGCCGCGCAATGGCCGGAGCATGTCCGCGTCGCCGTCAACCTGTCGCTCGCCCAGCTCGCCGATCCGGCGCTGCCGGCGATCGTCACCAGCGCCCTCGCCGCCAGCGGCGTCGAGCCGGGGCGGCTCGAGCTGGAAGTGGGGGAGGCGACCTTCACCGACGAAGGCGTCGCCGGCGGCGAAAGGCTGGCGGCCCTGCGCGCGCTCGGCGTGCGGCTGGCGCTCGACAATTTCGGCACCGGCCGCTGCTCGCTCGGCCATTTGCGGGACGCGCCCCTCGACAAGATCAAGATCGACCGCAGCTTCGTCCGCGGCGCCGCCGAGCCGGGCAGCCGCAACGCCGCCATCGTCCGCGCCATCGTCGTCCTCGCCGAGAGCCTCGGCATGGATACGACCGCGGAAGGCGCGGAGACGCTCGAGGAGCTGGCCCTGATCCGCCGCCTCGGCTGCTCGCAGGTGCAGGGCTTCATCTTCTCCAAGCCGGTGCCGGCGGCGGATGCGCGGACGCTGGCCGCCGACAGCCGCCCGGGCGCGGAGCTGTCCGGCTTCGGCCGGCCACCGCGCCATCGCCTGATCCGGATGGGGAGCCTCAGGATCGGCGACGAAGCGCTCGCCGTGCGCCTGCGCAACATCTCCGAAGGCGGCGCGATGGTCGAATGCGATCGCCCCCTCGCCGAGGGGACGCGGGTCGATCTCGATCTCGACGCCGCCGGAATCCTCGGCAGCGAGGTCCGCTGGTGCCAGCGCGGCCGGATCGCGCTCAAGTTCGACCGGCGCTTCCCGCTCGGCCGCCTCGCCAGCAGAGGCCGCAAGGCCGCCGGATCGACGATGCTCCAGCCCGATTATCTCCAGCCCGGCGTCGAGTCTGCGGCGCTGAAAGGGCATGCCCGCTCGCCGCTGGCGGCCAAGCGCCGCTAGCCGGGCATCATCCCGGTCCGCCAGCGGCCGCCTCGATTGTCGGCGGGCCGCCTCTCCTGTAAGCTGGGCTCATGGGGGGTCTCGCCTGGTGGAGGCTGAAGAAGTGGCGCTGGCATTTGCCGGTGCTGCTGACCGTCGTCCCGGTGCTGATCGCGGTCGGGCTGCTCCAGCTCCTCGGCCCGGTGAGCGGCCCGCTCTCGCCCAGGGAACTCGATCTCTTCCAGAGGGCGCTGACGCCGCAGCCTTATCTGTCCGGCGTGCTGAGCCTGGTCGCGGTGCTCTCGATCCATGTCTGCGTCTGCCTGTGCGGCATCTTCCTGGCCTGGAGCATGCTGCGCCGCCACAAGGCGACCAGGCCGGACCTGCTCTGGTTCGGAATCCTCTCGGCGCTCGCCGTCGCCGCCTTGCTCGTGCTGCTGGAGGGGTGGCGCAACGGCGCCCAGGCCGCGCTCGTCGTCTACCAGGTCAGCTATGATTTCTTCGACCAGCTCTATCGGCATACCGGTGCCGAGAAGGCGCTGCTGGAACCCCGATTTGCGGGCGTGGACGCCTTGGGTTGGGCGGTGGTGATCCCGACCTTCATCGGCATCGTCGGCGTCGGCATCGCCAGCGCCGCGGCGGCCGCCGAGCTGCGGGCGCTGCCCGAGCCGCCGCCGCTGCCCGATCCGCCCTATGAGGCGAAGCTGCAGACCGCCCAGGGCCGGCTGACGCGGCTGCTCTACGTCCTCACCATCGGCCTGGTGACGAGCACGATCGCCGTCTCGCTCTTCTTCCATCTGCCGTCGAAGCTGGCCGAGCGGAGCTTCGACGCCGGCCGGCCCGCTCTGACCTATCCGGTCGGCGAAATGGATCGGGCGGCGCTGGCCGACGCCGCCGCTTTGGCGGAGGCGCAGGGCAAGGTGGAGAAGCTGCAGGCGGCCGAGCTCGGGCTGCTGCGCACGAAGATCGACGAGTTCGCCGGCGAGCTGGCGATCTTCTGGGGCGCGGTCTTCACCCTGATCCTGCTCGCGGCCGGCGCGGTGCCGCTCCTGCTGCTCCAGCAGAAGGTGCGGCGCTATGCCGAGAATGCGCGGGATGCGGTGGCGCTCGAGGCCGCGCAGAAAAGGCTCGGCGAGAACGGCCTGCTCAGCGGCGGCATGGATCAGGTGAAGCTGATCGGCGCGGTCATCGCGCCGCTGGCGAGCGGCCCGATCTCCAGCTTCGTCCAGCTCGCCATCGGCAATTGATCGGGGAAGGACGATCAAAGGGGAGGGGCGCCGGACCGGCCGGCGCCCCGCTCATTGCTCAGGACGAATAATAGAGGTCGTATTCGACCGGGCTCGGCGTCGTCTCCCAGCGCAGCTGCTCTTCCCATTTCAGCTCGACATAGGCGTCGATCTGGTCGTCGCTGAACACGTCGCCCTTGGTCAGGAAGGCGCGGTCGTTGTTGAGCGCGATCAGCGCCTCGCGCAGGCTGCCGCAGACGGTGGGGACGTCGACCAGCTCTTGCGGCGGCAGGTCGTAGAGGTTCTTGTCCATCGGCTCGCCCGGGTGGATCCGGTTCTGGATGCCGTCGAGGCCCGCCATCAGGATCGCCGAATAGGCGAGATAGGGATTGGCGAGCGCGTCGGGGAAGCGGAACTCGACGCGCTTCGCCTTCTCGCCGGTGCCGTAGGGGATGCGGCAGGAGGCCGAACGGTTGCGGCTCGAATAAGCGAGCAACACCGGCGCCTCGAAGCCCGGGACGAGGCGCTTGTAGCTGTTCGTCGTCGGGTTGGTGAAGGCGTTCAGGGCCTTGGCGTGGCGGATGACGCCGCCGATGAAATAGAGCGCCATCTCCGACAGGCCGGCATAGCCGTTGCCGGCGAAGAGCGGCTTGCCGCCGTTCCAGATCGAGATGTGGGTGTGCATGCCCGAGCCGTTATCCTTCGCGATCGGCTTGGGCATGAAGGTCGCCGTCTTGCCGTAAGCCTGGGCGACCATGTGGACGACATATTTGTAGATCTGCATGCGGTCGGCGGTCTCGACCAGCTTGCCGAAGGTGAGGCCGAGCTCGTGCTGGGCGGCGGCGACCTCGTGATGGTGCTTGTCCATCGGCAAGCCCATTTCGAGCATGGTCGAGACCATCTCGGCGCGAATGTCCATGGCGCTGTCGACCGGCGCGACCGGGAAATAGCCGCCCTTGGCCCGCGGCCGGTGGCCGAGATTGCCGCCGTCATATTCGCGGCCGGTATTGGTCGGCAGCTCGATGTCGTCGATGCGGAAATAGGAGCAATTGTAGCTGTCCTCGAACCGGACGTCGTCGAACATGAAGAATTCGGCCTCGGGACCGACATAGACGGTGTCGCCGATGCCGGTCTGCTGGAGATAGGCCTCGGCGCGCTTGGCGGTCGAGCGCGGGTCGCGGGCATAGAGCTCGCCGGTGCCCGGATCGACGATGTCGCAGAAGATGACCAGCATCGGCGTCGCGCTGAACGGATCGACGTAGACGGCGTCGAGGTCCGGCCGCAGGATCATGTCGCTCTCGTTGATCGCCTTCCAGCCGGAGATGGACGAGCCGTCGAACATGAAGCCGTCGGTCAGCTGATCCTCGTCGACGAGCCCGGCGACCATCGACAGATGCTGCCATTTGCCCCTCGGGTCGGTGAAGCGGAGATCGACCCATTCGATCTCCTCGTCCTTGATTCTCGACAGGATCTTGCCCGCGTCGCTCGCCATGTAAGTGCCCTTTGCTGAAAACATCCATCGCCCGGGAATCACCCCGAACCCGGTATCGCTCCCGCGACCCTTGCTGCAAGTGCGAAGTGGGTCCAGCGTCGAGCGGCTTTTGGTGAATATTTCACCTGGAACCGAATCGGCATTCCGGTGCGGGCGATATTGGGGGGTGCGTAGCGCTCAAATCTCTGCCCGCTTCAGCGCCCCCCGCGGCCGCCAGCACCTCCGAGCCAGTCAGAAATGCCGGCGCTGGGCGGAGATCAGCATGCGCAGCAGCATCCCGACCGGCCGCGGGACGCCGACCTTGCCCTCGACCCAGAGGCTGACCGCCGAGCGGCTGACGCCGATCGCCGCGGCGAGGTCGCCCTGGGTGCGATAGCCGAGCGTGCGCATCGCCGCGCGCAGCTCCTCGGGGGACATCGAGGCGAGAAGGGGTTCGGCCACTGCCGCCATCGTCTAGCGCCAAGCGGGTGCGAAGTCTGCGGTGAAGTCAGATCGCGTCGGAGCCCCGCTCGCCGGTGCGGATGCGCAGGGCCTCCTCGACCGGAATCACGAAGATCTTGCCGTCGCCGATGCGCCCGGTCTGCGCCGCCTGGGCGATGGCGTCGACGACCCGGTCGGCCAGCCCGTCCTCGACCACCACCTCCAACTTCACCTTCGGCAGGAAGTCGACGACATATTCGGCGCCGCGATAAAGCTCGGTATGGCCCTTCTGCCGGCCGAAGCCCTTCGCCTCGGTGACGGTGATGCCGGAGACGCCGACGTCGTGCAGCGCCTCCTTCACCTCGTCGAGCTTGAACGGCTTGATGATCGCTTCGATCTTCTTCACCGGCCGAATCCTTCAAAATGCTGCTGCGCCGCAACATAGCGGTGGGGGGAAGCGGCGTGCAAGCGGCGCACCATTCAATAAGGCGGCTTGTCGTAGCCCGCGGGACTCTTCGTGAAGATCTCGCAGCCGTCCTCGGTGATGCCGACGCTATGCTCGAACTGGGCGGAGAGGGTGCGGTCGCGGGTGACCGCGGTCCAGCCGTCCTCCAGCACCTTCACCGCCGGCTTGCCGATGTTGATCATCGGCTCGATGGTGAAGAACATGCCGGGCCTGAGCTCCGGGCCGGTGCCGGGACGGCCGGCATGGACGACCTCCGGCGCATCGTGGAAGATGCGGCCGACGCCGTGGCCGCAAAAGTCGCGGACGACGCCGTAGCGGTGCCGCTCGGCATAGGCCTGGATGGCGGCGCCGATGTCGCCGAGATGATTGCCGGGCCTGGCCTCGGCGATGCCGAGCATCATGCATTCGTAGGTGACGTCGACCAGCCTTTTCGCCTTCACCGGCACGTCGCCGAGCAGGAACATGCGGCTGGTGTCGCCGTGCCAGCCTTCGAGCAGGATGGTGACGTCGATATTGACGATGTCGCCCTCCTTCAGCACCCGCTCGCCGGGGATGCCGTGGCAGACGACATGGTTGATCGAGGTGCAGCAGCTGCCGGTGAAGCCGCGATAGCCCAATGTGGCGGGGACGCCGCCGCGGGCGCGCATCTCGCGATAGACGATCTCGTCTATCTCCTGGGTGGTGGCGCCCGGCCGGACGTGCGGGACGAGCGCGTCGAGCACTTCGGCGGCGGCGCGGCCGGCGCGGCGCATCCCTTCGAAGCCTTCCGGCCCGTGAAGCTTGATCGCGCCGGAGCGGGAGAGGGGCTCGGCGCCCGTGATCGCCTGATATTCGGTCATGGCCGGGATATAGGCGCCGGCGGCCAGCTTGGCGACCCCCGCGCGCGCCGCTAAGGCGGCGCCCATGGCCGAGGACGAACGGATCTGGACGGCGGGGCTGCTGGTGATCGGCGACGAGATCCTGTCCGGCCGCACCCAGGACCGCAACATCGCCCAGATCGGCGCCTGGCTGAACCTCCAGGGCATCCGCCTCAACGAGGTGCGGGTGGTGCCGGACGTGGTCGAGCGGATCGCCGTAGCGGTCAACGCGCTGCGGGCGGAGAACGACTATCTGTTCACCACCGGCGGCATCGGCCCGACCCATGACGACGTGACGGTGGACGCGATCGCCGCCGCTTTCGGCGTGCCGGTGGTCGTCCATCCGCGGGCGCGGGCGGCGCTCGAGGCCTATTATGCCGGCCGCGGCGGCGTCAGCGAGGCGCGGCTGAGGATGGCGCGGGTGCCGGAAGGCGCCGAGCTGATCGAGAACAGGATGTCCGGCGCGCCCGGCATCCGCGCCGGCAACGTCTTCATCCTCGCCGGCGTGCCGTACATCGCCACCCTGATGCTGGAGGCGCTGGCGGGGACGCTCGAAGGCGGCCGGCCCTTGCTCTCGCGCACGATCGGCTGCTGGGTGCCGGAAAGCGAGGTCGCCGACCTCCTGCGCGAGGTCGAGGCGGCCCATGCCGGCTGCCAGATCGGCTCCTATCCCTTCTTCAAGGAGGGCCGCGTCGGCGCGAACTTCGTCATTCGCTCGACCGACGAGGCGGGGATGGGCGCATGCGTCGAGGACCTCGTCGCCCAGCTCGAGGCCGCGGGACGCGAGGTGGTGCGCGATGGGGTCTGATGAGCGAAGCTGCTGGTAAGTGGAGCGGGTGAAGGGAATCGGCAGTCAGCACCGTTCCTCCGCGCATCAGTCTGAACGGCGACGCTTCAAAGCGCGGCGGTCTGCGGCTGAAGGTTCGAGCCCGGACGCCCCATAGGCCTTCTCCTGTCGCCACCATGGGGACAAGAACGGCGTCAAATGAGAAACGGGCGGTCGATACGCCGCCCTGCCTGCTGGGGCTCCCCGGTCTTCGCTCCTGGAGGCGTCAGGGAAGGGCTTCCGGCGCGCCGGCCATGGTCGCCCAGCTTTCCCGCACCTCTTGCGGCAGCGCCTGCCGAACCTTGGCGATCTCACCTCGATCGATGTGCCGCGAAAGGACGCCGAATACCGCTTCGGCGGCCCGGGCGGGGGAAACGGGGGGATCCAGGTCGACGATTCCGAGGGCGAGCAATGCGAGAAATTCGTTCCAGC
>JAXDOV010000223.1:0-42124 GCA_034668705.1 Sphingomonadales bacterium
TGGCCGGGCCGGGCGGAAGCCAGTTGCTGCCGTAATCGGAGCGCTTCAGGCCCTTGTGGCGGACGATGCCGAGCCGCTCGGCAAAGGCGTGCAGCTTCGCCTGCTCCATCCGCACCGGCAGCGGGCCGGGGATCGGCACGGCGACGATCGTCACCGCGAACACCGCCGCCGCGCCGAACAGCAGCAGCAGCAGCAGCAGCACCGACGACCGCGTCCAGCGGCCCCGCCTCCCCGACGGGTCGAGAAATACCGGATTGGTCATGCGCCCTCTTATACCCCGAAAGCTATATAGATGCTGAGCGCCGGGCGAGGAGGGAGCGGGGATTAATTCTTTGTCATCGGCGGCTTTTCGGAAAGGTCCCGGCCGGCACCGGATCGGCGGCCGCGTCCCGGTCGCTCGCGACCGCGTCGCGCGAAGGCTTGCGTTCCGCCGCCACATCGTTTCTCGATGGCGCATCATGATCGACCATTACGCCCCCCAGCCGGACCGCTATGACGGCCGCATGCTTTATCGCCGCTGCGGGCATAGCGGGCTCGACCTCCCGGCCATCTCGCTCGGCCTGTGGCAGAATTTCGGCGGCGCCGACGTCTTCGAAACCGGCCGCGCCATCCTCCGCCGCGCCTTCGACCTCGGCATCACCCATTTCGACCTCGCCAACAATTACGGCCCACCCTACGGCTCGGCCGAGGAGAATTTCGGCCGCGTCATGGCCGCCGATCTCAGGCCGTGGCGCGACGAGCTGATCGTCTCGACCAAGGCCGGCTACGACATGTGGCCCGGGCCCTACGGCATCGGCGGCTCGCGCAAATATCTGCTCGCCAGCCTCGACCAGAGCCTGAAACGGATGGGGCTCGACCATGTCGACATCTTCTATTCGCACCGGGTCGATCCGACGACGCCGCTCGAGGAGACGATGGGGGCGCTGGCCCATGCCCATCGCCAGGGCAAGGCGCTCTATGTCGGCATCTCCTCCTACTCGCCCGAGCTGACCCGGCGCGCGCACGACATCCTCCGCGCCGAGGGCGTGCCCCTGCTGATCCACCAGCCGAGCTATTCGCTGCTCAACCGCTGGGTCGAGGACGGGCTGCTCGACACGCTCGGCGAGCTCGGCATCGGCGGCATCGCCTTCTCGCCGCTGGCGCAGGGGATGCTGACCGATAAATATCTCGGCGGCATTCCCGCGGACGCGCGCGCCGCGCGCCACGGCTCGCTGTCGGAGCGGCTGCTCAGCGAGGGCAATCTGGAACGGATCCGGGCGCTCAACGCGATTGCCGAAGCGCGCGGCCAGAGCCTGGCGCAAATGGCGATCGCCTGGGTGCTGCGCGACCCCCGCATCACCTCGGCGCTGGTCGGCGCCCGCACCGTCGCGCAGCTCGAGGATTCGCTGGCGGCGCTGAAGCGGCTCGACTTCAGCGAGGAGGAGCTGCGCCGCATCGACCATCACGCGCGGGAAGGCGGCGTCGACCTGTGGCAGCCTTCGTCCAGCGTCAGGACCGAGGAGGCGACGCAATGAAACTGGTGCGCCACGGCGCGGCCGGCGCCGAACGCCCGGGCCTGCTCGACGGCGCGGGACGGCTGCGCGACCTGAGCGCCGAAGTGGCCGACATTGCCGGCGCGGTCCTGTCGCCCGTCGGCCTCGCCGCCATCGCCGCGCTCGATCCGGAGGCGCTGCCGTTCGTCGAAGACTCGCCCCGCATCGGTCCCTGCGTCGGCGGCGTCGGCAAGTTCCTCTGCATCGGCCTCAATTATTCCGACCATGCCGCCGAAACCGGCGCCAGCGTGCCGCCCGAGCCGATCCTGTTCATGAAGCCGACCAGCGCGATCTGCGGCCCCGATGACGAGATCCGCCTGCCGCGCGGCTCGGCCAAGACCGACTGGGAGGTCGAGCTCGGCATCGTCATCGGCACCCGCGCCAAATATGTCTCCGAGGCGGAAGCGGAATCGCACATCGCCGGCTGGTGCGTGATCAACGACGTCTCCGAGCGCGAATATCAGCTGGAGCGGCACGGCACCTGGGACAAGGGCAAGGGCTGCGACACTTTCGGCCCGATCGGCCCCTGGCTGGTGACTCGCGACGAAGTGCCGGACGCCTCGAAGCTGCGCCTCTGGCTCGAGGTGAACGGCCGCCGCTACCAGGACGGCAGCACCGCGACGATGGTCTACAAGCCGGCCTTCCTGGTCAGCTATCTCAGCCGCTTCATGACCCTCCACCCCGGCGACCTCATCGCCACCGGCACCCCGCCCGGCGTCGGCATGGGCCAGAAGCCGCCCGTCTTCCTGAAGGTGGGCGACCGGGTCGAGCTCGGCGTCGCGGGCCTCGGCGTCCAGCGCCAGCTCGTGGCCGCCGATTAACGGCCGCGCGATGCCCCTGTCCGGCATTCCCTACCGGAAGCGCGGCTCCTGATGCCGCTCCCTCCGCCGCGGCCGATCCGCGAATATGAGGGCGTCGACCGGCGCCGGTTCCTCGACGAGATCCGGCCGGCCGGGCAGCCGGCGGTGCTTCGCGGCCTCGGCGCCGGCTGGCCGGCGGTGCAGGCGGCGCGGCGCTCCGACGAGGAATTGATCGCCTATGTGAAGCGCTTCCGCCGCGACGACCGCCCGGTCGCGGCGATCGTCGGCGAGCCGGAGATCCACGGCCGCTTCTTCTATCGCGCCGATCTCAAGGCGCTGAACTTCGCCCGCGGCCAGTCGCCGCTCCTTCCCTTCCTCGACCGCCTGCTGCGCGACCGCGGCCAGGCCGGGCCTTATGCTCTGGCGGTCCAGTCCACGCCGATCCCGGAGCTGCTGCCGGGCTTCGAGACGGAGAATGCGACCGATCTCGTCGGTCCGGACGTCGTCGCCCGTGCTTGGATCGGCAATCGCATCCGGGTCGCCGCGCATTGCGATCTGATGGAGAATATCGGCATGGTCGCCGCCGGCCGCCGCCGCTTCACCCTGTTCCCGCCCGAGCAGCTGGCGAACCTCTATGTCGGGCCGTTCGAGCTGACTCCGGCAGGGACGCCGATCAGCCTGGTCGACCTTGCCGATCCCGATCTCGACCGCTTCCCGCGCTTCGCCGAAGCGGCGGCCGCCGCGCAGGGCGCCGAGCTGGCGCCGGGCGACGCGATCTACATCCCCTTCCACTGGTGGCACGCCGTCGACTCGCTCGACGAGGTCAATCTCTTCGTCAATTACTGGTGGAACGACGCCCCGGCGGCAATCGGCAATCCCTATGACGCCCTGATGCATAGCGTGCTGGCGCTGAAGACGCTGCCGCCCGAGCAGCGCGCGGTATGGCGGACGGTCTTCGATCACTACGTCTTCTGGGCGAATGGCGATCCGGCGGAGCATCTCCCGCCGGACGCGCGGGGCGCGCTCGGCCGGGCGACGCTGGAGACGCTCGGGCGGATGCGGGCGAGCCTGCGCCAGATCGCCGGGAGGCTGTGACATGAGCGGCCCGACGCACCCGCGCACGACGCCTCTACTGGCGGGTGTCGAGCTTGGCGGCACCAAATGCATCTGCACGCTCGCCGCCTCGCCCGAGGAGATCGCGGCGCAGGAGACGGTGCCGACCGGCAGCGATGCCGGCGAGGCGCTGGGCAGGATCGAAGCGATCCTCGCGCGCTGGCGATCGGAGCATGGCTTTGCGGCGCTCGGCATCGCCAGCTTCGGTCCGGTAGACCTCGACCCGGCCTCGCCGTCCTGGGGCTTCGTCACGACGACGCCCAAGCCGGGATGGCGGCAGGTCGACGTGGCGAACCGGCTCGCCCGCCCCTTCGCGGTGCCGGTCGCCTTCGACACCGACGTCAACGGGGCGGCGCTGGCGGAGATGCGCTGGGGCGCGGGGCGGGGGATGGTGGATTTCGCCTATATCACCGTCGGCACCGGCATCGGCGTCGGGCTGATCGTCAACGGCGCGCCGACCCGCGGCTTCGGCCATAGCGAGCTCGGCCACATCCGCGTCGCGCGGCTGCCGGGCGACGACTGGCCCGGCGCCTGCCCCTATCACGGCGCCTGCGTCGAAGGCCTCGCCGCCGGCGGCTCGATCGCGCAGCGCGTCGGCGGCAGCGCGGCGGGCCTCGCCGGGGATCATCCGGTCTGGGAGACGGTCGCCCACGCGCTCTCGCAGCTCTGCCACGTGCTGGTCTGCGCCGCGGCGCCGCGCCGGATCGTGATCGGCGGCGGCGTCGTCTCCGGCCATCCGCATCTGCTGCCGCGCATCGAGCGGATGCTGCGCGAGAGCCTCGCCGGCTATGTGCTCCTGCCCGGCAAGGATCCCTATGTCACCGCGCCGGGCCTCGGGCCGCTCGCCGGCCCGCTCGGGCCGATCGCCTTGGCCGCCGCGGCGCTCGAAGGTCGATAGGGGCCGGCGGCGGCGAGCAGGAAGCTCCCTTCGGCGTCGAGCGGGCGGCCGGGCTCGACGAGCAGGCAGTCGCCCGCCGCCGCGACGTCATCCCCGCAGCGCACCGTCCCGGCAAGCGGCATCGCCCAGCGCTGCCGGTCGGCCAGCGCCTCCGCCTTGCCGCCGGCGACGTGGATCAAGGTGAAATGCGGGCCGTCGACCAGCACCCGGTCGGAATTGCCTTCGACATGGGTACGGCAGGCGGCGGGATAGGGGCCGGTGTCGGCGACGTCGACGCCGTCGTCGAGATGCAGCGCGCGCGGCCGTCCGTAATCGTAGAGCCGGTAGGTGATTTCGCTCGGCTGCTGGACCTCGATCAGCGACAGGCCGGCGCCGATCGCATGGACGGTGCCCGCCGGGACGTAGAAGAAATCGCCCCGCCGCACCGGTCGCCAGTCGATCAGCGCCTCGATCGATCCGTCGCGCGCGGCGGCGCGCAGCCTGTCCTTGCCGATCTCCTCCCGGAAACCGAGGCCGAGCAGGGCGCCCGGCTCGGCGTCGAGGATGTACCAGCATTCGCTCTTGCCGTTCGGCAAGCCCCGCGCCCGCGCCTGGGCGTCGTCGGGATGGACCTGGACCGACAATTTCCCGCTGGTGAAGATCCGCTTGACGAGCAGCGGCAGCGGCCGCCGGTCCGGTGCCTCGAACCAGATCTCGCCGATCTTCCGGTCCTCGCCGCCAGCCAGGCCGGCCCGCCCCCAGGGCTTTTCCACTTCGCGGCGGAGGAGCTTCATCGGCGCCCGGCCCTATTCCCCATGGTCCGCGGCGAAGGCGGCGGCGGCGCCGAACAGGCCCGGCTCCGGATAGATGATGATCTTGACCGGCATGTCGTCCATCCGCCGCTCGAACCGCCCCTTGGCGACGAAGCGATTGCGGAAGCCCGATTTCGGCAGATGGCCGGTCAGCCGCCGGCCGAGGCCGCCGGCGATGACGACGCCCTCCGCGCCTTGGGCGAGGGCGATGTCGCCGGCGACGGCGCCGAGCGCGAGGCAGAAGCGGTCGAGCGCGGCGGCGGCGAGGCTGTCCTCGCCGGCCATGGCCGCCGCCCATAGCAGCTTCTCGTCGCGCAACGCGGTCGGCCGCCCCTCGATCGCCGCCAGCGCTTCGTAGAGATTGGCGAGGCCCATGCCCGAGGCGATGCGCTCGACCGAGACGCGGCGGTAGCGCTGGCGAAGCTGGGCGAGGATCCGGTCCTCGATCGGATCGAGCGGGGCGAAGTCGATATGGCCGCCTTCGGTTTCGAGGACGTGGTAGCGGCCGTCGCGGCGGAGCAATTGGGCGACGCCGAGGCCGGTGCCGGGGCCGACGATGCTGATCACGCCGTCCGCCGGCAGCGGCCGTTCCGCGCCGCAGAGATGGCGGAAATGCTCGTCGCCGAGCTGAGCGACGGCATGGGCGACGGCGCCGAAATCGTTGACCAGGGTGAAGCGGTCGAGCCCCAGCTTCTGCTTCATCAGGCCGGGGCGAATCACCCACGGATTGTTGGTGAGCTTCAGCACCTCGCCCTGGACGGGGCCGGCGACGGCGATGCCGGCGGCGGTGGGAAGCGGACGGCCGAGGGTTTCGCCGAACGCCTCCCAGGCGGTCTGGAAGCTGGCATGCTCGGCCGTCCTCATCGTCACCGCCTCGCCCAAGGCGGCGACGCGGCCGTCCGCCACCTCGGCGATCGCGAAGCGAGCATGGGTGCCGCCGATATCGACCGCGACGATCTCGCTCATGCGAGTTTCTTCGGCAAGATCTTCATGGCTGAAACCTAGCGGCGGCGGCGGAATAGGCAACGCGCGGCTTCATTCGGCGCTGGGCTCCGCTTCGGTGGTGAAGCCGCTCAGCGACAGCGACTGGTTGCGCAATGCGAGCCAGGCGGCGAGCGAAGCGGCGTAGAGGCCGAGCCCGGCGGCCAGCGGCAGGGGATCGGGCGCCAGCGGCAGGTGCACGGGCGACAGGCGCGCGGCGAGCACCGCCGCAATGCCGAGCGCGGCGGCGACGAACGGTCCGGCATGGTGGCTGTGCGGCACGTCGAGATGGAAATGGGCGCGCAGGACGATGCTCCGGACCGCCGCCCGCACCGAATAAGCCACGAGCACCGACAGGGCGGCGCCGCTGATGCCGAGCCGCGGCACCAGCAGCAGGGCCGCGATGATCCCGATCGCGATGCTGGCGAGCGTCAGCCGCAGGCCGAGACGGGGCCGCAAATAGACGAAGACGAGGTCGCCGATGCTGAAGGCCGCCTGGATCGCTTCGGCCGAGGCGAGGGCGAGAAGCGGCCAATAAGCGGCTTCGAATCCCTTGCCGAACAGGCCGAGCAATGGCCGCCCGGCGGCGAACAAAGCGACGATGATCGGCAGCTGGATGACGAGGATCAGCCGCGTCGCCGAGGCCAAAGCCTCGCCCGAGCCCTTCGAGCCGCGCGCGGAGAGGGTGCGGGCGACGAGCGGGATGAGCAGGCCGTCGAAGCTCTGCCGCACCTGCCGGATCGGCACCGCGATCTGGCGCGCCATGCCGTAGACGCCGGCGAAATGCTCGCCGAGCAGCAGGCCGACGATCCACAGATCGACGCGGGTGTAGAGCGTGTTCAGCAGGTCGGTGGCGGTATTCGCGCCGGCGAGGCGCAGCGCCGAGCCGAGCACGGCCGGCCGCGGCCGATAGGAGGCGACATGGAGCCCGCCGAAGGTCCGGCGCGCGCCCGCCACCGCGTAGACGAGGGCGACCAGGGTCCCGCACCAATAGCCGGCGAGCAGCCCGATCTCGCGATAGCCGAGCATCCAGGCCGCCGCCGCGCCGGCCAGCTGGGCGTAAGGCTCGACCAGGCTGCGGGCGACCACTTCGAACCGGATGGCGTGGCGCCAGCGGGTCGCGGCGAGGAAGAGGTCGAGCAGCGACTGGCCCGCCACCATCGGCGCCAATGCGAACAGGGCCACGACCGCGCCGCCGGCCATCGATCTGGCGAGGATCGCCGCCGCGGCCATGATGACGGCGGCGATGGCCAGGCTCGCCGCCGTCACCAGCAGAGCGGCGTCGAGGAGGATGTGGGAGGGGAGGCGCTCTTTCCCGGCGCGGTCGAGCAGCTGGAAGATCACCTTCTTCATGCCGAGGCTGCCGACGCTGACCGCCAGCTCGACCGCGGCGACGGCGAGCACATAGGCGCCGAAGGCGGCGGCGCCGAACAGGCGGCCGGCGACGAACAGGAAGAGGAGCCGCGCGGCGAGCCGGCCGGCGAAGCCGGCGGCGGTCGCCTGGGCGCCGCGCATGATCAGCCGCCCCGCATCCTTCCTTCCAGTCATGTCAGGCACCGCGGCGGCATTGCTGCGGCTCTATCAGCCGGACGCGGCCGCGGCGCAACATTTCCCTTGTCAGGCCGCGGCGGAGCGGCGACGGACCGCCGCCATGCAGCCGCCCGGCCTCGATCTGGACCAGCGTCCCGTGGCGGCGATCTTCCGCTCGCCGCTGTTCAACGCCTCGGAGACCTTCGTGCAGACGCAGGCTCTGGCGCTGCGGCGCTACCAGCCGCTCGTCATCGGCCTCGAGCGCAAGGGCCATGTCCTCCCGCCGCTCGAAGGCCGGCTGCTGGTGGCGACGGGGGCGGAGCGGCTTCGGCTCAGGGCATTCGGGCGGGCGGAGGCGCTGGCGGGCCGCCTCCGGCCGTTCCGCCCGCGCCTGGTCCACGCCCATTTCGGCACCGACGGCCTGCTCGCGCTGCCGCTCGCGCGGGCGCTGGGCGTGCCGCTGGTCACCACCCTGCACGGTTTCGAAATCAGCCGCTCATTCGGCGCGATGCTGCTTTCCGGGCGCCCGTCCTGGATGCGTTACGCCCTGCTGAAGCGCCGGCTGCAGCGGTGCGGCGACCTCTTCATCGCCGTCTCCGCGGCGGTGCGGGCGAAGGCCTTGGCCCAGGGCTTTCCGCCCGAGCGGATCCTGGTCCATCATAACGGCATCGACCTCGCCAAATTCCGGGCCGCGCCCGGCGGGCGGGAGGCCGGCCTCGTCCTCCATGTCGGCCGGCTGGTCGAGAAGAAGGGAACGCGGCTGCTGCTCGATGCCGTCGCGAAGCTGCCGGAGGCCAGGCTCGTCATCGTCGGCGACGGTCCGCTGCGCGCCTCGCTGGAGCGGCACGCCGCCGGCCTCGGCCTCGGCGGCCGCATCCGCTTCCTCGGCCATCAGCCGCCGGACGAAGTGGCGCGCTGGATGGGCCGCGCCTGGCTGCTGGCCGTGCCGAGCGTCACCGCCGCGGACGGCGACAGCGAAGGCCTGCCGACCGTCCTCATCGAGGCCGCTGCTTCCGCCTTGCCGGCCGTGGTCTCCGACCATAGCGGCCTGCCCGAGGCGGTCAGCGACGGCCGCAGCGGCTTCGTCGTGCCGGAAGGCGATGGCGAAGCGCTGGCCGCACGGCTGGCCGAGCTGCTCGCTTCGCCGGCGCTGCAGGCGAGCATGGGCGGGGCGGCGCGGGCCATCGCCGGGGAACGATTCGACGCGGCGCGCCAGGCGGCGGCGCTGGAGGCGCGTTACGATGCGCTGGTGGCGGCGGGGCCGCGATGCGCCTGATCTATCCCCTGTTATGGTCGCGCCTCGGCCGGCAGGCAGACCGCGACCAGACGGTGAGCACCGCCGCCGCTTTCGCCCGCCGCGGCGTCGAAGTGACCCTGCTCATGCCGCAGGGGCGAGACGATCCGGCGCTCTCCGCCGCCGATCTGCGCGCCTATTACGGCGTCGAGGGCGATTTCTCGCTGGTCCAGCGGCGCACCCGCTGGGTGGGCGAGATGGTCGTGCCGTCGACTTTCTGGTTCCGCCAGGTGCTGCGGGATGCCGAGATGAAGGCGAGCGACGCGCTTTATTCCAGGATCCCGGTGAGCCTCGGCATTGGCGGCTTCTCTCGAATCCCCTTTGCCTTCGACCATTACCGGCCTTGGCCCGACCGGATTCCGTGGCTTCGCCCGGTCTTTCGCAGGACGGCGCGGCAGCCTCATTGCCTCGGCTTCATCCTCCATTCCGAATTCGCCGCGGCCAGCTTCCGCAGGATCGGCGTCGCGCCGGACAGGCTGCTCGTCGCCCATAACGGCTTCGATCCGGGGCGGATGCGGCCGCCGCTCGGCCGCGACGCGGCGCGGGCGGCGCTGGATCTGCCGCGGGACCGGCCGATCGCCGTCTATGCCGGCCGCCTCGGCACGCGCAAGGGGATCGACCAGTTGCTGGCGGCGGCGGCGCTTCGGCCCGAAATCCTCTTCCTCCTGGTCGGTTCGGAGGGGGAGGGGCCGGTCGAGGCGGCGGCGCGGGGCCGGGAGAATCTGCGCATCCTTCCCTGGCAGACGCCGGCGACGCTGCCGCTTTTCCTCTATGCGGCCGACATCCTCCTCATCCCGCCGTCGCGCGCGCCGCTCGAGCGGTTCGGCGATTGCGTGCTGCCGATGAAGACCTTCGCCTATCTCGCCGCCGGCCGCGCGATCCTCGCCCCGCGCAGCCCCGACACGGCCGAACTGCTCCGCGACGGCGACACCGCCTGCCTCGTGACGCCCGACGATCCCATGGCCACCGCGGCGGCTTTGGGCCGTCTCGCGGCGGAGCCTTCGCGCCGCGCCGCGCTGGGCAACAATGCGGCGCGGCTGGCGGAGGGCCTCAGCTGGGATGCGCGGGCGGAGAAGATCATCGCCTTTCTCGAGGAAAGGCTGGCGCGGGTCAGGCGCTGAAGCGTCGCGAAAGCGATGCGATCATCAAAAAGAGATCGAGCCTGGTGTGACGACGGTCACATCAGGCGCTGAGGCGGGCGACCACGCTGAGGTCCGACCTGCGCTGCAGCCGCTTCGACCAGAGCAGCAGCAGGTTGAGCGGCAGGATCTCGAACAGGAAGAACCACAGAGGCGAGCCCGCCAGCATGCTGATGCCGAGTGCCACGGTGCGGATATTGGGGCCGAGGAAGGTCTGGATCTTGAGCGGCGTCCGCGCGGCGCGGCGGCAGACGCGCCTGACCAGCTCCCGTTCCCAAGGATGATCTTCGGAATGGGCGATCAGTGCGTCGATCTCGCTGTTGAGCGGGTTCGACGCGGCGGCGAGCGCGACATAGAGCCGGGCGAAGGGTTCGAAGAGGATCGTGAACAGGCTGCGGCGGCTTAATGTCTCGTCTCCGCCACCATAGGCATTTTTCAGCCACGGAACGCCGTAAACCCGCCACAAATAGATGCGACGTTGGCTTTCGGAATGGTTCGATTGCAGGATTCTGGACAGGCCGGAGCAGATGGCCAGCGCCCAGGCCCAGCCGCCGACCCAGTCGTCGAGCAGCGTCGCGAGCGCGACGTAAAGGATGATATGGCCGGTATAATCGCACACCCCGTCGACCAGCTCGCCCACCGGCGAGCATTTGCCGGTGCGCCGGGCGAGCGCGCCGTCGGCGCCGTCGACGACGTGCCACAGGGCATGGACGGGAAAGGCGAGCAGCACCGAAACCGGCCAGGGCAGGCCGATATAGAGGAAGGCCGCGGCGACGATCAGCATCCAGCCGGCGAACGACACCATGTTCGGCGTGACCCGGGTGGGCACGAGGGCGGCGGCGAGCTTCTCGCCGAGCGGATGGTAGATATGGCCGTTCAGCCAATCCTCCATCTCCCTGGGGTGGCGTTCCCGGCGCTCGGTCGTGCGCGGCCGGGCGCGCGGCTGGGTTCGGGCTGTCGCTTCGAAGGCGGGCAAAAGAATATTCCTCTCGTCTTTCCGCATTCTCTCGTTCTAATGCGGGCTGAATGCAAAGCGAAAAGTCTTCGTTTCCTTCAGGATTATCAATGACTGCGCTGTTTGTGCTACGGTTCGATCGGGCCGAGCAGGCCGAGCGCCGGATTGCCGGCGCGGCCGCTGCTGCCCATCTCACCGCCCAATCCTGCCAGGCCGGAGCGCGCGACATCAGGGTCGTGCTGGGCAGCGGCTCGAGCGTTTCGGACGAGGCCTGGGACGATGTCCGCCGCGCCTGCCCGTCCGCCCGCTTCGACGGCTATGACGGCGCGCCGGCGCTCTGCCTTTCCGGCCGCACCATCATCGCCGCGGACGCCCTCGTCCGCTTCCTCGAATCGGATGCGCAGACCCTCGCCTGGCGGGGCGAAGCGGTCGCGGTGAAGACCGGATCGAACGGCGCGGGCACCGACGTGCTCGAGGATGAGGAGGCGGTCGCCTGCGACGACATGGACGCCGCCGAGCGCTGGGTGCTGAAGACCACGGTCAAGCCCGGCGACGGCATCGTCTCGCGCCGGCTCAACCGGCCGCTGTCGCAGGCGATCTCGCGGCGGCTGCTGCGGCTCGACGGCATCCGGCCCTGGCACATGACCGTCGTCACCGCCGCCATCGCCGTCGCGATGATCGCCGCCTTGCTGGGCAGGAGCTACTGGGCGCTGATCCTCGCCGGCCTGCTCTTCCATCTGGCCTCGGTGATCGACGGCGTCGACGGCGAGATCGCCCGCGCCACCTATCGCAGCAGCGTCCGCGGCGCGACGCTCGACACCGGCGTCGACATGGCGACCAACCTGTCTTTCTATCTCGGCTTCACATTGGCCATGGGGCATCTCTACGGCCAGCGGCTGGCGGTGCTCGGCGGAGCGACGCTGATGCTCGCCTTGCTGGGCCTGGGCCTGATGGCCTGGCTGGCGCGGCGGATCGGCGAGCCCGGCTTCGACTTCCTCAAGCGCTTCTACACCTCGCGATGCCCAATCGGCCTGCCGCGGGTGATCATCGATTCCTTCATCATGATCATGAGCCGGGACTTCTTCGCCTTCGCCTGGGCCGTGCTGATCATCGTCCATGTGCCGCTGGTCATCGCCTACGGCCTCGCTTTCTTCTCCCTGCTCTGGGTGATCCTGATCCTGATCGCCGCGCCGGCCCTGCTGCGCGAGCGGACCCGGCTGCAGCCCGCCTTGCTCGCGCTCGGCCGCGGCTCGTCCTGAGCCGCGGGCGATGCAATGCCTGATCCTCGCCGCCGGCCAGGGCACGCGGCTGCGCAGCCTCGCCGCCTCCAAGCCGCTCGCCGAGATCGACGGCAAGCCGCTGATCGCCCATGTCGTGCGGGCCGCCAAGGCGGGCGGCGCCACCTCCTTCCTGATCGTCACCGGCTATCGGGCGGAGGCGATCGAAGCCATGCTCCCCGCTTTGTCGGAGGAAGCGGGCGTGCCGATCGAAGCGGTCCGCAACCCCGACTGGGCGCGGCCCAACGGCCTCTCCGTCCTCGCCGCCGCGCCGAAGCTCGAGGACGAGTTCCTGCTGCTGATGTCGGACCATCTGTTCGATCCCGGCATTGCCGCCGGCCTGATCGCCGGCCGCCGGCGCGACGCAGCCCTCACCCTCGCCGCCGATTTCGACCCCGCCAATCCGTTGATCGACATCGACGACGCGACCAAATTGCGCGTTGACGGGGAGGGGCGCATCGGCCTCATCGGCAAGACGCTCGCCGATTATAATGCGATCGACACCGGCATCTTCCACGCGACGCCGGCCTTGATCGACGCGCTTCGCCGCAGCCTCGCCGAAGGCGGCGCGGGTTCGCTGTCGGAGGGCGTGCAGCGCCTCGCCGAAGACGGCCGCGCCTTCGTCCACGACATTGCCGGCGGCTGGTGGATCGACGTCGACGACGAAGCCGCCTTCCGCCGGGCGGAGGAAACCCTGCCGGAGGGGCTGCTGCGGGCTTAGGGCGTATCGACGTTCAGGGATTGTCAGGCTCGCTTAGTCCTCCCCACGGCCTGCGGCCGCAGGCCGTGGGGAGGGGGACCGCACGAAGTGCGGTGGAGGGGCCAACTGACTCAGAAAAGCCCCTCCACCACCCTTCGGGTGGTCCCCCTCCCGATCCGCTGCGCGGACAGGGAGGACTAACCTGCTTCCGGTCGCTGAAGAGCCGATACAACCTATTCCTCGAACGCTTCCACCGAAGTCCGCCGTCCAACCAGGAAAGCGTCCGCCGCCAGCCGCAACGGAGCCAGATCGACATGGCTCGCCCTTGCGTCGACCAGGCTCGCGAATTCCTCGTAGATGGAGGGATATTCGCCCGGGCCCGGCGCCGCTTCCTCCTTGCCGTTGCGGATCAGCCGGGCGCCGCCGTCTGCGAGCAGGATGTCGTCGCCCTGCTCGGTGCGCAATGCGATCGTCCAGGTCTCGCCGCCCGTCTCGCGCCAGTCGAACACCGCCTCCAGCGCGCCGTCCGAAGCGGGGCTCTCGAAACGGAGACTGGCGGCGATCGGCGCCTGCTTGTTCTCGGGGAAGAACAGCTCCGCCTGCCGCACGAACAACGCGCCGGGGAAGATGCGGGTGGCGATGGACAAGGCGTTGATGCCGGGATCGAACACGCCGAAGCCGCCCGGTTCCCAGACCCAGGCCTGGCCCGGATGCCATTTGCGCACATTCTCGCGCCATTCGATCCGCATCGAGGCGATGCGCCGGCCCTTCAGCAGCGCCGCCACCACCGGCACCGGCGGATTGTGCTGCGCGTGCCAGGTGGTGAACAGGGTGACCGGTCTCTCCGCCGCCAGCCGCGCCAGCTCCTCGACCTCGCTGAGCGACACGCCGGGCGGCTTTTCGAGCAGGGTGTGGAGGCCGGCAGCGATGCAGTCGCGGGCGATGGCGTAGCGGACCGAAGGCGGCGTGCAGATCGCCACCGCGTCGAGGTCCTTCACCGCCGCCAGCATGTCGGCATGGCTCGGAAAATTGGGTATGCCCGGCACGCCGTCGGTACTGCGGCTGACCGTCGCCGCAAGCGCGAAGCGCGGGTTGGCGGCGATCGACGGCACATGCTGGTCCTGCGCGATCTTGCCATAGCCGATGATCGCGACGCGCAGCTTCCCGTTCATCCTCTCACTCCCTCGACATAGGCGCGCGCGCGCTTGGCCGTCTCCTCCACCGTCCGGCCGGGCGCGTACAGGCCCGAGCCGAGGCCGAAGCCGGCGGCGCCGGCCTCGAGCCAGGGTCTCATCCCGTCCGGCTTGACGCCGCCGACCACCAGCAGGGGGATGTCGCGGGGCAGCACCGCCAGCTGCGCCTTGACCAAAGCCGGGCTTGCCGCCTCGGCCGGGAACAGCTTCAGCGCATGCGCCCCGGCGCGGACCGCCTCGAAGGCTTCGGACGGCGTGTAGAAGCCCGGCGACGAGACCAGACCCGCCGCCGCGGCCGCCGCGATCACCGGCGCGAAGGTATTGGGCGAGACGATGATGCGCCCGCCCGCATCCTTCACCCGCGCCACGTCGTCGGGATCGAGCACGGTCCCGGCGCCGACCAGCGCGCGGTCGCCGAGGCTCTTCGCGAGGATCCCGATGCTCTTCAGCGGCTCGGGCGAGTTGAGCGGCACCTCGATGATGCGGATGCCGGCTTCCCAGAGCGCCGCGCCGATCGCCTCCGCCTCGCCGGGCGTGACGCCGCGGATGATGGCGACCAGGGGACAGTCGGCAAGCCGGCTGTTCAGCTCTTCGGATGGGTTCATGGCATCAGCTCCGCCAGGTGAAGCGCGCCGGCGAGGAAGGCCGCCTCGCCGTCGATCTCCCGCGCCCGCCGTCCGCAATGCCGGATCGCGGCGGCGAACAGGCGGGTGAGGTCGGGCCGGCCGACCACCGCTACCGCGTCGGCGCCGTCGAGCCCGGTCTTGAGGTCGTAGCCGATCAGCAGCCCGCTCGCATAGGCGGCCGCCTCTTCGCGCTTCGCCTTGCCGAGCAGCACCCGCGCGCGGATCGAGAACAATTCGGCGGTGAGGTCGTCATGCTCGTGGCCGTGGCGCACCCCGGCTTCGAAGGCGGGACCGGGCTCGATCGGCCCGGTCAGCAGGTCGGCGAGGATCGAGTGCTCCCTCAGCAGGTTGAACAATTCGCCGGTCATCACCGTCCGGAAGGAGGCGATCCGGCCATTCTCCAGACTGATCCACTTGTTGTGCGTGCCGGGGTGGCAGACGCGCTCGCCGCCGCCGACCATGGAGTCGGCCAGGGCGCCCAAGATCTGAATCTCCTCGCCGCGCATCACGTCGGCGGCGTCGCCGGCCGCCCAGGAGACGCCCGGCACGATCGCGGTGCGGCCCGGCTCGACCCAGACCAGCCGGTCGGCCAGCTCGCCCAGCCCGGCCGGCGCGGAGGCGTAGGGCGCCTCGCGCCAGCCGCGATTCGATCCGATCATGCCGGCGAGCAGCAAAGGCAGGTCGCCCAGCCGCTCCCGGATCCGTTCGACCGCCGTCGGAAAGCCGCCGACGGGGACGGCGAGCACGCCCTTATCGTCCTCCATCCGATCCTCGAGGCGGCCGTCCGGCCCCAGCCGGTAGCCGCGCCGATTGGTGGTGCCCCAGTCGACCGCGATGAAACCTTCAGCCCAGCGCATCATCCCTCTCGCCCCCGCTCAACGCGCGGCGCCGCTTTGGGTCCCCCTAGCGGCATCATCGAGGGAAGGGGAGGGTGCGTCGTGAGGGGAGCAGCCTTTTCGCCAGATCGGCAAGCAGCCGGACCGTTTCGCGCCATCGAGGTTCATCGCCGCAATTCCGGGGAAGGACGCCTGATTGAGGGCGGCTTCCAACGCATTGCTTTGGTGGATACATTGGAAACGACGACGGCTGGACGCCCATGCAGCATTCTTGCATTGGAGTTAGGCATCGTGTCCCGCGACCGAGGCCGCTTAGAGGCGGCGCTGAAAAAGCGGTATAGCATGAGGTGCGCGCATGACTCCTGTGTTGCTGCTTGCGGCTGCTGGCCTCGGAGGATTCGCGCTGCCCCAAGGCGAGGCGTGGAGTTGGTGCCAGCAATTGCCCACCCGGAACCACGTGCTGCAAGAACTCAAGGATGTGAGAATTGAGTACGTCGGCTTCGACCGTTTGAATGCGGCAGTTCGGATGCTGTCCACACGATCCGTTGTCAGGCTGGGAGCCCGCACGTATGTGAATCTCGTCGGCAAAAGCGCCTCGCCCCAGCGTGGCGATTTTACGTATCTGGTTCGTGCCGGGTTTATGGCGCCAGAGGGCCTTGCCGGGATGGCCCTCGCGCGGGAGGGCAGAAAGCCATGGTACGCCACCTACGAGGATGATGGTGAAGCTACGGCCAGCATCGTCTCTCTGCTGACAGCCTATAATCAGATGCAGGTCCCGACAGGCTATCCGCTGATTTTGATCTCGCCGCGACCGATCAAGAACGTCACTGTGACATGCATAGGTGGGGCGTAGGGAGAATGATCACCGTTTCTCTATGGATGGCGACGCTGGCGGTACCGACTTGCCAACCCTTGGATGCAGCGGTGATTCTATCGCGTTCCGATGCTGTGATTGCAGCGAATGAGGATTTCCCCGACAGACTAGCGTCGATCCGCTCCTATTGGAGATCGGCCTGCATGCGCGACCGGGAGAGGGCTTCCAGGAGAGTGGTCGTAAGCCTTTCACGCTTGCTCAACTATCGCCGCTCGCGACTGGCGGCAGCTTCCATGCTGATCGACGTCGGGCCTTCTCTCATTTATGCCCGCAGAGAACTCGGTCCAGCGCTCAGGAACCAAAGACTGGTGGAAGCAAGGCATTTACGACAAACCTTTCCAATTCTTCCCGAAGATTACCATGTGACGTACGATGCATTACGGTGTCTTAGTACGAAACTGAATACGGGCAGGATCGATAGGAAACTGTGCTGGTCAGTTGCCAGTGAAAATCAAGTGATGGACGATTATCTTAGATCCACGCATGAGTAGGTCTTCCTGCTCCCAAGCCATCATTGGGGCCCCCAATAAGTCATCGAGAATTCGCACCCCGCACCGCTATCCGTAAGTAACGGCAGATTGGCGATGCCCTCGGCGGCGGCGCTTGCATAAGCGGGGTCGCGCTCGGCCTGGGGCAGATAGCGACGCGGAGCCCTCCTTCACGGTAGCGGACGAAGCCCCGCATCGGCGCACGCGGCGGACAAGCCGATTGCCTTCATCGCCCGCCGGTGAAACTTTCTTCCCTCTCGCGTCATTTTTGGCGCGTGGAGGCTGGCCGAAAAGCGGCGCGCCCGTTAGCGCCTGTGCAGCGCAGAGCGTCACCCGAGGAGGGTCATCATCGCCAATTTCATGTTCGCGACCGGGATCGAGAACAGCATCCCGACCATCCACAACGGCCGCACCCGCGTCGACCAGATGGAGGTGTGCGGCCATTACCGGCACTGGCGCGCCGACTTCGACTGCGTCGAGGAGGTCGGCATCCAGTATCTGCGCTACGGCCCGGCGCTCTACCGGACCTTCCTCGGCCCCGGCCAATATGATTGGGAATTCCCCGACATCGCCTTCGCCGAGCTCAAGCGGCGCAACATCACGCCGATCGTCGACCTCTGCCATTTCGGCGTTCCCGACTGGATCGGCAATTTCCAGAATCCGGATTTCCCGCAGCTCTTCGCCACCTATGCCGGCGCCTTCGCCGACCGCTTTCCCTGGGTGCAGCTCTACACGCCGGTCAACGAGATGTTCATCTGCGCGGTCTTCTCGGCCAAATATGGCTGGTGGAACGAGCAGAAGACCGACGACCGCTCGTTCGTCACGGCATTGAAGCACATCGTCAAGGCGAACGTGCTTGCCATGATCGAGATCTTGAAGCGGCGGCCGGACGCGATCTTCATCCAGTCCGAAAGCTCGGAATATTTCCACGCCGACAGCCCGGCCGCGATCGGCTCGGCCGAGGTGATGAACGCGATGCGCTTCCTCTCGCTCGATCTCAATTACGGCCGCCGGATCGACAGCGAGATGTACGAATATCTGATGGATCACGGCATGACGAAGGAGGAATATCATTTCTTCCTCAACCACCGGCTGAAGCAGCACTGCATCCTCGGCAACGATTACTACATGACCAACGAGCACCGGGTGTTCGCCGACGGCCATAGCGAGGCATCGGGCGAGGTGTTCGGCTATAGCGAGATCACCCGCCAATATTACAACCGCTACCGGCTGCCGGTGATGCATACCGAGACCAACCTCAGGGAGGGTCCGACCGGGCAGGAGGCGGTGCAATGGCTGTGGAAGGAATGGGCGAACGTGCTCAGGCTCCGCAACATCGGCATCCCGACCGTCGGCTTCACTTGGTATTCGCTGACCGACCAGGTCGACTGGGACACGGCGCTGCGCGAGCAGAGCGGCAATGTGAACCCGCTCGGCCTGTTCGACCTCGACCGCAACATCCGCAATGTCGGCCGCGCCTATAAGAAACTGATCGCCGACTGGCGCGACGTGCTGCCCGCCTCGAGCCTCTGCCTGATCGTGCCGATCGTGCCGCCGTCGCAATGGGACCGCACCGGCGCGCGCGAGCAGCAGGAAGAAGCCGCCCGCCATCTCAAGGGCTTCGTCACCGAAGCCGCCACGCCGGAGACCAGCCAGTGAAGATCGCCCGTATCGAGACGTTCTACGTGCCGCCCCGCTGGCTGTTCGTCCGGATCGAGGCGGACGAAGGCGCGGTCGGCTGGGGCGAGGCGAGCCTCGAAGGCCATGCCGAGGCGGTGGACGGCGCCTTCGCCGCCTTGCGCGACCGCTTCCTCGGCCACGATCCCTTCCGCATCGAGGATATCTGGCAGATTGCCTATCGCGGCGGCTTCTATCGCGGCGGGGCGGTGCTGATGTCGGCTTTGTCCGGGCTCGACCAGGCGCTGTGGGACCTGAAGGGCCATGCGCTCGGCCTCCCCGCCTGGCAGATGATGGGCGGCAAGGTGCGCGATCGGATCCGGGCCTATGCCTGGATCGGCGGCGACCGGCCGCACGAGATCGCCGACGCCGCCCGCTTCCGGCGCGGCCAGGGCTTCTCCGCGGTCAAGATGAACGCGACCGCGGAGCTCGACTGGATCGGCACGCCCAAGGCGTTCGACGAGGTGATCGAGCGGGTGAAGGCGGCCCAGGCGGAGGGCGTCGACGTCGGCCTCGATTTCCACGGCCGCGTTCACCGGCCGATGGCGAAGCAGCTCGCCAGGGCGCTGGAGCCGCTCGGCCTGCTCTTCATCGAGGAGCCGTTGCTGTCGGAGAATCACGAGGGCCTGGCGCAGATCGCCCAGCTCGTCGCGACGCCGATCGCGCTCGGCGAGCGGCTCTATTCGCGCTGGGACTTCAAGCCCTTTTTCGAAAGCGGGGCGGTCGACATCATCCAGCCGGATCTCAGCCATGCCGGCGGCCTGTCCGAATGCCGGCGCATCGCCGCCATGGCCGAAGCCTATGACATCGCGGTGGCGCCGCATTGTCCGCTGGGGCCGCTGGCGCTCGCCGCCTGCCTGCAGCTCGCCGCGACCGCGCCCAACGTCGCCATCCAGGAGATGTCGCTGGGCATCCACTACAATGTCGGCCACGATCTGCTCGAGTTCGTGACCGACAAGGCGGTGCTGTCGCCGGTCGACGGCTACCTGCCGATCCCGGAAGGGCCCGGCCTCGGCGTCGCCATCGACGAGGAGGCGGTGCGCGCGGCCGACAAGGACCGCCATCGCTGGCGCAACCCGGTCTGGCGCCTCAGCGACGGCAGCTTCGCCGAATGGTAGCGTAGTTCTTTCCTGCCGGAGCAGGGGAAGGGTGGAGGGACGCGCGCGTAGCGCGCCTGGGAAGAACGGCGCTTCGCGCCGCCCCGCCACCATGCTCCGCAAGATCCCCTCCGCCGGCAAGCCCGGGGAGGAACTTTGGTGTTAAGCCACGACCCTCAGGCGCTGCCGGCTCTGTCCCGGAACCGGGCAGAAGCCGAGCTCGTCGTGCAGCCGGGACAGCTCGCGCTCGCGCGATTCGCGATAGGCGTCGGCGTAGCGCGCGTCGCACTCCGCTTCCTCCTCCGTCTGCGGCCGGTAGAAGCTGACGCAGATATGGCGGCCGAAAACATCGTCGCCCCGCATCCTCACCTCCGGATCCGCCCCGGCCGGGAGGTTCGCCCGCACGTCCGCCAGCCGCTCGATCAACGCATCGAGCGACGAACAATCCTTCACTTCGATAAAATCTTTGACTCGCTTACTCATCTACCCACCCCTCCCGGGTCCGTCCCCGGGCGACGTTTAGCTTGCGCCGGAATCACGGTGCAAGAATAAATCATATTTACCCACAGGAGAGTTTCGGAAGACTGAACGGGCCGGTATGGGAGCGTTAATCCCGATGTCCCAATCCCGCCTTCCAATCCTCACCTCCGGGCGGCTCACGCTTCAGCTGGTGCCCCCCCTGGGCGGCAGCATCGCCCGCTTCGACTACATCAGTCCCGCAGGGGAAAGAATACCGTGCTTATGCGGTGTGGGGGGGCAGGAAGCGGGGGTGTTGGGCCAGGCCAGCTTCCCGCTCCTCCCCTTCTGCAATCGCATTCGCGGCGGCCGCTTCACCTTCCGCGGACGCGAAATCGTGCTTCGGCCGAACCTGGCGGGAGAGCCGAGCCCGCTCCACGGCCAAGGCTGGCTTTCGCCCTGGGAGGTCGCGTCGGTCGACGCCGCCTCGGCCGAGCTCGTCTTCCGCCACCCGCCGGACGAATGGCCCTGGGCCTATGAGGCGCGCCAGCATTTCGCACTCGACGAAACCGGCCTTACCCTCCTTCTCTCCTGCACCAACCTGTCCGGCGAGCCGATGCCCTGCGGCCTCGGCCAGCACCCCTATTTCCCCTGCACGCCCGAGACGCGGCTCGACGCCGATGTCGGCTCCGCCTGGACGATCGACGAGACGGTGCTGCCGGTCGCCAAGGTGCCGGCCGAAGGGCGCTACAGCCTTCGCGACCGGCTGGTCTGCGGCCAGGATCTCGACAACGGCTTCGGCGAGTGGAACGGCCTCGCCCGCATCGGCACGCCCGGCCTGCCGTTCCGGATCGAAATATCGTCGCCCGACGCGCATTTCCTCCATCTCTATTCGCCGCCCGCCGGCGGCGTCTTCGCCGCCGAGCCGGCGAGCCACGCCAATGCCGCGCTGAACGCGCCCGAGGAAGAGTGGCCGGCGCTGGGCCTGCGCGTCCTCGCGCGCGGCGAGACGATGGCGCTGACGATGCGCATCGAAACGGTTGCCGTTGCCGGAAGCGAGCGCAGGCCGTAGCTACGCGCCCGATGGACGAGGATGAGGGCGGCGCCCTGCACTGGTGGCAGACCTGGTGGGGCGCAAGCGTGATCGCGCTCTTCTGCGCCCTGCCGCTGCTCTGGCCGACCGTTCCGCCTCTGGTCGATCTGCCCGGCCACATGGCCGCCTATAAGGTCGAGCTCGACCTCGCCCATTCGCCCGATCTGCAGCGTTACTACACCCTGCATTGGGCGCTGATCGGCAATCTCGGCATGAACCTGCTGGTGGTCCCGCTCGCCAAGCTGTTCGGCCTCGAGCCGGCGGTGAAGCTGATCATGATCTGCGTGCCGCCGATGACCGCAGCCGGCTTCCTGTGGGTGGCGCGGGAAGTGCACGGGCGGATCCCGCCGACGGCCTTGTTCGCGGTTCCTTTCGCTTATTCCTACCCGTTCGTCTTCGGCTTCGCCAATTTCGTCCTGTCGATGGCGCTCGCCTTCCTCGCCTTCGGCCTGTGGCTGCATCTCGGGCGGCGGGGGTCGGTGCGGCTGAGGGCCGCCTTGTTCGTGCCGATTTCGGCGATCGTCTGGCTCGCCCATATTTTCGGCTGGGGGACGCTCGGCCTGATGGCCTTCTCGGCCGAGCTGGTGCGGCAGGTGGACCGCGGCCAGAGCCTGCGCCATGCCGCCCCGCGCGCCGCCCTGCACTGCCTGTCGCTGGTGGCGCCGCTGATCCTGATGATCGTCTGGCGGAGCGGCGACGTCGCCGGCCGCACCGAGCATTGGCTCGCGGTCGTGCCCAAGCTGAACTATCTTCTCTACGCCCTGCGCGACCGGTGGAAATGGCTCGACATCGGCTCGATGCTGCTCGTGCTCGGTCTCCTCGTCGCCGCGACCCGCAGCCGCCGCTTCGGCTTCTCGCGCAATCTCGCCGCTTCGGCCTCGTTCCTCCTCGCCATGTACCTGCTGCTGCCGCAGAAGATCTTCGGCTCCTCTTATGCCGACATGCGCCTGCTTCCCTACACGATCGCGATCGCCCTGCTCGCGATCCGTCCGAAGCGGCCGCTGCCGGCACTGGCGGCTCTGGGGCTGATCTTCGTCGCGCTGCGGATCGGCGCCGAGACATTGAGCTTCGGCCTTTACGGCCGCGCCTTCGATCGGGAGCTGGCGGCGCTCGACCATGTCCCGAGGGGCGCCCGGATGATCGCCCTGATCGGCACGCCCTGCCGCGGCGAATGGACGATGGCCCGCTTCGACCACCTCTCGGGCATGGCGGTGGTGCGGCGCGAGGCCTTCTCGAACGATCAATGGTCGGTGGCGGGGGCGCAGCTCGACCGCTCGGCCTATCTGCCGGCCGGCGCATACCGCAAGGACCCGTCGCAGATCGTGCGGCTGCACGATTGCCCGGTGAACCGCTGGCCGACCCTGGACTCCTCGCTCCGCAACTTCCCGCGCGGCGCGTTCGACTATCTCTGGCTGATCAATCCGCCCGCCTACGATCCCACCCTGGTGAAGGGGATGGCGCCGGTCTGGACCAACGGTCGCTCGATGCTGCTGCGCATCGTCGACCGGACGCAGCCGGTCAGCCGATCGACAGATACTTTGCCCGTCGCTGAGCCCTGAGCGCGTCGCCGGATTCGCTCGACAGCGCGTCCAGCTCCTCCTCGATCGCGCGGCCGAGCGTGGCGATCGCGTCGGCGGGATCGCGATGGGCGCCGCCGACCGGCTCCGGCACGATGCGGTCGATGATGCCGAGCCGCTCGAGGTCCTGGGCGGTCACCTTCATCGCCTCGGCCGCGTCCGCCGCTTTCTCCGCCGTCCGCCACAGGATCGAGGCGCAGCCCTCGGGGGAGATGACCGCATAGACGCTGTGCTCGAACATCAGCACCCGGTTGGCGGTGGCGATGGCGACGGCGCCGCCGGAGCCGCCCTCGCCGACGATGGCGGCGACCAGCGGCACCTTCACCTTGAGGCATTGCTCGGTCGAGCGGGCGATGGCCTCGGCCTGGCCGCGCTCCTCCGCCTGCACGCCGGGGAAGGCGCCGGCCGTGTCGACGAGGGTGACGACGGGAAGGCCGAAGCGGTCGGCGAGCTGCATCAGCCGCACCGCCTTGCGATAGCCCTCCGGCTTGGCCATGCCGAAATTGTGGAGGAGCCGGCTCGCGGTGTCGTCGCCTTTCTCATGGCCGATCACCATGATCCGGCGCCCGCCGAGGCGGCCGAGGCCGCCGACGATCGCCGCATCCTCGCCGAAATTGCGGTCGCCGGCGAGCGGAATGAAATCCTCGACCAAAGCGGCGACATAATCCTTGAGGTGCGGCCGGTCCGGATGGCGCGCGACCTGCGTCTTCTGCCACGGCGTCAGCTTCGCATAGGTCTCGCGCAGCATGCGGTCGGACTTGGCCTGGAGCCGGCCGATCTCGGCGTCGATGTTGAGGTCGCTGCCCTCCGCCGTCTCGCGCAATTCCTCGATGCGCGATTCGAGCTCGGCGACCGATTTTTCGAAGTCGAGGAAGCTTGGCATGAAGCGGCGCGCGTTAGGCGGGACGCCGGCCCGCGTCAACGCGGCCCGGATCGGCGAGCGGGTGGCGGCTGTTGACCAGATCGATCAGCCGGCGGCTGTCGACATGGGTATAGATCTGGGTCGTCGCGATGTCGGCATGGCCGAGCAGGAGCTGCAGCGCGCGCAGATCGGCGCCGCCTTCGAGCAAGTGGGTGGCGAAGGCATGGCGCAGGACGTGGGGGCTGATCCGCTCGGGCGGGATGCCGGCGGCGGCGGCGAGCTCGCGGATCAGCTGGTAGAGCCGGACCCGGCTGAGATGGTTCTTTCCAGACGGGAAAAGCCACGGCGAATCGCGGGGCACCAGGGCGCCCCAATCGGCGACGGCGGCGCGGGCGCGGTCGGAGATCGGCACCAGCCTTTCCCTCGCGCCCTTGCCGCGCAGGATCAGGAAAGGCTGGTCGGGCCGGAGCGCGTGGCGCGGCAGCGAGACCAATTCGGTGGCGCGCAAGCCCGAGCCGTAGAGCAGTTCGACCAGGGCCGAGAGGCGGAGGGCCGCCGGCCCCGGCTGCTCGCGCCCGCGCCGCTCGATCTCGGCGAACAAGGCGTCGACCGCCTGGTGGTCGAGCACCCTGGGCAGCGGCCGGCCGCCGGCGGGGCGGGGCAAAGCGGCGGACGGATCGTCGGCACGCAGGCCCTCGTCCTGGAGGAAGCCGTAGAAGCGGCGCAGCGCCGCCGCCTTGCGCGCGACGGTGGCCCGCTTCAACGGCAGCCAGGCTTCGGAGAGACGCTCCAGCTCCTCCTTGCCGGCCGAGGACAGGCGGCCGGAGAGGATAGCGGAGGCGCCGCGCAGGTCGCGCTCATAAGCGAGCAGGGTGTTGGCCGCGGCGCCGGCTTCGGCCGCCATCATCTCGAGGAAGGCGGGGATGAGCTGCCCGTCCTCGCCGG
This sequence comes from Sphingomonadales bacterium, assembly GCA_034668705.1. Classification (GTDB taxonomy): domain Bacteria; phylum Pseudomonadota; class Alphaproteobacteria; order Sphingomonadales; family Sphingomonadaceae; genus Allosphingosinicella. The sequence continues at coordinate 24,735 of JAXDOV010000223.1, forward strand.
ACCGGACCCCGGTCACAGCCTGCTCATCGCCTCGGCGGCGATCATCCTCGCTTCATAATCGTGGCCGACGCGGCGGAGCGCCGCGACGATCTGGTAGAGATGCTCGGGCGGCACGCCGCGCCAGCCCGGCGTCTGCATGCCGATCCCGGCGAGCAGGGCGACGGTACCGGCCTGGCGGTTGCGCGCCGCCGCCTGGATCATCGCTTCCCAGCGGGTGGTCGGGTTGGGATTGACGCCATAGGCGCCCGGATCGGCGAGCCGGCCGAGGCCGGCGAGCGCCGCGACCAGCAGCTTGCCCTTTTGCCCGTCGGCGCCCTTGACGAAAGCGCGGACGCGGCCGCCGCCAAGGTCGACGGTCGGACGGGGGGAGCCGGTGGCGAGGATCGACCAGGCGCGATCGTCGCCGCTGCCGTCGACCACGTTCCCCCAGCGCGCCGCATGCTGGTCGAGCCCCGCCGTCATCATCGAGGCGACGAGATCGGCGATGCGGTCGCCATAGGCATTGGAGGGCGGGATGCGGGCGGCGGCGGTGGCGGTGAGGATCAGCCGCGCGTGGCGGTCGACGGGATTCTTTGCCTCGTCCCACAGGCCGTGCATCGCATCGACCCGGCGGTCGTAATCGCCGACATAGGCCTTGCGCAGCCGGCCGCCGACGCTGGCCTCGAGCTCGGAAGGATCGGTCTCGTCGGCGAGCGCGCTGTACATCTCGACCAGGGCCGCACTGGAGAAGACGCCGAGCGAGGCGGCGACCTGCGCCGCTTCGGCCCTCTGGTCGAGCGGGATCATCGGCGCCCGCGCCTCCCAGGCCCAGACCTGCGGACCGACCCCGTTCATCAGGCTGTCCGGGATCTTGAGCCCGGTGGCGCTGGCGATGCCGAAGCGCCAGCTGTTGACCGAATCCACCCCGTCCCACTGGATGGCGACGGCGCGGCGGGTATTGAGGCCGGCGCCGATCACCTTTTCGGCGAGGAGCAGGTCGATGCCGCCGGCGCCGCTCTGGCCGCGCGCCTGGTCGATCAGCTGGCTGGCGCGGGCGGAATCGCCCTGCAGCGCGGCGCACATCGCATCGGCCAGCGGCCAGACCGGCTCGTCCGACACGGCGCGGCCGGGAGTCACCAGCGGACAGAGGGCGGCGGGATCGGCGGTCGCCAGCGCCGTCTGCACGGCGACGGTGAACATGCGTGGCGTGAACTGGTCGACGTCGACCGACTGGACGAGGATGCGGGCGGCGTCGGCTTCGCCCATGCGCAGCAGCAGCCAGGCCCGCTCGGCGACCCAGTCGACCGGGTTGAGGTTCGACGGCGCCGGAATCTGCGACAGCAAGGCGCGGCGGAGCAGCATCGATTCCCAGCGCGACGGCAGAGGCGCGTCGAGCCGGCGCATCAAGGCGGCGAGGAACAGGCCGTTGGCATTGCCGAACTCGCCGCGGCCGAGGCCCCAGTTTTCCGGCGCCAGCGGGCCGACGATGTCGGTCGGCCGGCGCGACGAATCGGGGATCTCGATCGCCGGCGGCGCCAGGTTCTGGCTGAGGTCCTGGAGATTGGCGGCGCTCGGATTCTCGACGGCGGGCTCGTCGCTGGTGACGGTGGTCGGAGTGCCCGGCGCGGCCTGCGCGGGCGCCGTACCGGCAGCCGGCGCGGCGGGCCCGGCGGGGGCGGTGGGCGCGGGAGTCGCGGGTGCGGCGGGTGCGGCGGGAGCCGGCGGAGCCGGGTGCTCGGCCGGGGCCTTCCTCGGCACGTTGCTGGTGTCGCCGAAGCCGGGCGGCAGAATCGACTGCGGCGCCTTGTCGCGCTGGCCGAAGGCGGGGATGGCGAGCGCCAGCGCCGTGCCGCCGGCAAGAAGCAGGAGGCTAGTGCGCCAGCGCTTCATTGGTCACATCCTGCTCGATCCGTTGCTGCGGAACCTCGGTGTTCCGGGTGCTGAGCCAGACCAGGAAGGCGATCAGCAGGACGAGCAGGACCAGGAGGATGACGGGGGCACGCGACTTGCGGCGGCCGGGAGGCGGGGAGATGCGCATGGCGCGCCTTTTGCCCCACGAAGCAGGCCTATGTATAGCCCCCGGAACATGGAACAGGCGCGCGCCGCACCGGATCGAAGCATCGTCCTCGTCGGCCTGATGGGCGCCGGCAAGACGACCGTCGGCCGCCGCCTGGCGAAGCGGCTCGATCTCCCCTTCGCCGATTCGGACGAGGAGATCGAAAAGGCGGCCGACCAGAAGATCTCCGAGATTTTCGAGCGCTTCGGCGAGGCGAGCTTCCGCGACGGCGAGCGGCGGGTGATGCGGCGGCTGATCGTCGGCGCGCCGAAGGTGATCGCGACCGGCGGCGGCGCCTTCGTCGATGCTGAGACAAGGGCGCTGATCCTCGAACATTGCGTCGCCATATGGCTTCAGGCCGAGCCGGAGACGCTGGTGGAGCGGGTGGGCCGGCGTGCGAACCGGCCTTTGCTCAAGGACCGCGATCCGCTCGCCACCCTCCGCGACCTCGGCGAAAAGCGGAACCGCTTCTACGCCGAGGCCCATCTCCACATCTGCAGCCGGTCGGCGCCGCACGAGCGGACCGTCCAGCAGATCGTCGAGGCGCTCGCTTCATGGCGGCCGGCATGAGGATCGTCGAGGTCGCGCTCGCGGAGCGCAGCTACGAGATCAGGATCGAGGCGGGGCTGCTCGATCGCGCCGGCGAAGCGCTCGCGCCTTTCGCCCGCGACGGACGGCTGGTCGCCGTGTCGGACGAGACCGTGTGGGCGGCGCAGGGCGCGCGGCTGCGCGCGAGCGGGCTGGAGATCGTCCCCTTGATCGTGCCGGCCGGGGAGGGGAGCAAGAGCTGGGCGCAGCTGGCGGCGCTGACCGAGCGCCTGCTCGGCCTCGGCATCGAACGGAGCGACCATATCGTCGCCTTTGGCGGCGGCATGGTCGGCGACCTGGCCGGCTTCGCCGCCGCGATCCTGAAGCGCGGCTGCGGCTTCGTGCAGGTCCCGACCACCCTGCTCGCCCAGGTCGATTCCTCGGTCGGCGGCAAGACCGCGATCAACGCCGCCGGCGGCAAGAACATGGTCGGCGCCTTCTACCAGCCCGCCGCCGTGCTGATCGACCCGAAGACGCTCGACAGCCTGCCGGCGCGCGAGCTTCGCGCCGGCTATGCCGAAGTGGCGAAATACGGCTTGATCGGCGATGCCGGCTTCTTCGCCTGGTGCGAGGCGAATGCGGCGGCTTTGCTTGCCGGCGATGCCGGGGCCCGGCTCCACGCGATCGAAACCAGCGTCCGCGCCAAGGCGGCGATCGTCGCCGAGGATGAGCGGGAGACGCGCGGCCGCCGTGCCTTGCTCAATCTCGGCCATACGTTCGGCCATGCGGTCGAGGCGGAGGGCGGCTTTTCGAGCCTGCTCCATGGCGAGGCGGTGGCCCTGGGCATGGCGCTCGCCTTCCGTTTCTCCGCCGAACGCGGCCTCTGCCGGACCGAGGATGCGGCCCGCGTCGTCAGACATCTCGAGGCAGTCGGCCTTCCCACCCGGCTGGAGATCGGCACGCCGGCGAGTCTTATCGCCCACATGAAGGACGACAAGAAAGCGAGCGGCGGCCGCATCCCCTTCATCCTCGCCCGCGGCATTGGAGAGGCTTTCGTCGACCGCTCGGTGGATCTCGCCGAAATCGAGGCGTTCCTGGCGCGGCAGCTTTAGTCCTCCCCTGCCTTTGCAGGGGAGGGGGACCATGCGTCGCATGGTGGAGGGGCTTCTTGCGCCGAAGGGCCCCTCCACCGCGCTTCGCGCGGTCCCCCTCCCCTCGAAATCGAGGGGAGGACCTGGTCTAGGTCGGCGGACATCTCTTCCATCCCGGCCCCTTGACGAAGCGTCCGGGCCTGGCGCCGGTATGCGTGCCGTCGCTGATCACCTGGACGCCGTTCACGAACACGTCATGCATGCCGGTGGCGAATTGCTGCGGCCGTTCGAAGGTGGCGTTGTCGCGGATTTTTGCCGGGTCGAAGATGGCGATGTCGGCGAAATAGCCCAAGCGGAGCATGCCCCGGTTCCGAATGCCGAGATTGCGCGCCGGCAGCGCCGCCAGCCGCCGCACCGCCTCCTGCAGCGGGATCAGTTTCTCGTCGCGGACGTAGCGGCCAAGCAATCGCGCGAAATTGCCGTAGGCGCGGGGATGGGTGCTCGATTTCAGGAACACGCCCTCCGGCGCCTGGGCCGACGCGTCGGAGCCGAAGCTCACCCAGGGCAGCCTGATCTGGCGGCGGACATTGTCCTCGTTCATGATGAAATAGGCGACGCCGATGCGGGTGCCGTCCTCGACGACGAGGTCGATCGCCGTCTCCTCGGCGGTCTTGCCCCGCATGCGGGCGACCTCGGCCAGGCTCTTGCCGGTCAGCGGCTTCAGCGCCGGGTTCCTGAAGGCGAGGAGCAGGACCTTCTCCGGCTCCTTCACCACCAGGTTCGTATCCTCCGATCTCTGCGCCGGGGAACGCATCTCGGCGAGGATGCGGGCGCGCACCGCCGGATCCTTCATCCGCGCGATCCAGGCTTCGACGCCGCCCGCCTGCGCCCAGGTGGGGATGGCCGCGTCGAGGCCGGTGGCGCTGGCGACATAGGTGTACATGTCGGCGGTGATCCTGTGCCCGCCCGCCCGCGCCGCCTCGATCCGGGCGACGACGGCGTCGATCTTGCCCCAGTTCGGACGTCCCGCTTGCTTGAGATGGTAGATCTCGGCCGGCGCGCCCGAAGCGGCGGAGATGGCGATCAATTCGTCGATCGCCTCGAGCAGCTTCGGCCCCTCGTCGCGGATGTGGCTGATATAGAGGCCGCCGCATGACGCCGCCTCGCGCGCGAGCGCGGTCAGCTCAGGAGTCTCGGCGAAGGTCGCCGGGGCGTAGATGAGCGAGGAGCCGACGCCCATCGCGCCTTCGTTCATCGCCTGCCGGACCAGGGCGCGCATGCGGCGGAGCTGCTCCGGGTTCGGATCGACGTCGCCCTCGCCGAGCTCGTGCACCCGGACCGTCGTCGCGCCGACGAAGCTCGCGACGTTGGGCGAGACGCCCTTGCGCTCGAGAAAGGCCAGATAATCGCCGAGGCTGGTCCAGGCGATCGGATATCTTATGTCGGCCTGCCGCGCCGCCTCGCGCCGTTTCATGGCTTCGTTCCAGGGACCCATCGATTCGCCTTCGCCCATCACTTCGAGGGTGACGCCCTGGCGGATGTCGCTCTCGCCGCGGCCGTCGGCGATCAGCGATTCGTTCGCCCAGCTGAGCATGTTGATGAAGCCGGGCGCCACGGCGAGGCCGCCGACCTCGATCTCGCGCCGTCCGCGGCCGGCGACATGGCGCGCCATCGCGACGATGCGGTCGCCGGTGATCGCGACGTCGCCGGCGAAGGGCGCTCCGCCGCTGCCGTCGTAGATCGTGCCGCCGCGCAGGACCGTGTCGTAGCGCGGCGCCGGCGAGGCGCTGCCCGCGATCAGGGCGGCCGCCAGCAGCGGCAGGGCTTTGAAACGCATAGGCTCTCCCCTTTCGGGAAGAGCCTAGCCGGTTCGTGCGGCCTTGTCCTCGGCCGGCGGTCAGCCGCCGCGGCGCATCCGTTCGGCGTCGCCCCGCATTTTCGCGGCGCCTTTTCGCATCTTCTCGGCGCCCTGGTGGAGCTTCGGGATCGCGGCGAGCAGCTCGGCGTCGGTCAATGTCCGTCCTTCGCGGGCGGTGCGGGCGATCTGCTCGGCACGATAGCGTGGCGAGCGCAGTCTCTCGGCCGCCTCGTCCATGCCGCGCGCGCCGTTCTCCATGCCCCGCGCGCCCGCCTCCATGCCCCGCGAACCTTCGGCGAGGCCGTGCAAGGCCTGGAGCCGGGCGTCGGCGGCGATGCGGCGGATTTCGGCCATCCGCTCCGGCGGCAGCGCGCGGCCGACCTCCGCGCGCACCCGATCTGCTTCGCGCATCGCCTCGTCGCGGGAGCCCATCGCCTCGCGCAACGCCGCGCGGACGCTGTCGGCGATCTCGCTTCCGTCGACCGGCGCCCAGGCATCGCGCGGCGGGCGGGGCGCCGCCGGGGGTGCCGGCGGGGCCGGGGGTGCGGCCGGGGCGAGGGCAAGGGCAACCGGGGCGACGGGGGCGACCACAGCCGGAGGGGTGGCCGGCGCTTCGGGCGCGGGAGGCACTGCCGCCATCGCGGCCGGGGGAGCGAGCGGGGGCTCGGCAGCCGGGGGTGCCGGCACGGCCCGGGGCTGCGCAGGTGCCGGCGGCGAAGCGGGCGCGTGCGGCGCGGCGGGGACGTAGACGGTGGCGACGACCGGCTTCAGCGCCGCGATCGGCGCCGCGATCAGCGCGCAGAGCGCCATCGCCGCGCGCACGAAGCGCGGATCGGGCGCACCGACCGTGAGGCGCCGGGCCAGGATCGCCTTCACCCGCCGGCCGAGGCTCTTATCGGCAATGGCGGTGGCGGGGAGACGCGGCGCTCCCGCCTGCCGGGCGCAGCCGAGCAAGGTCTGGGCGTAGCTTTCCGGCGCGATGAAGGCGAGCGCGCGGGCGTCCGCCGCTTCCTCGGCTTCCTCGACCAGGCGCCGCTCGAGCAGCCACATCAGCGGATTGAACCAGAAAAGGGCGACGGCGAGCCGGGCCAGGATCAGCAGCGCCCAGTCGCGCCGCACGATATGCGCCACTTCATGGGCCAGCACCGCCCCGGCCCCGGCCGGCATGCGGGCGGTGTCGCGGTCGAGCAGGATGGCGGGGCGCCGCCAGCCCCAGCTGATCGGCGAGGAGGTGTCGGTGACGAGCAGCCGCACCTCGCCGCGATAGCCGGCAGCCGCGCGCGCCGCGGCGAGCGCCTCGACCCATTCCGGCCGGTCCGGCCCGCTCGCGCTCCGCGTCCAGCGCCGCAATGTCCAGAGGCCGGCGAGGAGCCGCAGCACGACCATCGCCGCGCCGCCAAGCCACAGCCATTCGAGCAGCGGCGCCGGATCGTCCCAGGCGCCGGCTCCGGCGGCCGGCACGGCGGCCGCGGCCGTCTGCGGCAGCGCGTCGAACGCCGCCAAAGCGCCCGGGGCGGCGGGCGCCGTCTCGCGGACCGTCTGCGTCACCACCGGCAGCGCCGGCAGCAGCAGGGCGATCAGCGGCAGCGCCAGGATCATCGCCACCGCCATGCGCAGCACCGCCGAACGTTCGCCGGCCGGCCGGAAGCGGAGCGCTGCCGCGACGGCGAGCGCGGCACCGCTGATCAGGGCCGATTTCCAGGCCATTTCCACCAGAAAGTCGAAATTCATGATCCGCGCTCCCTCGCTTCGTCGATCGCCCGCTGGAGCGATTCCAGCTCCGCGGGCTCCAAATCCCTGGACAGTCCGAGCAAGGCGGTCGCCGCCGAGGCCGCCGAGCCGTTGAAGAAGGTCTTGACCAGCTGGCGCAAAGCCGATTCCCGCACCTTGGCCGGCTGCGGCACGCTCTCATAGACATAGCTCTGCTCGACCAGGCGGTGGCGGAGGAGGCCCCGCCGCTCGAGCCGCGCCAGCAGGGTGCGCACCGCCGAATGGCTCGGCGCGTCGCTCATCGCGGCGCGCACCTCGACCGCGGTCGCCTTGCCGGCGCTGGCGACGATTTCGAATATCTCGCGCTCGCGGCGCGGCAGGCCCTCGATCATCCGACTCGAACTTCCTTCTGCTACATCTGTAGCATGCCACAAATGTAGCAATTGGCAAGGTCGTTGGTCGAAGGGCGGGACCGTTTCGTCGATGAAACGGGAGCCCGGAGGCTATTTCCGCGGCTTGCGGAAGCGGTAGACGACGCGGTCGGTCTTGCCGCGGATCGACGGGTCGAAGACGCTCTTCTCGTGATCGTCGGCCGGATTGCGGAGCAGGTTGGATTCCGCCTCCAGCACGAAGCCGGCGCGCTGGAAATCGGCCTTGACCGTCGCCGGATCGATGCGGTGGAACTTCTCGACGACGGCGCGCGTGTCGCCGCCCGGATTGGCGACATGGTCGATCACCGCCACCACCCCGCCGGGCTTCATCGACGAATAGAGCGTGGTCAGGATCGCCGCCGGGTCCATGCGCGGCAGGCCGTAGCGGGCGCTCTCCCAGTAGAAATCGTGATAGTCGAGGTGGATCATGGCGAAGTCGAAGGCGCTCGCCGGCAGCGACAGCGCCGTCCCCGGCGTGGCGAAGAAGCCAACATTGGCCTGCCGCTGCCTCAGCGCCGTCCAGGCGGCGCGGGCCTTGTCGTTGACGAAGTTCGACGGGTCCCAGGCGAGCACGCCGCCCGCGGGGCCGACCGCGCGGCCCATGATCTCGCTATAATAGCCGGAGCCGGCGAACAGATCGAGCGCGATGTCGCCGCGCTTCAATCCCTCGAAGCGAAGGATCTCGACGGGCCGGCGGCTCTCGTCGAGCCTGGTCTGATCCTCCGGGCGTCCGGGGGCGGCGACGGCGGCGGCGATGTCGGCCGCTGCCGGTGCCGCCGCATGCGCCCTCGGCTTCCCGGTCGCGGTAGAGACGGCCGTCGCCGCCAGCAGCAGCGCGACGAGGCTCAACCCGATCTTGCGCATCCACATCCTCCCCGATCGTTTCGGCTGCAATAGCCGAGCCCCGGCCGCGGCGCCAGCGCCTGACCGGCGGCGTGTCGGATCGGGCATATCCGGCGAAATCGGTCGCACCTTATCCATGGGATCAACGCCTTGCGGCCCTCCCGCGGCTCGAACAGGGTGCGCGCGAACTGTTGCAGAAGCGCTACATTCCCGAGAATTTTCGCGCAGGCGGGGCGCTCGCTCTTGAACCGGGGGTGTGAATCGTCTCTGCCTCACCCCTTGAGGTCGCGCGGGGTACGCCGACCGCATAACAGGGGATTTCGGGATGAAGAAATTTGGCCTTTTCGGCAGCAGCGCGATTAGCTCGGCTGCCTTTATCGGTTTCACGCTTGCGCTGACCGCGCCGGCTCATGCGCAGGGGGGCTCGAACAACAACCAGCCGCCGCCTTGCCCGAGCAACACGACGCCGAGCGAAGCCGGCAGCACGCAGCGTGACAATTGCATCTCCGGAGAGGTCGAGACCAAATCGGGCACCAACGTCAATTCGCCGACCAGCACCAACGACCAGATCGTCGTCACCGGGTCGCGCATCCGCCGCCCGAACCTCGAATCGAACGTACCGATCACGTCGGTCAGCGCCGAGGAGCTGACCAATCGCGGCGAGGTCAATATCGGCGACGCGCTCAACGATCTGCCGGCGCTCCGTTCGACCTTCAGCCAGTCCAACTCGGTCCGCTTCATCGGCACGACCGGCCTCAACATCCTCGACCTTCGCGGTCTGGGTACGAGCCGCACCCTGGTGCTGGTCAACGGCCGCCGCCACATCACGGCGAGCCCCGGCGATTATCTGGTCGACATCAACACGATTCCGACCGATCTCATCGAGCGTGTCGACGTGATCACCGGCGGTGAGGCCGCGGTTTACGGTTCCGACGCCGTCGCCGGCGTCGTCAACTTCATCCTCAAGAAGAATTTCGACGGCATCAAGCTCCGCGCCCAGGCCGGCGTCTCCGAGCATGGCGATCGCGGCATCCAGTTCGGCTCGCTGACCGCCGGCCGCAACTTCGGCGACGGCCGCGGCAACATCGCCGTGAACCTCGAATATGTGAAGGCCGCTCCGCTCTATTTCCGCGAGCGGAACGACCTCACCGGCTCCGCCACGGGGCGCTGCCAGTTCAACGCCTCCTCGTTCAGCACGGGCGAGCCGCAATCGGGCAATGGCGTCCCCGACCAGACCTTCTTCTGCGGCGTGCGCAACGGCACGATCTCCAACGGCGGCTCGGTCCTCGCGGCCAATCCCGTCGTCGGTGGAGTTGCCCTCGGCTGCACGAACGCATCATTGGCGCCGGGTGCCCCGAATGCCGTGATCGGCGCGCAACGGTGTCTTAATCCCGGCACCGCGCAAGGCGTCCAACGGATCTTCCGGTTCGACGGCAGCGGCAGCCTCCTCCAGGACATTCCGGCGTTCGATTTCCGGCCGTTCGGCTCGGGCAACATCATCGAAGACCCCAGCACGCAGGTACCGGGCGCGACGTTGCGCGACACCGGCCAGATCGCGCCGGGGCTCGAGCGTTATACCGGCAACGTCCTCGCCCATTTCGACCTCTCCTCGGCCTTCCGGCCGTTCATCGAGGGCAAGTTCGTCCACATCAAATCAGTCCAGGAAGGTCAGCCGAGCTTCTTCTCATCGATCGCCAACACGATCGGGGCGCCGAACCTCCGCTGCAACAACGCTTTCATCGCGCCGAACGTCCTGGCCCAGTTCCAGCAGATCGGCCTCTGCGCCAATCCTGCGACCGGAACGATCTCGATGAACCGCTTCAACGTCGACTTCGGCGGCCGGTCGGAGGTGGTCACCCGCGATACCTACCGCATCGTCGGCGGCGTCCAGGGCGATTTCAACGGCGACTGGAACTACGAGGTTTCGTTCAACTACGGCCACGTCAAGATTCATCAGGTCGAGCATAACGATCTCATCCTGCTCGATCCGTCGGGCAACAATTTCGACGGCTTCCTGCTCGCCTATGACGCGGTTCGCAACGCGGCCGGGCAGATCGTCTGCCGGGTGAACCAGGTGACCGTGACGCGGCCCGACTGCGTTCCGATCAACCTGTTCGGCAATGGTATGCCGAGCCAGGCCGCGCTCAACTTCGTCAACACCGACACCAACGTCTATTCGAGGGCGAGCGAGTATGACGCGCTTGCCTATGTCAACGGCGATTCCTCGCAGGTCTTCTCCTTCCCCGGCGGCCCGGCCCGGTTCGTGCTCGGCGGCGAGTGGCGGCGGGAGACGGCGTTCCAGACCGAGGACGAAAGGGCCCGCAACGGCGGCACCTTCTTCAACGCCTTCCCGGACTTCAAGCCGCCGGCGCTGGAGATCACCGAGGGCTTTGGCGAGCTCGAGCTTCCCTTGCTCAAGGACCTGCCCTTCGCCCATGAGATGAGCGTCAGCGGCGCCGCCCGTTATTCGCACTATAACAAGGGCGCCGGGCTGACCAAGCACACCTTCGCCTGGAACATCAACGGCACCTGGGCGCCGGTCTCGGATCTTCGCTTCCGCGCGAATTATTCGAAATCGGTCCGTGCGCCGACGCAGAGCGATCTGTTCTCGGCGCCGGGCCAGAACTTCGCCTTCCTCGGCGATCCCTGCGACATCCTGAACATCGGCAACGGTTCGACCAACCGTCCGGCCAATTGTCAGGCCGCGGGCGTTCCGGTCGGCTTCGTCAACACGCCGGCGCGGACGGCGTCGACCGGCTATCTGTCGGCGGGCAACCCGTTCCTGAAGGAAGAGACGGGCAAGAGCCTCACCATCGGCGGCGTGTTCACGCCTCGCTGGGTCCCGGGCTTCAGCTTCACGGTCGATTATTACCGGATCCGGGTGAACAGCCTGATCGCGGCTCTTGGCCCCCAGACGATCCTCAACCTGTGCTTCGACTTGCCGCAGCCGAACCAATATTGTCCGCTGGTGACCCCGCGTAACCCCGACTCCACCTTCCGCAATCCGGCGCTCACCTCGGCGGGCGTGAACTTCGCCCAATTCCGGGCCGACGGCATCGACTTCGAGGCCTCGTACCGGAAAAGGTTCAGCAACGGCAATTTGCTGCAGGTCCATGCCATCGCCACCCGCGTCACCCAGCGGACCAACTTCGTCGACCCAACCAATCCCGCCTTCGGCGACCGGATCATGAGCGAGCTCGGCGATCCGAAATGGGCGGCGAACCTCAACATCGCCTTCGGCTGGGGCCCGTACGAGATCCGTTACTCGGGCAATTATATCGGCAAGCAGACGATCGGCGCCTGGGAGAATTACAATTCCTTCCAGGGCCGTCCGGCCCAGAACGCCGACCTCACCGCGGAAGTCTACTACCCCGCGGTGATGTACCACGCGCTTCGCTTCCAGGTGAAGGTGAACGACCGGTTCACCTGGTACGTCGGCGGCGACAACATCTTCAACACGCAGCCCAGGCTTTTCAAGAACACCTTCGGCTCCACCGGCACCGCCGGCGGCACCGCCTGGGATTATATCGGCCGCTACTTCTACAGCGGCGTCCAGGTCGACTTCTAAGACCGAAACGCAAAGAACATTTGGAGGGGCCGCTCATGGAGCGGCCCCTCTTTTTTTAGCCTTGGTCAGGGCGGGACCTCGTCGGCCGTCCGCCAGCGGCCTTGCTCGAAGGCGAAACGCGCCGGCTCGCCGGGCGCGAAGCCCTCGCCGTTCCAGCCATGGACGGTCAGCTCCACCCGCTCGCGCGCGGGGATGTCGACCCGGTTGAAGCTCTGCGTCTCGTCGCCGCGCACCCGCGTCGACGTCGCCGTCCCGGCCTGGATGACGAGCTCGGGACCCGCGGTCTCGACCATCTCGCGGGCGGACCGGGAATAGGCGTGGTGGAAATGGCCGGCGAGGAGCAGGTGGACGCCGGCCTCGCCGATCGCCTCCAGCGCCTCGCCGTGCCGGCCGACGGTTCTCGTCAGCCCCTCCTGATCGCCGATCGGCATGGCGAAGAGCGGGTGGTGGGTGACGAGGATGCGGGTCTTTTCCGGCGGCACGGCGCCGAAGCGCTCGCGGATCAAGGCCATCTGCTCATGGCTGATCCGCCCGTCCTTGAAGGTGAACGAGCGGGCGGTGTTGATGCCGAGGACGGCGATCTCGTCATTCTCGAACCAGGGGCAAAGCTCCTCGTCGATATAGCGGCGGTAGCGATGGAGCGGCCGGGCGAAACGGCGGGCGACGTCGTAGAGCGGGATATCGTGATTGCCCGGGACGGCAAGCACCGCCAGCCCCGCCTGCTCGAGCCCGTCGAGGAAGCGGCATGCCATCCGATATTGCTCGACGCGGGCGCGCTGGGTGAAATCGCCGCTGATGACGACGAGGTCCGGCCGCATCTCCGGCAGAAGATTCTCCAGCGCGCCGACGATCCTCGGGTCGTGAGCACCGAAATGGACGTCGGAAAGATGGGCGATCATTGCCATCGCCGCACTGAACGAGCGGCCGGCGCGGCGGTTTCAGGTCCAGAGGCGATCGTGCCGGCGGCCGAGCGTGGTCAGCAGCTCATATTGCGACAGGCCGGAGGCCGCCGCGGCGCCGGCCAGATCGTAATCCATCTCGACCCAGTCGCCTTCGGCCAGCCCCGGCGCGGCGTCGACGGCGATCGCGGTGAGATCCATCGACACCCGCCCGACGACCGGCAGCGCCGCGCCGCCGGCCAGCGCGCGGCCGGCATTGGAGAAGGCGCGCAGATAGCCGTCGGCATAGCCGATGTTGAGGATTGCAATCTCGGTCGGCCGCGCGGCGGTGAAGGTGGCGTTGTAGCCGATCGTGCCGCCGGCCTCGACGCGGCGGCGCTGGACGATCTGGGCTTCGACATGGACGACCTGGCGGATATGGCCCTGCGCCTCGCGCCGCGGCGTGCCGCCGTAAAGCGCGAGGCCGGGCCGGGTGAGGTCGAAAACATGGTCCGGGCCGAGGCAGATGCCGGCGCTGTTGGCGAGGCTGAGCCGGCGGTGCGGCACGCGCGCGGACAGGTCGACCAGCGCCTGACGCTGCCATGCGTTCATCTCCACATCCTCGTCGGCGCAGGCGAGGTGGCTCATCAGCGTCTCGACCGCGAGCCCGTCGAGCAGGCCCGAGCCGATATCGGCCGGCGCCAGGCCGAGCCGGTTGATGCCGGTATCGACCATCACGTCGCACGCGCGCCCCGCTCCCCTCTCGCGCCAGCGCCGGACCTGGTCGGGCGTGTTGAGCACCGGCCGCGCCGGCGATGCGGCCGCGACGTCCAGATCTTCGTCGCGCAGGCCGTGGAGGACCGACACCGACGCGCCGCCGGCGGCGGCAAGGATCTCCGCCGCTTCGGCCCAGGTGGTGACGAAGAAGTCCCGGCAGCCGGCGGCGGCGAGACGGCGGGTCGCCTCGACCGCGCCGAGGCCGTAGGCATTCGCCTTGACCGCCGCGCCGCAGGCGGCCGCCCCGCCCCGCGCCTTCAGCCAGCGCCAGTTGGAGACCAAGGCGGCGCCGTCGAGGCGAAGGCGCAGGGGAGAAGGAGGGGAAGTCACCGGCGCAGGCGATAGCGCCGGGACGGCGCTCATTCCAGTTCCTTGCCCGCGGTTTCCGGCAGCCAGAAGATCGTCACGACCAGGGCCATGGCGACGACGGCGATCGTGTACCAGATGCCGGCGAAGGGATCGCCGGTCCGGGCGACGATATATTGGCTGATGAAGGGCAGGAAGCCGCCGAAATAGCCGGTGCCGATATGATAGGGCACCGACAGCGAGGTATAGCGCACCCGCGCCGGAAACAGCTCGACCAGCAGAGCCGCGACCGGGCCGAAGGTCATCCCCGACAGCATGCCGATGACGACGATCGCCAGCACGATCTGCCAGGCGCGCGACAGCGGCGGCACGATCTTCTGGAGCGGATAGCCGGCCGCCTTGAGCGCCGCGTCCAGCGCCTTCGGGTCGGCGGCGTCCACCTTCGCGGCGCCGATGGTGACGACGGGAGCGGTGCCGGGGGCGCTCTCGGCCTTGTGGTAGGCGACGCCCTTCTTGGACAGAGCGTCGAGCACCTTGCCGCAGGCGGTCGGCTGCACTTTGGCGAAGGGATCGTAGCGGCAGTCGCTGCCGGTCACCACCACCGGGCTGCGCTGCATCGCCGCCGACAGCTCGGGATTGGCCACCGCCGCCATCCAGTGGAAGAGCGGGAACATCAGGACGAGGGTGAGCGCATAGCCGGCGACGATCGGCTTCTTCCGGCCGATCCGGTCCGACAGCCAGCCGAACAGGATGAACCAGAACATGCTGAAGATCGCGGCGATGCCGATCATCAGCCGCGCGGCGGTGTCGTCGATATGCAGCGCGTTCTGGAGGAAATAGAGGCCCTGGAACTGGGCGGTGTACCAGATGACGGTGAGGCCGGCGGAGATGCCGAACAGGGCGACGAGGATCGTCTTCACCTTCGCCCAGCTGTCGAAGCTCTCCTTGAGCGGGTTGCGCGCGGTCTCGCCGGCTTCCTTCATGGCGCGGAAGACGGGGCTTTCCCTGAGCTTCAGCCGCACCCAGAGCGAGACGGCGAGGAGGACGAGCGAGAAGATGAAGGGGACGCGCCAGCCCCAATTTTCCCATTCTTGGGGATCGACGAAGGCGGTGGCGACGAGGACGACGGCGACCGACAGCAGGAAGCCGCCGATCACGCTCGCCTGGATGAAGCTGGTGTAGAAGCCGCGCCGGTGGCGGGGCGCATGCTCGGCGACGTAGATCGCCGCCCCGCCATATTCGCCGCCAAGCGCCAGGCCCTGGAGCAGGCGCAGGAAAACGAGCAGGGCCGGCGCGGCGACGCCGATCGCCGCGAAGGTGGGCAGGAAGCCGACCGCCGCGGTGGCGAGGCCCATCAGGGTGATGGTGACGAGGAAGGTATATTTCCGTCCCAGCCGGTCGCCGAGCCAGCCGAACAGGATCGCGCCGAGCGGCCGCACGCCGAAGCCGGCGCCGAAGGTGGCGAGGGTCAGCAGCAGGCCGGCGGTGGGGTTGGCCGACGGGAAGAATAATTTGGCGATGACCGTCGCCAGCGTGCCGTAGACGAAGAAATCGTACCATTCGAAAATGGTGCCGAGCGAGGAGGCGAAGATGACGAGGCGCGCCCGCTTCGCATCGATGACGTGATCGTCCGCAGCTGCCTTGGCCAAATTTCCGCCCCCTCTTCCTGCCCGGACTTTAGGAGCGGCGGCCGCCTCAGTCGAGGGCGGCGCGCGCCGTCTCCCAATTCCGTCCGTCGAAAGGACGGATGCGGATTTGGAGCGCGCCCGGATCGTCGAGGGCGTTCAGATTGACGCTCCAGGCCGCGGGATGGGAGCGTGGCTGGTAGAAGCTCTTCACCCCGCAATGCCGGCAGAAGAGATGCTCGGCGGCGCCGGTGCCGAAGCGGTAGCCGGCGAGCGCGTCCGCGCCGGCGAGAAGCACGAAATCCTCGTGCGGGACGATCAGGTGCCGGAAGCCCGTCATCGTGCAGATCGAGCAATTGCAGTCGATGATCTCGACCTCGTCCGCCACCTCCGCCTCGAAGCGGACGGCGCGGCAATGGCAGCCGCCGGCGATCTTCATCTCCCGGCTCCGGCGTCTATTCGGCCGCTTCGGCGGCTTGCGGCTGCGGGGCGAAGAGGCTGGCCGGAGCGGGCTGGCCGGGCTTCGCGATCGCCTCGGTCCTGGCGCCGCTCGAACCGTCGCCGGCGCCCTTGCGGCGCTTGAACCGTCCTTCGACATCGGCGCCGCTGCTGATGCTCAACGTCTCGTAGAGGATGTCGCCGGTGATCCTGGCGCTGTGGTCGAGCGTCAGGATCCCCGCCTCGACCGCGCCGTCGACCAGGCCGGCGAGCCGGGCCGAGCCGGCGAGGATGTTGCCGCGGATCTCGCCGCTCTCGCCGAGGGTCAGCATCGCGCAGCGTATGTCGCCGTCGATCTTGCCGTCGACATGGAGATCGCCGCCGGTGGCGATGTCGCCGGTCACGTTCATTTCCGGACCGACGAAGGAGAAGCGCGCGCCTTTCCCCTGCCCCGCCGGCGCCGCATCATTGTGCCGAGAAAACATGCCCATGGCTCCCTCCCGCCGGCGCCATCATCGCACATCCGCGCCGCCGATCAAGCCGGGTTCGGGAGGCGCCCTCTCCTCAGGCGGAAAGGAGCTTCAGCGGGTTCTCGATCAGCGTCTTGAGGTCCTGCATGAACATCGCCGCATCCCAGCCGTCGACGACCCGATGGTCGCAGGAGAGGCTGAGGTTCATCCGCTTGCGGATCGCCACCTTGCCGTCGACGACGACCGGCTTCTCCTCGACCTTGTTGACCGCGACGATGGCGACTTCGGGCCGGTTGATCACCGGCGTCGAGGCGATGCCGCCGGCCGGGCCGAGGCTCGAAATGGTGAAGGTCGAGCCGGACAGCTCGTCGCGGGCGGCCTTGCCGGTGCGGGCGGCCTCGGACAGGCGGAGGATCTCGGCGGCGATCTCCCAGGGGCCGAGGCTGTCGGCGTTGCGGATCACCGGCACCATCAGGCCGTTCGGCGTCTGCGTCGCCATGCCCATATGGACCGCGCCCGAGCGCGTGACGATCTGCGCCTCGTCGTCATAAGTGGCGTTGATCTGCGGATAGTCGCCGAGCGTGCGGACCAAGGCGGTGATCAGGAAGGGGAGCAGGGTCAGCTTCGGGCGGCTGCCGCGGTCGGCGTTCATCATCGCCCGCGTCTGCTCGAGCGCGGTGACGTCATATTCCTCGACCAAAGTGAAATGCGGGATGCGGCGCTTCGCCTCCTGCATGTTCTCGGCGATCCGGCGGCGGAGGCCGACCACCTTGACCTGCTCGTCCTGCCGCCGCGGACCGCGGGCGTGGGAGACCGAGCCGCCGCTGTAGAG
>JAXDOV010000224.1:0-3725 GCA_034668705.1 Sphingomonadales bacterium
CCCGGGCGGCGGAGACGGTCGAGGAAACGGGAACGGTCGGCAATCTCTACGTCAACCGCTCGATGATCGGCGCCATCGTCGGCTCGCAGCCTTTCGGCGGCGAGGGCCAATCGGGAACGGGGCCCAAAGCGGGCGGCCCGCATTATCTCCCCCGCTTCTGCGCCGAGCGGGTGACCAGCACCGACACGACCAGCGCCGGCGGCAATGCGACCTTGCTGTCGCTGGAGGATGTCGGGCTCTGATGGACGATCTCGCCGCCTTCGTCGCCGGCCTGCCCAAGGCCGAGCTCCATATCCATATCGAGGGCAGCCTCGAGCCCGAGCTGATGTTCGCTCTGGCGCGGCGGAACGGGGTCGAAATCCCCTTCGCCGGCGTCGAAGATGTGCGCGCGGCGTATAGTTTCTCCAGCCTCCAGGACTTTCTCGACATCTATTACCGGGGCGCCGCGGTGCTGCGGACCGAGGCGGATTTCCGCGACCTCGCCGCCGCCTATTTCGATCGGGCGGCGGCGGATTCGGTGGTTCATGCCGAAATCTTCTTCGATCCGCAGACGCATACGGATCGCGGCATCCCGTTCGGCACGGTGATGACCGGCCTGCTCGCCGGGATGGAGGAAGCGCAAGCGCGCCACGGCATCACGTCGAAGCTGATCCTCTGCTTCCTGCGCCACCTCGACGAGGCAGCGGCGTTCGAGACTCTGCGGCAGGCGGAGCCCTGGCTGGACCGGATCGCGGCGGTGGGGCTCGATTCGTCCGAGCTCGGCCATCCGCCGGCGAAGTTCGCGCGCGTGTTCGCGGCGGCGGGGGAGCGGGGGCTGAAGCGCGTCGCCCATGCCGGCGAGGAGGGGCCGCCGGACTATGTCCGCCAGGCGCTCGACCTGCTGCACATCGACCGGCTCGATCACGGCAATCGGTCGCTGGAGGATCCAGCGCTGGTCGATCGGCTGGTGCGCGAGGAGATGACGCTGACCGTCTGCCCCCTGTCCAACCTCAAGCTCTGCGGGATCGGCGACATGGCGGAGCATCCGATCGACCGGATGCTGGAGGCGGGCCTGCGGGCGACGATCAACTCCGACGATCCCGCTTATTTCGGCGGCTATGTGAACGCCAATTATCGCGCCGTCGCCCAAGCGCGCGGGCTCGGGCGGGAGGAGCTGACCACATTGGCGCGCAACTCCTTCCTCGGTGCCTTCCTCGACGAGGAGGAGCGCAGGACGCATCTGGCGCGGCTCGACGATTATGTCGCGGGGGAGGAGGCCGGCCGCTGATGGCGGACGACCTGCCACTGGTCACCGAGTTCGAGTCGAGCGCCGTCGAGCGCGCCCGCTACCATCCGGAAAGCGCCACCCTGGACATCTGGTACAGAGGCGGCGGCCGCTACAGCTATTTCGACGTGCCGGAGGACATCTATCGGGCGTTGCGGGAAGCGCCTTCGGCCGGCGAGTTCGTGAATCTCGAGATCAAGCCGAACTTTCGCTACGCTCTGGAGCCGGGCCGCCGCCGCTTTCGTCCCGATTGAGCGGCAGTCCGCTCAGGCCGGCTCCACCTCGCGCGAGGCCTCGTCGAGGCGGCGGAGCTGGTCCGCATTCAGCTCCAGCGTCATCGCGCCGATCAGCTCGTCCAGTTGCTCCAGGCTGGTGGCGCTGGCGATGGGGGCGGTGATGCCCGGCTGGGCGGCGACCCAGGCCAAAGCGATCTGGGCCAGGGTGGCGCCGGTCTCGGCGGCGATGTCGTCCATCGCGGCGAGCACGGCGGGACCGCGCCCTTCCAGATATTTGGCCATGCGGCCGCCGCGCACGCTCTTCCCGTAATCCTCGGCCGAGCGGTATTTGCCGGTGAGGAAGCCCGAGGCGAGGCCGTAATAAGACAGCACGCCGAGGCCGTTCTCGATGCAGACGCGCTGCAGCGGCCCTTCGAACCTGTCGCGTCCCATCAAATGATATTCGGGCTGCAGCACTTCGTAGCGGGCGAGGCCCTGGCGGGCGGAGATTTCGAGCGCCCGCTCCAGGCTTTCCGCGGCGTAGTTGGAGGCACCGAGCGCGCGCACCTTGCCCGCCTTCACCAGCAGGTCGAAGGCGGCGAGGCTCTCCTCGAGCGGTGTCTTCTCGTCCTCCTGATGGGCGTAATAAAGGTCGATCGCGTCGACGCCGAGGCGGCGGAGCGAGGCCTCGGCGGCGGCGGCGATCCGCGCCGGCTCGAGCTTCTCGCCGCCTTCGCCCGGCAGCATGCCGACCTTGGTCGCGACCAGGAAATCGCCCTTGCCGCCGCGCCGCTTCAGCCATTCGCCGATGATCGTCTCGGATTCGCCGCCCTTATGGCCGGGGACCCAGGCCGAATAGACGTCGGCGGTATCGACCATCGTACCGCCCGCTTCGGCGAAGCGGTCGAGCAGGCGGAAGCTGGTCTCGCGATCGGCGGTCCAGCCGAAGACATTGCCGCCGAGGACGAGGCGGGGTGTGGCAAGGCCGCTGCGGCCGAGAGGACGACGTTCGGGCACGACTCGCTCCTTTGCTTCTCTTGTTGTCACATTGCTTCCGCCAAAATTGAGCGGCACGCCCTGCCCCCCGGCATGGCTGCCCGCTATGGGCATACTGGGCACCGGCTCAATGGTTCCACTTTTCGGCGCAATGTTTCCGAATCAGCCGGAGGGCTTGTGACGCCTTGCCTCCAGCGCGTCGAGGGCCTCGCCGACCCGCTGGCTCTCGCCCCGCCGCACGACGAGCACGGCCCGTTCGGTGGCGACGACGATCAGATCCTCGACGCCGAGCGCGACCACCACCGGTCCGTCGGAGCGGATGAGGCAGTTCCGGCTGTCCGGCGCGACGACGTCGCCGGCGAGGAGATTGCCGTCGGCATCGCGCGGGCCGAGGGCGTGGACCGCGTCCCAGCTGCCGACGTCGGACCAGCCCATCTCGACCGGGGCGACGGCGACCCGGGCCGCTTTCTCCATCACCGCCCGGTCGATCGAGGCGGCGGGGGCGGCGGCGAAAGCGGCGGCGTCCGGCCGCAACTGGCGGCCGTCGCGGCGGCCGCCGGCCAAAGCCGCGCGGACGGCGGCGAGCAGATCGGGCGCATGCGCCGCGAGCGCCTCGGCCATCGCCCCGGCGCGGAACAGGAAGATGCCGGCATTCCAGTCATAGCCGCCGTCGGCGAGGAAGGCTTCGGCCATGTCGCGCGGCGGCTTCTCGACGAAGCCGGCGGCTTCGAACAATCCGTCCGCCAGCCTGCCGCCGCGGCGGATATAGCCATAGCCGGTCTCCGGCCGGTCGGGCCGGATGCCGAAGGTCACCAGCCAGCCCTCGGCGGCGAACGGGCGGGCGGCCTCGACCGCGCTCCGGAAGGCGGCGGGATCGCCGATGACGTGGTCGCTGGGCAGGACGAGCAGGAGATCCTCCCCCGCCGCATCGAGCGCGGCGAGCGCGACCGCCGCGGCGGTGCCGCGCGGGCAGGGTTCGAGGATCAGCAGCGACGGCGCGCGGCCGCCGGCGACCTCCGCTTCGACGGCCTCGGCATCTTCCTCGCCGGCGACGATCACCGGCGCCGCGAACAGGGCGTCCTCCGCCACCCGTGCCGCCGTCTGCCGGAGCAGGCTCTCTTTCCCGCCGAGCGAGACGAGCTGCTTCGGCCGCCCGAGCCGCGACAGCGGCCACAGCCGGACGCCGGTGCCGCCCGACAGGATGACCGGAATGATGGGGGCGGGGTCGCTCATGAATCCGGTCTAGAGCC
>JAXDOV010000225.1:0-7809 GCA_034668705.1 Sphingomonadales bacterium
TCCGCCACCGGCACCGTGTCGAACAGGGCGCCGCTGCAGCAGAGCGCGCAGTCGGTGCAAAGCGCGGTGGCGCCGTCCGGCCGGGAAGGAGAGGTTTCGACCACAAGCCGTTGATAGAGCAGGAGGCGACGTCGGGAAATGCCGGCTCATGCCGAGGCCGCCGGCGCGCTTCCCGGCTCCTCGCCGCTCTGATACAAGTCGCGCTCCAGCCGTTCCGTTGGGAAGGAGCGCGTCATGACCATGTCCCGCAATCTGCGCCTGCTGCTGGCCGCGACGGCCCTGAGCGCTGCTTCGGCCCTGATCGCCAGCCCGCCCGGCGGCGGCGGCGGGTCGGCGCCGAGCGCGTCGGGCGCGCAATATGACGCGGCCGCGGAATATCGGAAGGGCATCGATGCGCTCCAGGCCGAGCATTATCAGGACGCGAAAAAGGCGTTCGAGCATGTGCTGGCGGTCGCGCCCGAGGATGCCAACACCAATTTCCTCGCCGGCTTGGCCGCGGCCGGCCTCGGCGACCTCAAGAGCGCCCGCAAATATTACGAGCATGCGGTGCATTCGGACAAGGATCTGGTCCAGGCGCACCAGCAGCTCGGCATCACCTATGCGAAGAGCGGCGACAAGGCGAAGGCGCAGGCGGAGCTCGACCGGCTCAACGCGATGCAGCAGAAATGCGGCGCGAGCTGCGCCAAGGCGGCGGATATCGGCAAGGCGATCCAGGCGCTGACCGCGGCGATGGCGGGGACGCCGCAGGCCCGGCTCGAGACCCGGCCGAGCCTCCTCTTCGCCAGCGCCGCCGGCGGCGACCGGGCCTATCTCGACGCGGTGAGCCTGATCAACGACCATCGTTATCCGGAGGCGATCGCGTCGCTCGAGGCCTCGAAGGCCGCCTTCGGGCCGCATCCGGACATCCTCACCTGGCTCGGCTTCGCCAACCGCAAGCTCGGCCGCTTCGAAATCGCCGAAGGCTATTACAGGGCCGCGCTGGCGGCGGCGCCCGGCCACCGCGCGGCAAGCGAATATTATGGCGAGCTGATGGTCGAGCGCGGCGACAAGGCCGGCGCCGCGCATAT
The DNA here is from genome assembly GCA_034668705.1 of Sphingomonadales bacterium. GTDB lineage: Bacteria > Pseudomonadota > Alphaproteobacteria > Sphingomonadales > Sphingomonadaceae > Allosphingosinicella. Next base: position 1,068 of record JAXDOV010000225.1, read on the forward strand.
GCTGGCCAGCCTGGAGGCCTCCTGCACCTTCGGCTGCGCCGAGGCGGACGAGCTGCGCCGATGGATCGACGCCGGGCACGCGCCCACGCGATAGAGCTTGATGCGTAAGCGCACCAAGCCCACTTTGCCCTTGTTTTCGCATCGCTTTTTCCAAAAACCGGTTCCCGCTTTTTGGCGCAATGCCTTGAGCGCTTTGCCCTTCCTGCTGCTCCTGGCCGGAGCAGCCGACGCGCCGAAGATTTCCATTCGTGAAGCCCAATGGCTCGCGCCTGCCTCCCTGTTCGCCTCGCTCTCCAGCGAGCCGGCGGAATGCCTGGTGGTCCCGCGCGACCCGGCGGCGCGGCGGGCGGCGGCGATCGGCCGCGCCGTCTTCCGGACGCCCCTGCTGCTCGGCGGTCAGGCGGCGCGGGCGGGGATGAGCTGCGCCACCTGCCACCGGAACGGCCGCGCCAATCCCGCCTTCCTCTTCCTTGGCCTCTCCGGCGCGCCCGGCACCGCCGACGTCACTTCGTCGCTGATGAGCAGCCGTCGCGGCGACCATGTCGTCAACCCGAGGCCGATCCCGGACCTCGGCGGCCCGCGCGCGCTGCTCAAGATCCCGCGCGATCCGGCCGACCCGGCGCTGGAGCATTTCATCCGCGGCCTGGTCGTCGAGGAGTTCGACGGGCCGGAGCCGGCGCCCGAGGTGCTGGCCGGCCTCGCTTCCTATGTGCGGGCGCTGCGGCCGGAAGGCTGCCGGGGCGGGGACCGGCAGATCCGGCTCGGCGAGCGGCTCGGCGAGGCCGAGGCGGCGGTGGCGCTGGCGCGGGAGGCGCGCGGCGGGACGCGGCGGCTGCTCCTCGCCGCCGCCCGCTCCACCCTTGGCGCCGTCGACGAACGCTTCCGCCTGCCGGGCCTCGAGCGCGACCGCGACGCATTGCGGGAGGCGGACGGTGAGCTCAGGGCGATCAGGGACGGAGGTGCCGGCTTCGAGACCTGGGACCGGAGCTGGCCGGCGCGTAGGCGCGTGCTGCTCGCCGACGAAAGCCGCTCGCTCTTCTCGGCCCGGCTGCTGCGGCAGGCTCTGACGCAGCGATAATCTCCGGGCGCCATCCTCACCCGTTCGGACTTCTAATATTTGAATCTAGATCCGCAGTCCCGACGCAACGAACCATGAGATCGCCGCCGCAATCGCCGTGGCGACAATCGCCCGCCAGAGCGGCGCCATAACCGGCGGGTCCGCATCCGGCGCCGCGCGGGTCCGCCCGGTGATCATCGCCGGCGTCAGGTTCCTGCCGCGGACGAGGTAGAAAAGGATGGCCGCGATGTGCAGCGCCACCAGCGCTACGATCGCCCACAAAAGCGTATGGTGGATGCCGGCGATCCAGCGGGCGGTGTCGAAATCGACGAGGTAGGAGAGCGGGCCGGATTCGAGCCCGTCCTCGTCCACCGCGAACAGGCCGAGGCCGATCTGCGCGGCGATGACGGCGAGCATCGCGAGGATGCTCCAGCCGCCGATCGGATTGTGGCCGAGCGGAGCAGGTCCGCTTTTCCCCCGCCAATAACGAAGCACGACCCCCGGGCCACGCACGAAGCTGGCAAAGCGCGACGGCGCGCTGCCGATCGCGCCCCAGATCAGGCGGAACAGGAGCAGGCCGAGCAGGATATAGCCGGAGAGCCGGTGGCGCTCGAGCTGGTCGTGGGTCGCCGTCCACCAGGAATAAGGGATGAGCAGGGCCATCGCCCAATGGACGAGCCGCGTCGGCGCGTCCCAGACGCGGACCGGCGCGCGCTCCTCCTCCGCCATGCCCGGAATCCGGACCTAGCCTCTGTGTTCCTCGGTCTTATACTTGGTGTGGCACGCCTTGCAGGCGCCGCCGACCTGGCGGACGAGCGGGGTGAGCACCGCGGGGTCGCTGCTGTGCTTGGCGCCTTCGGCGAGCGCGTGGGTGGCGGTGGCGAGAGCGACGGCCTTGATGCGGAAATCGGCCTGCTCGGTCCAGATGTTGGCCTTGGCCTCGGTCTTGACGCCGGCCTCCGGGCCGCTGCCGGCGGGGAACCAGCCCGGCACCTGTTTCGCCAGTCTTGCAAGCAAAGCGGTGCCGTCCTTCAGCGCCTTGGCGTCGGGGGCCGAGGCCTTGAGCTGGTCGTTGATGCCCTTGAAGGTGCGGCCGACCTGCTTCATCCCCATCTGCCGCGCGGGAATGGCGACATGGGGATCGACGGCGGCGACGAGGAGGACGGCGCCGGCGGCAAGCAGGGCGGCGAAGCTGATCTGACGCATTGAAACTGGTCTCCCGTATCCGGTGGCGGCGCGACTATGGCGGGGCGGCGCGCGCTCGGCAAGCGGCGCTTCACGCCTGTGGTCCCTGTCCCTTTCGCGCCTTGGTCCAGAGGTGACGGGCGAGCATCAGCGGTGGCATCCTGAGCGCGTGCGAGCGCAGGTAGAAGCCGAATCGCAGCGCCGGCCGCGTCGCCCGCCCCCAGCCGTCGCGGGCGAGCAGGCGCGCCCTGAACAAGGGATCGGCGCCGTCCCGGACGCGCCAGCTCTCCGGCACCGGCGTGCCGTAAAGGTCGTTGGCGAGGCGGCCGGCGCGCAGCACCGGCGCGCGCATCTGATGGCGCGCCGCGCGTTCGTCCAGCATCGGCCAGAAATCCGGAATCGCCGCAAAGGCGCGCAGCAGCCGGTCGATGTCCCAGAGGTTGCGCAGGCCGCCGGCAAGATCGCCGTCGGCGAAAAGATGGGTGGCGGCGTGGACGATCATGTCGGCGGGGGCGAGCAGGGACAGCCCGTTCCCCAGCGGCAGGCTCGCCTCGATCAGCGCGGCGGCGTCGGGGGTGCGGCGGGCGGTGAGCGGCAGGATGGTGTGGTGGACGTCGATCATCCGGTCCCGCTCCTTGTGGATGAGCGGCGGCAGCTCGTGCATCCAGCGGCGGTAATAAAGATCGTCGTAAGCGTCCTCCTTCGCCCATTCCCAGCCATGCGCGAGCAAAACGGCCTCGACCTCCGGCATGGCCGCGCGCGGCACCAGGATGTCGAGATCGCCGATCGAGCGGCCGATCGCGGCCGGGAGGCCGGCGGCGGCATAGGCGGTGCCCTTGAGCAGGATGACCGGCAGGCCGAGCGGCGCCAGCGCCCGCCGCGCCATCTCCGCCTCCCAAAGCGCCTGAACGCGGCCCTGGACCGCGTCGCGGCGGGCGGCGGCGAGGATCGCCTCCACCTCCGGCGGCACCTTGCGGCCCTCGAGCCGGAAGGCGAGGCTGCCGGCCAGGCTTTCGGCGCGGGCGGCGGCGAGGAGCGAGGTCCAGTCGCCGACGCCCTCCGCGCCGGACGGATCGGCGAGCAGGCGGACGAGATCGCGCGCGGTGCTCATTCGAGGCCGCTCCACAATTCGTCGACCAGGCTTATCGCCGCCCCGGTGTCCGGATAGTCGATCGCCCGCGCCGGCACGCCGGTGACGAGGGCGGAAAGGGCGGCGAAGCCCGGCTCGCCGAGCGCGACATAATTGGTCGAGGCCTGGGTCAGGCGCATGAAGGCCTCGGCGGCGCCGACCGGGCGGATCTCCGGCGCCAGGTCGCGGCCGTAGCGCGGGAACAGGATCAGGGCCGGGACCGCCGTCTCCGCCATGCGGGCGACGGCCTCGGCGCGGGGGCGGAGATGGCGGATCCTTCCCTTGGGCGTGTCGGCGAGGACCGGGCCGAGCCGATCCTGATCGACCTCGCCGAACAGGGCGACGGCCTCGTTCTTGAGGCTGATCGCGCGGGGAAAGGGGTGGAGCGCGCCGCTTGCGAGGTCGACGAGCGCGAATTCGTCGCCGAGGAAGCGCCAGCCGCGCTCGCCGAGCAAGGCCGCCAGCGTCGATTTGCCGGCGCCGGAATGGCCGGTCATCAGCAAGGCCCGCCCGTCCCGTTCGACCGCCGAGGCGTGGAGCAGCAGGAAGCGGCGCTGGCCGAGCGCCATTTGCAGGTTCATCCCCATTTCGGCGGCGAGCAGGCCGTGGGCGAGCGACAGCGGCGCCGCGTCGGGCAAGGTATAGTCACCCCTGATCGCCACCGACGGGCGGAGGAAGCGCCGCCACGGCCTTTCGGCCTCGAGCCGGACGGTGAAGTCCGCGGCTCCGTCCGGCGGCGGATATCCCGCATAGAGACGGCGCAGCGCGTCGAGCGGCGCCCGCCAGTCGGAGCCGATGCGGAAAGCCACCGGCCCGATCGCGAGGTCGAGGCGGTGCCTCATGCGCGGCGCCTCATGTCCTGCGGACCAGCCCCGCCGCCTCCAGCTCGGCGAGGCGCGCGGCGATCGCGGCCTGCGCATCCTCGGCCTCGATCTCGAAATCGGCCGAGATCCGTGCGGCGATCTCGGCCGCATCCCCCGGCGCCCCGGCTAGCGCGTCGAGGATCTGCGGTGCGGGCGCGGCGAGGATATGGGTGAGGCCGGACGGGCGATGATAGAGCGCGGTAAGTCCGTCCAGCTCGACCTTGCGCAGCTCCTCGGGCGGATCGGCGATGAAGCGGGGGCCGGTCATGGCGGCCCCATTTCGAAAATCAGCGCCGCATCTGCAGCGAGGCGTAGCAGGTGAAGCCGCTCATCCCCGCCTGCAGACGGCGTATGTAATTGGCATAGGCCTGGGCGGCATTGCCGTCGACGCCCGACGGCGCGATGCCGCTCTGGAGGAGAAGCTTCGCCTCCTCGCCCTTCAGCGCCCGGGCGAGCGGCGGGTGGGCGCCGGGGGTGCCGGCGGCGACGAGGTCGCCCTGGTCGGTGATGAAGCTGCCGGCCGCATTGGGCGCGGGGATCGGGATCTCGCAGGCGAGGATCGAGCCCGCGGTCTGCGCCAGCGCCGGGCGGATCGTCACCACCGTCGAGGCGGCGGCGGCGCCGAGCACGAGCACGGTCCTGCGGCTCGGCTTGAAGCCGCCTGCTTCGCTCCCATCGGTCTCCACGTCGCTCATCGCTCCCGGGCTTATGCGCAGCCTCTTTCATAAGGGTAAAGGCGGTCAATTTCGAGCGACCCGAAAAACCCGCCGTCCCAGAGCGAGACAGCCGCTTTGCGCCGGCGGACACCCCTCCCCCTGGAGGGGGGAGGGCTACGGAGACTTGGCGGCTCTGCCGCCTAGTCGCAGTTGGGTGAGGGTGGCAGCGGCGGAGAAATGGTCGCTTACGGTGTCACCCTCACCAACTCCGCCTAAGCGGCAGAGCCGCTAAGGCTTCGTATCCTCTCCCCTCGAAGGGAGAGGAGGTGGCCCTTTCTTCGCCCGGTCCGGATAGAAACCGTTTCGGGCACGTTGGAGGGGCAGCCGCAGGACCGACGGCCTCGGGAGAAAAAATGTTTCGGCTACGTTTAGGGTGAGCCGCCGGAGTGCGGGCGGCCACTATCCAAAGGAGGATGAGAGATGAAAGCAGTCATGTTCGCCGCGGCTTTGCTGGTCGGCACCGCCGCCTATGCGCAGGGCACCACCGGCACCCAAGGCACGGGCGCGATGGCCGGCGGCACCACCGTCGCGCCGAGCAACGCGGCGCCGAAGCGCGATGCGCGCGGCGTTCCCGTGATCTCCGCCGATGCGACCGCGCCGGCCGGCTGGAACCAGCCTCCGGGCACGCCCGGCGCCGCCCCCGCCTCCGCCCCGGCCCCGACCATGGGGACCGCCGGCGACCTGCCGCCCTGCAGCCGCAAGGTCACCGACCATTGCACGCAGACCTATGAGCGCAATCACGGGCCGGCCGGCGGCGCCATGGCCGCAACGGCCTCCACCGGCACTGACGCGACCGCCACGGCCGACGCCGGCACCGACACCGCCATGAGCGCCGGCGCCGGCGGCAGCGGCAAGAAGGCGGTCCGTCACCGCCGCCGGGCCCGCCGCTAACCGCGACGCGGGGGCGCCGGGCAGCCGCCCCGCCCCCGCCGTTCCGCTCCCGCCGCTCCAGGCTGGCCGCGGGCGATTCAATCTGCCAATCAGCCGACGGGGCCGTCCGGCTCCGCCGCGGTCGGCTCTGCGCCCCGCGCATTCCGCCGAAAAGGGTTTTCCGACATCATGACGATCAGCTTCGAAGGCCGGGTGGCAATCGTGACCGGCGCCGGCGGCGGGCTGGGCCGCGCTTATGCGCTGGAGCTGGCGCGGCGCGGCGCGAAGGTGGTGGTGAACGACCTCGGCGTCGCCCGCGACGGCACCGGTCAAAGCGATGCCGCCGCCGCGGTGGTCGCGGAGATCGAGGCGGCCGGCGGCACAGCCGTCGCCAACGGCGCCAGCGTCACCGATCTCGCCGGGATCGAGGCGATGGTCACCGACGCCAAAGCGCGCTGGGGCGGCGTCCATATCCTCATCAACAATGCCGGCATCCTGCGCGACAAGAGCTTCGCGAAGATGAGCATCGAGGATTTCCGGGCGGTGGTGGACGTCCACCTGATCGGTTCGGCCAATTGCACCAAGGCGGTGTGGGAGACGATGCGCGACCAGGCCTATGGCCGCATCCTGATGACGGCGAGCTCGACCGGCCTCTACGGCAATTTCGGCCAGGCCAATTACGGGGCGGCGAAGATGGGCCTCGTCGGCCTCGCCAAGACGCTCCACCTCGAAGGCGCCAAATACGGCATCAGGGTCAACACGATCGCCCCGACCGCCGCGACGAGGATGACCGAGGACATCTTCCCGCCGGAGCTGCTGGCCCTGTTCAACCCGGAGAATGTCGTCCCGGCCGCGCTCTACCTCGTCTCGGAAGACGGCCCTTCGGGGGCGATCGTCGGCGCCGGGGCGGGCGTGGTGCAGG
>JAXDOV010000226.1:0-2591 GCA_034668705.1 Sphingomonadales bacterium
GCGCCGTCCGGCTCGACCACTTCGGTGAACAATCGCATCTTCGCCTCGAAATAGGCGGGCATGGTCAGAGGGTACTCGAGATGGTCGCGGCTGAAATTGGTGAAGGCGGCGGCCCGCACCGGCAGTCCCTCGGTGCGATATTGGGCAAGGCCGTGGCTCGACGCCTCGAAGGCGGCATGGGTGATGCCCTCGCGCGCCAGCCCGGCCATGTTCGAGAGGAAGGTGACGATGTCGGGCGTGGTGAGGCCGGTCGTCACCCGGTCGTCGGCGGTGGTGACGCCGAGCGTGCCGATCGAGGCGGCATGATGACCGGCCATCCGCCACAATTGCCGGGCGAGCTCGACGTTGGAGGTCTTGCCGTTGGTGCCGGTGACGGCGACGACGTTCTTCGGGAAGGGCCGGAAGAATTTCGCCGCCAGCGTCGCGAACTCCCGCCGCGGCTCCTCCGCCGCGACATGGGCGACGCCCTCGACCCGCGCCTCCGGCCGCGCCACCACCGCGACCGCGCCCGCGCTCACCGCCTCCGGGATGAAGTCCTCGCCGTTGAAGATGGCGCCGCGGAAGGCGCCGAAGACGGTGCCGGGCGCGACCTTGCGATGATCGATGGCAAAGCCCGTTACCCGAGAATCGGAGTCGATCCCGGCGAGGTCGCTGAGGCGCATCGAATCAATGCTCTTCTTCGCGATGGATGTAAGGAAGGACCTCGGCCATGTTGGCGTCGCGTGTCGGGTCGGGTTGGACACCGAGCAGGCTGCCGATGCGGCCCACCACCCGCGATACCACCGGCGCGACGTTCCAGGCGGCGGTGTGGAAACCGAAGGTCTCGGGCAGGGATTTCGGCTCGTCCAGCATGCAGATCACGACATAGCGGGGCGCTTCCATCGGGAACACGCCTGCGAAGGTGGTGACGACCGCCGCGCCCGTATAGCGGCCGCCGGCGAGCTTTTCGGCGGTACCGGTCTTGCCGCCGATGCGATATCCCGGCGCGTCCGCCTTGCGGCCGGTGCCGTCGGTCACCACCAGGCGCAGCAACGCGCGCATGCGGTACGAGGTTTCCTCGGTATAGACGCGGTGGCCCTCCGGGACGGGATGGTTCGGCCCCACCTTGACCAGAGTTGCGGGGCGCCAGATGCCGCCGTTGAACAAAGCGGCATAGCCGAGCGCGAGATGGAGCGGCGTCACGGCGATGCCGTGGCCGAAGCCCACCGTCATCGTTGCGATCTCCCCCCAATTGGCCCCGGGGGTGAGCGTGCGCCCGCGCTCGTTCAGTTCCACGGCCACGGGCTCCATGAAGCCCATGTTGCGCAGGAACGCCTGCTGCCGCTGCGAGCCGACCTGCGCTGCGATCTGCGCCGCGCCGACGTTCGAGGATTGCTGCATGATCTCAGCGACGCTGCACTGGCGGCCGAACGGATGATCGTCGTGAATGGTGAAGCGGCCGACGCTGAGAGCTTTGGGGCAATCGTACATCTGCCCGAAGCTCTTGATGATGCCGCTGTCCATGGCCATCGCGACTGTGAACGGTTTGAAGGTCGAGCCGAGTTCGTAGACGCCGAGCGTCGCGCGGTTGAAGCCTGCCTCCGCCGCGGCGTGGCCGGGAGCGTTCGGATTGAGCGAGGGCAAAGAGGTCATCGCGAGCACTTCGCCGGTCTTGATGTCGAGGACGATGCCGGCGGCGCCGATCGCGCTGAACTTGGCCATTGCCGCGGCCAACTCGCTCTCCATAGTCGCCTGGACGCGGGTGTCGATCGACAGCATGACCGGATCGCCGCGCGTGACCGGATCGCGGAGGTGGTCGTCGAACACCCGCTCGACGCCGGCGACGCCGTGGCCGTCGACGTCGGTCCAGCCGAGGATCTGGCCGGCGAGCGAGGTCTGCGGGTAGAGACGCTCGGGCTCGCGGCTGAATTCGATCGCCGGCTCGCCAAGTGCGTTCACCGCCTGGACCAGCTCCGGCATCAGCTGGTTGAGCTTCACCGCCAGCTCGCCGGCATTGCCGAGCAGGCGGTTCGGATGGATGGCGATGGTCCAGGCATCGATCGTCTGGGCGAGCGGGACGCCGTTGCGGTCGAGGATGTCGCCGCGCACCGGCATCAGCGGATTGCCGATTTCGGCGCCGCCCGCGCGATCGGTGAAGAGCTGGAGATAGAGCAAACGTCCGGCGACCAGAGCGGTGACGCCGGCGAAGACCAGCATCACCAGCATCAGCCGATGATAGGTGAGCGACAGGCCCTGCTGCCGCCCGCCGGTGCTTGGCTTCCAGTCGGTGGAAGCAACGATTGCCGTCATTGCGCTCCGCCCCGGTGGCCGGAGCTGGCCGGGTGGACGGCGCCGTCCGCGGCGGCGAGCTTCGGCGCGGCGCGAGCCGCCTTGGCCGGCTTGGCGGGCTTGGCCGGTTCGGGCTTGTCGGCACGGGCGGCGGTGCGCAGGGCCGGGCGCGGATCATGCCTGGCGGGCGCCGCGGCCTCGCTCGGCCCGGCGACCGTCTTCGGCTTCTTCGTCGGCGCCGGCCTGGCGGATTCGAGCCGGGCGATGCGGGCGGGCTTCGCATCCTGACGCGGCGCGGCGGCCGTGTCGGGCTTCGGCCTGGA
>JAXDOV010000227.1:0-4703 GCA_034668705.1 Sphingomonadales bacterium
CGCAAATATCTCGGCTCGGTGGTGCCGCAGCGCGACAATTATTTCGCCTGCTTGAACAGCGCGGTCTTCTCCGACGGCACCTTCGTCTACATTCCCGAGGGCGTGCGCTGCCCGATGGAGCTGTCGACCTATTTCCGGATCAACGCCGCCAATACCGGCCAGTTCGAGCGCACCCTGATCGTCGCCGACAAGGGCAGCTACGTCTCCTATCTCGAAGGCTGCACCGCGCCGATGCGCGACGAGAACCAGCTCCACGCGGCGGTGGTCGAGCTGGTCGCGCTCGACGATGCCGAGATCAAATATTCGACCGTCCAGAACTGGTATCCGGGCGATGCCGAGGGCAAGGGCGGCATCTTCAACTTCGTCACCAAGCGCGGCGCCTGCCGCGGCGCCCGCTCGAAGATCAGCTGGACCCAGGTCGAGACCGGCTCCGCCATCACCTGGAAATACCCCTCCTGCATCCTCCAGGGCGAGAGCAGCGTCGGCGAATTCTATTCGGTCGCGCTCACCAACAACCGCCAGCAGGCCGATACCGGCACCAAGATGATCCATATCGGCAAGAACAGCCGCTCGACCATCGTCTCCAAGGGGATCAGCGCCGGCGGCTCGAACAACACCTATCGCGGCCTCGTCCGGGTGCTCGCCAATGCCGACAATGTCCGCAACTTCACCCAGTGCGACAGCCTGCTGCTCGGCGACCGGTGCGGCGCCCACACCGTGCCCTATATCGAGGTCAGGAACCCCTCGGCGCAGATCGAGCATGAGGCGACGACCTCGAAGATCAGCGACGACCAGCTCTTCTACGCGATGAGCCGCGGCCTCTCCCGCGAGGATGCCGTCGCCCTGATCGTCAACGGCTTCGCCCGCGAGGTGCTCAAGCAGCTGCCGATGGAGTTTGCGGTGGAGGCGCAGAAGCTGCTGGGGATCAGCCTGGAGGGGAGCGTTGGCTGAGATTTACACCGGTATGACCGTCAACGAGCGACTGTCGGTTGGAGGGCTGCTGGATGCCTATGACGCGGCTGTGGCCACAAAAGACCTTGGCGCCATCAACGCAGTACTTCGTCAGGTCGGTCTCCGGCAGGACGAGTCCGGAATGAATTGGACGATCGGTGACAATGCTAAAGATTGAAAACCTCCACGCCACGGTCGCCGACAAGCCGATCCTGAAGGGCCTCTCCCTCTCCCTGAATGCGGGCGAGGTGCATGCGATCATGGGGCCGAACGGCGCCGGCAAGTCGACGCTCGGCTATGTGCTCGGCGGGCGCGAGGGTTATGAGGTGACCGAAGGTTCGGTCACCTTCGACGGCCGCGACCTGCTTGAGATGGCGGCGGACGAGCGCGCCGCCGCCGGCCTGTTCCTGGGATTCCAATATCCGGTCGAGATTCCCGGCGTCTCCAACGTCCAGTTCCTGCGCACCGCACTCAACGCGCAGCGGCGGGCGCGGGGGCAGGAGGAGATTTCCGCCGGCGACTTCCTCCGCCTCGCCCGCGAGCAGGGGGAGGCGCTCGGCGTGTCGATGGACATGCTGAAGCGCGCGGTGAACGTCGGCTTTTCGGGCGGCGAGAAGAAACGCAACGAGATGGTGCAGATGGGGATCATCGATCCGCGCCTCGCCGTGCTCGACGAAACCGATTCCGGCCTCGACATCGACGCGCTCCGCGTCGTCGGCGACGGCATCAACCGGATCATGCGCAAGCCCGACAAGGCGGTCCTGCTGATCACCCATTATCAGCGCCTGCTCGACCTGGTCGAGCCGGACTTCGTCCACGTCCTGGCCGACGGCCGCATCACGCGCTCCGGCGGGCCGGAGCTGGCCCGCGAGCTCGAGCGCGAAGGCTATGGAGCGATGGCGGCATGATCGATCGTCGCGCCGAAGGCGCCTTTTCCCTCCTCCGCGGCTCTGCGCCTCTGCGCGCACCCTCCTTTTTGTTCGCGCGGAGACGCAGAGACGCAGAGAGGCCGTGCCGGCGATGACCCTGCTGAGCCTGCCCTCTCGTCACGACGAAGCCTGGCGCTGGAGCGACCTTTCGGCGTTGCCGGAGATCGCCGCGCGCCCGGCGCGCGGGAACGCGCCGGAGGCGTTGCCGTGGATCGACTGCGCCCGCGAGGGACCGCGGCTGTTGTTCGTGGACGGCGCATTCGTCGCGGAGCGGAGCAATCCCGGCGCCGTCGAGGTCGGCGCCGTCTCCGCCGAAGCGGGCGACCACGCGCTGGCGCGAATGGCGGGCCATCGCGGCTGGGCGCTGAAGCTCGGCCGCGACCATGCGCCGCCGGGGCTGGTGCAGATCGTCCACGTCTCGACCGGCGGCGCCGACCATCTCGCCGCGGAGATCGCGCTCGACGTCGACGCCCAGGCCTCGATCGTCGAAACCTATGTCGGCGCCGGCTGGACGAACCGGCTGACCGGCATCACCCTGTCCAGGGGCGCGCGGCTGATGCTGGCGCGGCGGCTGGTCGGCGAGAGCGGCCCTGCGATGTCGCTCGGGACGGGCTTCGTCAGCCTGGTCGACCGGGCAGCGATCGGCGAAGGGGCCAGCCTTACCATCACCACGCTCGCCGCCGGCGGCGCCGACACCCGCCTCGACGGCACCATCCGCCTGACCGGCGAAGGCGCTTATGCCGAGGCCGGCGGCGCCCTGCTCGGCCGCGGCCGTCAGCGCCACGACGCCAATGTCGTCATCCGCCACGAGCAGCCGGGCGGGACGAGCCGCCAGGTCTGGCGCTCGGCCGCCGACGATCACGCCATCTGCTCGGTCGCCGCGCGGGTCGAGGTGGCGCGGGCGGCGCAGAAGACCGACGGCGAGCAGTCGCTGAAGGGCCTGCTCCTCTCCCGCACCGCCACGATCAACGCCAAGCCCGAGCTCGAGATCTTCGCCGACGACGTCAAATGCGCCCATGGCGCCACCGTCGGCGAGCTGGACCGCGACGCCCTCTTCTACATGGCGAGCCGCGGCGTGCCGCCCGCCGAAGCGCGCGCCCTCCTCACCCGCGCCTTCGTCGCCGACGCCATCGCCCGGATCGGCGAGAAGGACGTGCGCGAGGCGTTCCTCGCCCAGGCGGAGGCATGGCTGCGCTGATGGACATGATCGCTTCCACCCGCCCGCTCGACCTGGTGTCGGACTTCCCGGCCATCCCGGAGGGCTGGGCCTATCTCGACACCGCGGCCACCGCGCAGAAGCCGAAGGCGGTGATCGACGCGATCACCCGCGGCTATGCCGAGACCTATGCGACCGTCCATCGCGGCGTCTACCAGCGCTCGGCCGAGATGACCCTCGCCTTCGAAGCCGCGCGGCGCCGGACCGCTTCCTTCATCGGCGCCCGGGCGGCCGAGGAAGTGATCTTCGTCCGCGGCGCCACCGAGGGCATCAACCTCGTCGCGCAGAGCTGGGGCGGCACCTTCCTCAAGCCCGGCGACCGCATCATGCTGTCGGTGCTCGAGCATCATTCGAACATCGTCCCCTGGCAGATGGTCGCCGAGCGCACCGGCGCCGTGATCGACGTCGCGCCGCTGACGCAGGACGGCCGGATCGATCTCGACGCGATGGCGGCGATGCTGACCGAGCGGCACCGGATCGTCGCCCTCGCCCATGTATCGAACGCGCTCGGCTCGGTCCTCGACGCCGCCCGCGCCGCCGCTTTGGCCCATGGGGTCGGCGCCCTGCTCCTGCTCGACGGCTGCCAGGCGGTGCCGCGCATGACGGTCGACGTCGCCGCGCTCGGTTGCGACTTCTACGTCTTCTCGGCGCACAAATTATACGGGCCGACCGGCATCGGCGTGCTGTGGGGCCGGGCGGAGCTGCTCGATGCCATGCCGCCGGTCCAGGGCGGCGGCGCGATGATCGAAAAGGTCACCTTCGAGAAGACCAGCTACGCGCCGCCGCCGGCGCGGTTCGAGGCCGGCACGCCGCATGTCGTCGGCGTGCTCGGCCTGGAGGCGGCGATCGACTATGTCGAGGCGATCGGCCTCGACGCGATCAGCGCCCATGAGGAGGCGCTGGTGCGCGAGACGCGGGCGGCCCTGGCCTCGCTCAACTCAATCCGCCTGTTCGGCCCCGACGACGGCGCCGGCATCGTCAGCTTCGCGGTCGAGGGGGTGCATGCCCATGACGTCGGCACCATATTGGACGAGAGCCGAGTGGCGATCCGCGCCGGCCATCATTGTGCGCAGCCCTTGATGGCGCATCTGGGGGTGGACGCGACGGCGCGGGCCAGCTTCGGCGTCTATAACGGCCGCAGGGACGTCGAGGCTCTGGTTGCCGGCCTCGAACGGGTGCGGCGGATATTCGGATGAGGACCTTCGCGTGAACGAGGAACGGAAGATCGAGATCGAGGAGGTCGGCGAGGTGCCGCCGCCGCCGAAAGCGCGCGTTGGCGATGCGCCCGTCGACGATGTCCCCGCTCCCGACCCCGGCGCCTCGTTCGAGCGCAAGCGCGACTATCTCGAAGGCTTCCTCGCCAGGCAGCCCGCCGCGCCGGCGCAGGAGACGCCCGGCGGCGACCTCTATGAAGGGGTGATCGAGGCGCTGAAGGACATTTACGACCCGGAAATCCCGGTCAACATCTACGATCTCGGCCTCATCTACGACGTCGAGATCACGCCCGAGCACCATGCGAAGATCAAGATGACGCTGACCACGCCCCATTGTCCGGTGGCGGAATCGATGCCGGGCGAGGTGGAGCTTCGCGTCGGCTCGGTGCCGGG
>JAXDOV010000228.1:0-10938 GCA_034668705.1 Sphingomonadales bacterium
GATCTGCGCCAGCTCGCCGAGCATGCGCGGCGGATGCGCAGCCTGATGGCCTATGTCCCCCGCCGCTACGATCCGGCGATCATCGAGGCGCTGGCCCTCGCCGGCGCGCTCAACCCCAATCTGCGCGAGCCCGGCCGGGCCGAGGCGATCACCCGCGCCGCCGCCTGGCTGCAGGCCGGCGACGAGGATTCGACCTGGACCGGCGAGATCGGCGCCGACGGCGATTACGTGCTCCGCCGCCTGTGGCGCGGCGTCACCGACCATCATGTCGTCGACCACAAGTTCGTCGCCTCGGCCGAGGCGCGCAAGCTGCACGGTCTGGCGACCGAGCAGGCGCCGGCTTATGCGAGCGCCTCGCGGCTGGTCAGGCTGCGCGCCTCCGCCGCCGCCGCGGCCGAGGAGCCCGAGCAGGAGGAGAACACGCCCGGCGCCGAGCTCGATCCGGCGCCCGAGCGGGCGGTCGATCCGCGCGGCGTCCTCGTCCGCCGGCCGACCGAATTGCTCGACGCGATCCTCGCCGCCGGCCGCAAGGGCCTCTCGATCCAGCGCTATAAGGGCCTTGGCGAGATGAATGCCGAGCAGCTCTGGGAGACCACGCTCGATCCCGGGAACCGGTCATTGCTCCGGGTCGAGGTCGCCCAGGCCGACGTCGCCGACGAGATCTTCACCCGGCTGATGGGCGACGTGGTCGAGCCGCGCCGCGAGTTCATCCAGGAAAATGCGCTGAACGTCGCCAATCTCGACGTCTAGGCGCGGGATGAGATCTTGGTCCCGCGGGAGCTGATCGACACCGCCCCGATCCCCGGCGGCGAAGGCGCGCTGCGGTTGTTCCGGCGCGGCCGGGAATTTTCGATCATGCTCGGCGCCAACGAGCTGATGAACAGCCGCCTCGGCGGCTCGGAAGAGGCGCTTGCCGGCCTGGCCTGCGCGCGGATCGCCGGGCGGTCCCGCGCCCATCTCCTGATCGGCGGCCTCGGCATGGGCTTCACCCTGCGCGCCGCGCTCGCTGCGCTGGCGCCGGACGCCGGGATCATTGTCGCCGAGCTGGTCCCGGCCGTCATCGCCTGGGCGCGGGGACCGATGACGGCTTTGTCCGGCGCCAGCCTCGACGACCCGCGCGTCACCGTCGCGGTGGCGGATGTCGGGCAGCTGATCGGCGCCGCCCGCGCGGCGTGGGACGCCATATTGCTCGACGTCGACAACGGCCCGGACGGGCTCAGCCGCGCCGCCAATGACCGCCTCTACGCCGATGCCGGCCTGCGCGAAGCCAAGGCCGCCCTGCGCCCGGGCGGCGTGCTGGCCGTCTGGTCGTCCGGCCCCGACCCCGCTTTCACCCGCCGCCTGCGCAAGGCCGGCTTCACGGTGGAGGAGCAAGAAGTCCGCGCCCGCGGCGGCCGCGGCGCGCGCCACACGATCTGGCTGGCGATCAGCCCCGGCGCCCAGATTCCGTACGATTGATATTCAAAACATCGTGGGCGCCCATGGCCGTGACCTAGGCTGGGTCCCGCCCTATCGAACCGCCGTTCCCCGGCGAAGGCCGGGGCCCAGCTCTTTTTCTGGGCCCCGGCTTGCGCCGGGGAGCAGCGCGCGTGCGGTTCAATCTGATTGCGACCCACCCCCAGGCCTCATTCGCCGCGGGCGACACCGCCCTTGCGCTCGGCCAGCTCGGTCAGCGTCAGGAATTCCCGGCGCCAGTCGTCGCGCGGGGCCGAGGCGGCGGCGAGGCGGCGGGCATCGGCATAGCCGAAATTGCCGAGCCACGGATCGCCCCGCAATTTCTGGCCGAAGGCGGCGACCGCGGCGGCGAAGGCGGTGTCGCCCCGCGGCGGCGCGGCGGCGCCGACGAGGCCGGCGCCGAGGGGCTGCTCGATCAGCCTCGACTGCGCCTCGCCCGGAAGCTTGTAGCGCAGGCGCAGCCAGGCGAGCTCGCCATTCGCGGCGCCGGCCGCGTCATGCCGGTTGGCGGGATAATGCCGGTCCGGCAGCCAGCCCTTCGCCCCCGCCGGCACGATCTCGTAGAGCGCCGTCACCTGGTGGCCGGCGCCGATATCGCCCGCATCCACCTTGTCGTTGCTGAACTCCTGCTCGGTCAGCGCCCGATTCTCATAGCCGATCAGCCGATATTCGCCGACATAGGCCGGGTTGAACTCGATCTGGATCTTCACGTCCTGGGCGATGGTGAACAGGGTCGAGGACAATTCCTCGTCGAGCACCTTCTGCGCCTCGCGCGGGCTGTCGATATAGGCGTAATTGCCGTTCCCGTGATCGGCGATCTGCTCCATCATCGCCTCGTTGTAATTGCCGGTGCCGAAGCCGAGCGTGGTCAGGGTGATGCCGGAATCCCGCTCCCGCTCGACCATCGAGATCAAGGCCTGGTTGTCGGTGACGCCGACGTTGAAATCGCCGTCGGTGGCGAGGAAGACGCGGTTGATGCCGCCTTCGACCTTGTTCGCCTCGGCGGTCCGGTAGGCGAGGGCGATGCCCTCCGCGCCGGCGGTCGAGCCGCCGGCGTGTAGCCGCGACAGGGCCTCGACCACCCGCGCCTTGTCGTAGGTCGGCGGCAGCACCATGCCGGCGGCGCCCGCATAGACGATGATCGAGACGCGGTCGCGCGGCGTCAGCCGCTCGGCAAGCAGGGCGAGCGAGCATTGGACGAGCGGCAATTTGTCCGGCTCCTCCATCGATCCCGACACGTCGACCAGGAAGACGAGATTGGCGGCCGGCCGCTCGCTGCGCGGCACGTCATAGCCGCGAAGGCCGATCCTCAGCAGCCGCGTCGCCGGATTCCACGGCGTCCGCGCCATGTCCGCGTCGATCGAGAAGGGGCGCGAGCGGTCGGGTGGGAGCGGATAATCGTAGCGGAAATAGTTGAGCATCTCCTCGGTCCGCACCGCGCCCTGCGGCGGCATCTCGCCGGACGTCAGCATCCGCCGGACATTGGCATAGCTGCCGGTGTCGACGTCGACGCCGAAGGTGGAGACCGGCGCGTCGGCGACCGCCTGCACCGTCGCGACCGCCTTGCCCGCATAGCGCTCGCGATTCTCGAGCGACATGCCCGGCATGGCGAGGCGGCTGCCGGTGACCGCGACCGGCGATGCCGGCGCATAGGCCATCACGCCCGGCGGCGGGGGCGGCGGGGCTGGCGGGGGCGGGGGCGGGGGTGGAGGGGGCGGCGGCGACGGCTGTGGCGCATAGACCATGCTGGGCATCGGCCTGCCGCGATTGACCATCCGGCCGCGATCCTCGTCAGAGGCGTGGAGATAGCGGCCGCAGAGCCGCTCAGCGGCGTCGGCCGAACGCGCGGGGGCCGGACGCGCGGGGGCCGGACGCGCGGGCGCCGCGCGCGGCGCGGCGGCGAGAGGCGGAGCGGGCGGAGTGATCACCAGGGCAAGAACCGGGAAAAGAGCAAGCCAACGCATCCTCACCTCCTCTTATGGTGATGTTATGATATCACCTTACGAGGGGCATGCAAGTCGTTCCGTTGGGCTGAACCGAGAGCGGCCGTCTTCAGGGCCGACGATTTACGCCCGGTTGTTGCAGGCGGGACACGGCAATGGCGGGGTCTCGTGCGCGGCCATCGGCACGCGAGTCGCCCTCGCCGGGTCCCCGCTCATGAAGAGCGGTTCGGTGTCGACAGGCCGGACTTTGGCCGCCGCTCGACCTCAGGCGGTCGGGACCGCCGGGGCCGGCTTGGCATCATCGCCGTCCGAGGCATCGGGCTCGGCCCCCGCCGCGCCCCATTTGCCCGCCAGGCATTTGGCGAGCGCGCCGATCGCGCCGCGGCTGCCGGCGAGCGGCAGGGTGTCGACGCTGCGGCCGTCCCGGCTGATCCGCATGCCCTCGGCGCTGGTGAAGGCGGTGAGGAAGCTCTTCGCCTTGTCGCCGCCGGGCACGACGGTGAACAGGAAGCCGGGGCCGTCGCTGTCGATATGCTCGCGGGCGGTGGCGTCGACCGGCATCGCCGTCGGCGTGCCGACGAAATCGAGGCCGAGCTTGTAGCTGCGGCCGTCCTGCAGCGCGCCCCAGCCCTTGTTCTGGAGCAGGAAGGCGAGCTTCGGCTGGCCGGCAAAGCCCCAGATCGACAGCATCGTCCCCTGCGGGGAGACCGCCTCGACCATGCAGCCATTGGGCATCTGCGCGATCGCCCAATCGCCCATCTCCTGGCCCTGTCCGCTTATTTCCTGCTGGCCGCCCACCTCCTGGCCCTGTCCAAACGCCGCCGCGCCGGGCGCGGCAAGAAGCAGGGCAATCGTCATACGCCGGAACATGCTGGCTCCTTTCGGGCCCACCCGCATCCATTCCTGTTGCAGCGCAGAACCGCCCGGGCCTGCTTTTGGTTGCTCCCGGCGACCAACGGTTCGGCGCTTTCCCAGTCGCGGGCTGAAATCAGGCGTATCGGCGGCGGTCTCGGTCAGGCGGCGCGGGCGCCGATCGCCTTTTGCCGCCGCCGCTGCACCGACGAGCCGATCCCCACCGCCTCGCGATATTTGGCGACCGTCCGCCGGGCAATGTCGAAGCCCTTGGCGCGGAGCAGCTCGACCAGCTGATCGTCCGACAGGATCGCGACCGGCTGCTCGGCGGCGATCAGGGCGCGGATCTGGCTCTTCACCGCCTCGGCCGAGACGGCGTCGCCGCCATCGGCGCTCTGGATGCCGCTGGTGAAGAAATATTTGAGCTCGAACAGGCCGCGGTCGCAGGCCAGATATTTGTTCGAGGTGACCCGGCTCACCGTCGATTCGTGCATGCCGATCGCGTCGGCGACCTGGCGCAGGGTCAGCGGCCTCAATTGCGAGACGCCGTGGCGGAAGAAGCCGTCCTGCTGCTTGACGATCTCGGTCGCCACCTTGACGATGGTCCGCGCCCGCTGGTCGAGCGCCTTGAGGAGCCAGTTGGCGCTGGCGAGGCATTCGGACAGCCAGGCTTTGGAGCGCCGGTCCTGGGCGCCGCCGGCAAGCTCGGCATAATAGGTCCGGTTGACGAGCAGGCGCGGCAGAGTGGCGTTGTTGAGCTCGATCGCCCAGCCATTGGCGCGGCGGGCGACGAACACGTCCGGTATGGCCGCGTCCACCCGCTCGTTCCGGACGAAGCGGCAGCCGGGCTTGGGGTCGTAGCCGCGCAGCTCGCGGATCATGTCGGCCAGATCCTCGTCGTCGACGCCGCAGATCCGCTTCAGCGCCGGCAGGTTGCCGCGGGCGAGATAGTCGAGATTGTCGATCAGCCGCGCCATGGCCGGGTCGTAGCGGTCGGCCTCCTTCGCCTGCAGGGCGAGGCATTCGGAGAGCGAGCGGGCGCCGACGCCCGACGGATCGAAGCTCTGGACGATTGCTAGCACGCGCTCGACGTCGCAGAGCGGGGCGCCGAGCCGGCGGGCGAGATCGAGCGTGGAGCCGGCGAAATAGCCGGTCTCCTCGACCTGCTCGACGATGCGGGCGGCGATGACGAGATCGTCCCCGGCCAGGCGCTCGCCGGCCTGGTGGAGGAGATGCTCGTGGAGCGAGACTCCCTCCGCGGCGAAGCGGTCGAAATCCGGGCCTTCGCCGTCGAAGCCGCTGCCCCCGCCGCCGCCGATCCCGTCCAGTCCCAAAGCGCCGTCGAGGCCGCGGTCGGTGGCGCTGTCCTGGTGGAGATTCTCGTCGTTCACATCCATGTCGAGCGCGGATTCGCCGCTGCCGTCGCCGCTCCTGACCAGCTCGTCCACCTCGGCCGGCGCGTCCCGCTCCGCCGCCGCAGGGGCGTCCGGCGCCTCCGCCTCCCCGCCTTCGGGCTCGCCGGCGCTGTCGAGCAGCGGGTTGCGGTCCAGCTCCTCGGCGATGAAGCTCTCGATCTCGAGGTTGGAGAGCGCCAGCAGCCTGATCGCCTGCTGGAGCTGGGGGGTCATCACCAGCGACTGGCTTTGGCGCAGGTCGAGGCGCGGCCCCAGCGCCATGGCTACAGCGCGAAGCTTTCGCCCAGATAGAGCCGGCGGACGTTCGGATCGGCGACCAGGGCCTGCGGGCTGCCCGCGAACAGCACCTGGCCGTCATAGATGATGCAGGCGCGGTCGACGATGTCGAGCGTCTCGCGGACATTGTGGTCGGTGATCAGCACGCCGATGTCGCGCTTCTTCAGCTCGCGGACCAGCTCGCGAATGTCGGTGATCGAGATGGGATCGATGCCGGCGAAGGGCTCGTCGAGCAGCATGATCGACGGGTCGGCGGCCAGCGCCCGCGCGATCTCGCAGCGCCGCCGCTCGCCGCCCGACAGCGCCATGGCCGGCGCGTCGCGCAGATGGGCGATGTGGAACTCGGCCAGCAGCTGCTCGAGCCGCTCCTGCCGCACCTTCTTGTCCGGCTCGGCGACCTCGAGCACCGCCATGATGTTCTGGGCGACGGTGAGGCCGCGGAAGATCGACGTCTCCTGCGGCAGGTAGCCGAGGCCGAGGATGGCGCGGCGGTACATCGGGAGGCCGGTAATGTCCTGCCCGTCGAGCATGATCCGGCCGCTGTCCGGCTTGACCAGGCCCATCACCGAATAGAAGCAGGTGGTCTTGCCGGCGCCGTTCGGGCCGAGCAGGCCGACCACCTCGCCGCGGTCGACGTGGATCGACACGTCCTTCAGCACCGTCTTGCGGTCGTAGCTCTTGGCGATCGAGACGACGCTGAGCCCGTGCGACAGATCTGCCGCATCGAGCGTCGTATCGGGCCGCTGGAGGAGAATGGCCTCGTTCATCACCGTTTCCGTTCCTTGCCGCCAGCCTTAGGCCAGCCATTGGCGGGCCTCAACTGGCAAGCTTCGTGCATGAACATGAAAAAGGCGTGAGCGGCCGCCAGATGCGGCGAAAGGTGCGGGCCGGAGCGGAGTGGGCGGATCGACATGCCTTGAACGCTTCTTCCCGTCGGGAGAGCGCGTCCCCGCTTTACCCGCCGCTCTTCGGCACCGTGAAGGAGCCGGAGACGCGGCCGTTCTGGCCGGCGCTGCTCGGGCCCGAGCCGTCCATCACCACCCGGCCGCTGCCGAGGTCGTAGACCAGGCGGCCGCCGTTGATCGTGCCGTCGCAGCGCGCCAGCCGGACATTGCCGATCAGGGTGATGATCTTCCGGTTGAGGTCGTAAATCCCGTATTCGCCCCGCGCCGTCTCGGACGGGCTGCGGACGGTGACGCCGCCGCTCGCGTCGAGCCGATCCACCCGCACGCTCGGATTGCGCGTATAGGCCGCCGTGATCCGCGACGCGGTGAGCGTCAGCTCCCCCTGGGTGGCGACGACGTTGCCGACCAGCACCGCCCGTTCCGCCTTGTCGTCGACGTCGATATGATCCGCCGACCAGTCGACCGGCGCGTCGCTGTTATGGCCCTTGAGCGCCGAGGCATGGCCGGCCGAGCAGGAGCGGGTCGCCCGCGCGGGGGCCGCCGGCGCCAGCGACGGCGCCGCGGCGGCGAAGGCCGCGACGGCGGCGAGGACGGGCAGGAAGCGCTTCATTTGAGCCTCTTGAGACCGCCTTGGTCGATATGCAAGTGCGCCCGGCCGCCGAGGCTCACGCGATGGCCGGGAAGGTTCGCCGCCATCGTGCCGGCGCTGAACCGGCCGAGCGGCATCCGCCCCTCCACCCCCTGTTGGCCGGTGAGGGTGTGGGTGTTGAGGTCGACGCGGACGTTGCGGGTCTCCAGCTTGTAGCCGCCGGCGGCGGTGACGTGGACCGGCCCGTCCACGTCCATCTGCTGCTGGTCCATATGGTAGCGGCCGCTATCGGCGGTCACCACCGCCGGCCCGTCCTTCAGCTGCAGCTGCGCGCGGACGCCGGTGATGTCGACGATCGGCACCTGCGACGTCTTCTGGACGGCGCGGTCGGCCTCGACGGTGAAGGCGCGGCCCTGGTCGTCGACCCCCTGATAATGCGCCGCCTGGGTCTTCAGCCGCTCGGCGGCGGTCGCCACCTTGTTCTTGTCGAGGAGGAAGCTGACCTCCTTGTTGTGGCTGAGCGGCGAGACCAGGAGATAGGCGAGGAAGCCGCCCACCGCCATCGGCAGCGCGATCTTGAGGAAGCGGACGAGGAAATCGTGGAAGCCGCCGGGCGCCGCCCAGCCGCGCTTCTCCGCCCGCTCGCGAGTCGCCAGCTCAGACATGGCCGACTCGGATACGGGTCCGCTCAGTCATGGCCCGGCTCAGACATGGACCGGCTCAGACATGGGCGAAGATGTCGACCTCCGGCCAGCCGGCGAGATCGAGCAGCGCCCGGTGCGGCAGGAAGTCGAAACAGGCCTGGGCCAGCTGCATCCGCCCTTCCCGCTCGAGCCGCGCGTCGAGCTTCTCCTTCAGCTGGTGGAGATAGCGCACGTCGGAGGCCGCATAATCCTTCTGGGCGTCGCTCAATTCCGGCGCGCCCCAGTCGGAGGTCTGCTGCTGCTTCGAGATGTCGACGGCCAGCAGCTCCTTGATCAGCTCCTTGAGGCCGTGGCGGTCGGTATAGGTGCGCACCAGCCGCGAGGCGGTCTTGGTGCAATAGACCGGCTCCGCCATCACCCCGAGATAGGCGCGCATCAGCGCGAGGTCGAAGCGGGCGAAATGGTAGAGCTTGAGGCGGTTCGGATCGGCGAGGATGGCGCGCAGGTTCGGCGCCTCGTAGCGGCTCCCCGGCCCGAAGCGGACGAGATGCTCGTCGCCGCCGCCGTCCGAGATCTGGACGAGGCAGAGGCGGTCGCGGCCCGGCTGCAGCCCCATCGCCTCGGTGTCGACGGCGACGGGACCTTCGGCGAGGACGCCTTCGGGCAGATCCTCTTCGTGGAAATGGACGGTCATCGGGGGGAGATAGGCCGAAGAGCATTGCGCGAAAAGGTGCGACGCGGCTTTTCGCAAAAGCAATGCGGATACAAATATCTGGAACGGGCTGCGATCCATCCGATCGCGGCCTGTTCCAGCGGGCCCCGTCTCAATGGCCTCCGGTCCGGCCCCGGCCCGCCCCGGCCGCGGCGCGGCGGCGGCGGGCGACCATGTTCAGCCCCTCGACCGCGGCCGAAAAGGCCATCGCCGCATAGATATAGCCCTTCGGCACATGGACTCCGAAGCCGTCGGCGATCAGCACCGCGCCGATCATCAGCAGGAAGCCCAGAGCCAGCATCACCACCGTCGGGTTGCGGCCGATGAACTCGGCGACGGGATCGGCGGCGAGCAGCATCACCCCGACCGCGAAGACCACGGCGACGACCATGATCGCCAGCTCCTCGGTCATGCCGACCGCGGTCAGGATCGAATCGATCGAGAAGACGATGTCGAGCAGCAGGATCTGGACGATCGCCGCGCCGAAGCCGAGCACCGCCTTGGACGTGTCGAACAGATCGTCCGCCGGCTGCGGGTCGATCGCGTGATGGATCTCCTTGGTCGCCTTCCACACCAGGAACAGGCCGCCGGCGATCAGGATCATGTCGCGCCAGGAGAATTGGGTCTCGAAGCTCGGCTCGCCATGGGCGTCGAGCGGGCCGATGAGGCCGAGGTCGAGCACCGGCGCCTTGAGGCCGACGATCCAGGCAATGGTCGAGAGCAGGACCAGCCGCATGACCAAAGCGAGGCCGATGCCGAGCCGCCGCACCTTCTGCCTCTGCTCGGCGGGCAGCTTGTTCGACAGGATCGAGACGAAGATGAGGTTGTCGATGCCGAGCACCACCTCCATCACGATCAAGGTCGCCAGCGCCGCCCAGGCCGCGGGCTGCGTCGCCAGAGTCAGGAGCTGATCCATCTTTCCTTCCGCCCTCTTTTCGGACCGGCGCTGTTGCACGATCGACCCGGCTCCGGCCAGCCCCCATGGCCGGTCGCGGGCAATCTCTCGCCCGACTCGCGAAACCCCCTCGCAGAAATGGCTTTTTTGGGCTATGTGAGTCGGCAGTGCGCCAACTAACAGGGGCGCGAGGCCGTTTGCGCGATCAGCCCAGCGCGGTGGTTCTAGGGAGATCAGGGCGCTGGAAAGTAACGTACCACATGGGTTTTGACAGAGGGCGCCGCGGCGAGCGCGGCGGGCGCGGCAGAGACAAGCGCGAAGGGTTCGGCGACGACAATTTCTACGCAGGCGGCGATGACCGGGGCGGCGGCGGCGGTGGCGGCGGCTATCGCGGCGGCGGCGGCGGTTACGGCGGCGGCGGCGGATTCGGCGACCGCGGCGGTGGTGGCGGCGGCTTCGGCGGCGCCTATCGCGGCGGTGGCGGCGGCGGCGGTGGTGGCGGCGGCTTCGGCGGCCCCCGCGGCGGCGCCGGCGGCATGCCTCCCCAGGTCGTCGGCGAAGGCACGGGCATCGTCAAATTCTTCAACGGGCAGAAGGGCTTCGGCTTCATCGTCCGCGACGACGGCGGCGAGGACGTGTTCGTCCACATCTCCGCGGTCGAGCAGGCGGGCCTCACCGGCCTCGCCGAAGGGCAGCCGCTCGGCTTCACCCTCGTCGATCGCGGCGGCCGCATCTCGGCGACCGACCTCAAGATCGAGGGCGAACCGCTCCCGGTCCAGGACCGCGGGCCGCCGCGCGAGCCCCGTCCGGGCGGCGCGGGCGGCTTCGCCGACCGCGGCGGCGGCGGCGGGCCCCAGCGCCAGCTGACCGGCGAGAAGGCTTCCGGCACGGTCAAGTTCTTCAACGCGATGAAGGGCTTCGGCTTCATCAGCCGCGACGACGGCCAGCCCGACGCCTTCGTCCACATCTCGGCCGTCGAGCGGGCGGGCATGCCGACGCTCAACGAGGGCGACCGGGTCGAGTTCGAGCTCGAAGTCGACCGCCGCGGCAAGACCGCCGCGGTCAACCTCCAGCCGATCCAGTAACACTCACCTTCTCCGGGGGCGGAAAAGGGCCCGGCCGTGAAAGCGGCCGGGCCTTTTCCTTTGTTTCCGGCGAAAGCCGGAACCCGGATTCTGGCGCATGAGCGGCTCGAAAGCCTCTCCTGGTTCGCGCAGAGACGCAGAGACGCAGAGATTCCGAGCCGCTCCGG